>NZ_KV802347.1:0-83069 GCF_001810665.1 Brevibacterium sp. HMSC063G07
GACTGTGAAGAGTGCTGGGCTGAAGATCGTGGCTGAGGGTGCTGCGGACAAGAACCCACCGGCAGCCGGTGGTACAGCTGAACAAACCGCATCTGGTGGTGATTCCACTGGTGCCAGCGCGGACAGTGGCAGCGCGGATGGTTCGGCTTCTTCCGAAGAAGCCAAAGGCAGTGATAGTCCGCTGCCGCGTACGGGAGCGAACATCGCGGGGATTCTTGTGATTGCTGCTGCTCTGCTTGCAACCGGTTCGGCGGCGGCAGTCTACAGCCGTCGCAAAGCTCGAAGCTGAACGACAGTGACTTATCCAAACTGAATTGAGCACAAAGCGCTCGTGGGTCCTGCTGTCAGGGATCTGCGAGCGCTTTGCGCTTCTGATCTACCTGGTGAAGCTCACTGAGGCTCCGCCCGTTGTCCAGTATTCGCACCTTTCCTGGACGGTGCTGGTTTTGGGCCGATGAAGAGCGTCATGGTCGCTTCGGTCAGCTGGTCTGCGCTCAGGTGCAGCGCGTCAACGTCGATGTCGGTGCGACCGGTGAGCACGGGATTGCGCATGAGCAGACCGCCGCTGCAGTCGCTGCCAGGCTTGCTCTGCGTGTGTCCAACGACGGCGTATACGTGATTGGGCGTGATCCGCACTTGCCTGCCGTTGTGCTCATCGGCCAGGGTGAAGCTGCGGCGCCGAGGCAGAGTCGCCGCGACAACGGGCCTTCCGCTGTCAAGAGCGTGTGCAGCGGCGCGAAGCGCTGCGCGGGCTAAGCCGGGCAGCGCAGGGATGGCCGCACCGGGTGAGCCGAAGAGAAACTGAAAGCCCTTGAACGGCAGATGACCTTCGAGCCGCGAGCCGAGTACAGTCTGCGCCGCGGCTTCTATGAGGGTCGCGCTGTTGACCGTGCCATCACGAGACCCGCTGCGGTCATGTGCGTGCGCGGGAATGTTTGTGGTGACGGGAGCTGACCCGACATCAACGACCGCGAGAGTGCCGGTGCTGTGCAGGATCAGGCGGTCGCAGAATCCGGAAACTGTGACCTCGCCGGCGATGAGCGGTGCCATGAGCCAGCACGTGCCCAGGGGACCCTGCCGAACATCTGCGCACTGCGTCACACTGGCTGGAAAGTCAAGCATATTCGCTGTAGGATAGACAACTGGCTTGTGGGCTGTCGGCATTTCGTCTCCCATAACGCGCTTACTGCAGTTCAGAATAACGCCGGACCCAGTCCGGAGTCTGTTCGGCATTGAGCGCGAGAAACCGAAACGTCGCGTCTACGGGCCGTACGGATAAGACACTCAATCCGCGGGATTCCGCGGGGAGCAGGGGTAAACGAACGATATGGCCAAAAAAGAAGGGGTCATTGAGATCGAAGGTACGGTCGTCGAGGCTCTGCCCAACGCGATGTTTCGCGTTGAGCTGACCAACGGCCACCTTGTGCTTGCGCACATCTCCGGAAAGATGCGTCAGCACTACATCCGCATCCTTCCCGAAGACCGTGTTGTAGTGGAGCTGTCTCCCTACGACCTTTCTCGTGGACGGATTGTCTACCGCTACAAGTAAGGATCTTTTGACACTCACCGCAACCACCCCTTGGGCTGGACCCGAGGGGCTTTGTGGTGACAAGAAGGAATAGCGATGAAAGTTAAGCCAAGCGTCAAAAAGATCTGCGACAGCTGCAAGGTCATCCGCCGCAACTCGGTGGTCATGGTGATCTGCTCGAACCCGCGTCACAAGCAGCGCCAGGGCTGATCAGCTAACGCAGATCGATGGGTTCGCTTCCCCTATGGGCAGGCGAGTCCACACCCAAGCAGGCATCGCCCCCTCGCAGCAGGACACCCTGCACAGCGAGGACGACACCCCCGGTTCGAGGGCCGGGGACCGGGTCTGCAGAAGACAACCGGACATGCCTGAGCAAGCACCTTCGAATATCTACATGGAGAAAACACATGGCACGTTTAGCCGGAGTTGACCTCCCGCGCGAAAAGCGCGTGGAAGTCGCCCTGACATACATTTTTGGTGTGGGCCGCACTCGTGCGAGCCAGACCCTCACGGAAACCGGCATCAACCCGGACATCCGCGTCAAAGACCTCACCGATGACCAGCTCGTGCAGCTGCGCGACTACATCGAAGGCACCTTCAAGGTTGAAGGCGATCTGCGCCGCGAGGTTGCAGCCGACATCCGCCGCAAGGTTGAGATCGGAAGCTACCAGGGTGTCCGTCACCGCCGCGGCCTGCCCGTCCGCGGTCAGCGCACCAAGACCAACGCGCGTACGCGCAAGGGTCCCAAGCGCACCGTTGCAGGCAAGAAGAAGTAAGCGTTCGAGTAGGAGATACAGATGCCACCCAAGTCACGAGCTGCTGCTCGCAAGCCCCGTCGCCGCGATAGGAAGAACCTGGTCAACGGCCAGGCTCACATCAAGTCGACGTTCAACAACACCATCGTTTCCATCACGGACCCCACCGGCGCCGTGATCTCCTGGGCTTCTTCTGGTGAAGTCGGATTCAAGGGTTCGCGCAAGTCGACCCCGTACGCAGCTCAGATGGCTGCTGAGTCTGCAGCCCGCCGCGCACAGGAACACGGCCTGAAGAAGGTCGACGTCTTCGTCAAGGGCCCCGGCTCCGGTCGCGAAACCGCTATCCGCTCGCTGCAGGCCACCGGTCTGGAGCTGGGCACCATTCAGGACGTCACCCCGCACCCGCACAACGGCTGCCGTCCGCCCAAACGCCGCCGCGGCTGAGTCTGCACAGCGTAACGAGTCCAGAACTCTTTAAGCGCGAACGTCATATAGCGGATGTTCGCTGAAAGGAAGCCCACGTGCTCATTGCACAGCGTCCCACGCTCACAGAAGAGGTTGTCTCCGATCTGCGCTCCCGGTTCGTCATCGAACCCCTGGAGCCCGGCTTCGGCTACACCCTCGGCAACTCGCTGCGTCGTACCCTTCTGTCCTCCATTCCCGGTGCCGCCGTCACCAGCATCCGCATTGACGGTGTGCTGCACGAGTTCACCACGGTTCCCGGAGTCAAGGAAGACGTCACCGAGTTCATCCTCAACCTGAAGTCGCTTGTCGTCTCCTCGGAATTCGACGAACCCGTCGTCGCATACCTGCGCAAGCAGGGTCCGGGCGATGTCACTGCCGCTGACATCAGCGCACCGGCCGGTGTTGAGATCCACAACCCGGACCTCTTCATCGCCACGCTCAACGACGAAGGCTCGCTGGACATGGAGCTGACGATCGAACGCGGTCGCGGCTACGTTTCGGCAGCTCAGAACAAAAACGCAGATGCTGAAATCGGCCGTATCCCGGTCGACTCCATCTACTCGCCCGTTCTGCGTGTGACCTACAAGGTCGAAGCAACCCGTGTCGAACAGCGCACGGACTTCGACCGCCTGGTGGTCGACGTTGAAACCAAGCCTTCGATTTCGCCGCGCGACGCACTGGCCTCGGCCGGTACGACGCTCGTCGAGCTCTTCGGCCTGGCCCGTGAACTCAACGTGGAATCAGAAGGCATCGAGATCGGTCCTTCGCCGGTTGATGCAGCTATGGCTGCCGACCTCGCGCTGGCCATTGAGAGCCTCGACCTCACGGTTCGCTCCTACAACTGCCTGAAGCGCGAAGGCATCCACACCGTCGGCGAGCTCGTCAGCCGCAGCGAAGCCGACCTGATGGATATCCGCAACTTCGGTTCGAAGTCGATCGAAGAAGTCAAGCAGAAGCTCGACGAGCTCGGCCTGAGCCTCAAGGACAGCGCCGCCTCCCTTTCCGAGCCCGCTGACGATGCTTCGTTCGTCGAGGACGAACAGTTCTAAGAATTTCCAAGGAGAAAACCCATGCCTACGCCTACCAAGGGCAACCGCCTCGGCGGTTCCCCGGCGCACGAGCGGGCAATGCTGAACAACCTTGCAGCCCAGCTCTTCGAAAACAAGTCGGTGAAGACCACCGAAACCAAGGCAAAGCGCCTGCGCCCGCACGCTGAGCGCCTCATCACCTTCGCCAAGAAGGGTGACCTCGCTTCGCGTCGCCGCGTTCTGCGTTCCATCAGCGACAAGGGCATCGTGCACGAGCTGTTCACCTCGATTGCACCTGCCGTTGCCGAACGCCCCGGCGGCTACACCCGCATCACCAAGATCGGTCCCCGCCCCGGCGACAACGCCCCCATGGCAGTCATCGAACTGGTGCTTGAGGCGTACTCGCCCAAGCAGGCCGTTGTGAAGGAAGCAGAAGGCGCAGCTGCCGCATCGGCTGACGACAAGGCCGACGCTCCGGCTGAAGAAGTCGAAGCTGCCCCGGATGTCGAATCCGGTCCGCAGGAAGACGAAGCCCAGGAAGCCGCAGCTGACGCAGCCGCTGAAAAGGACGAAGCCTGATCTGAGCTTTGCTGAAGCCTGAACGAAGGGCGCCGCAGAACCTGGTTCTGCGGCGCCCTTCGCGTTTCTGCATACTTCCGCGCGTTTGCCTTGGCACGTACGCAGTCCCGGCACGCCCGTTAGCCGGAATCCATCCTTTAGCCGCACAGGCACTCCCTTTAGCAGCTGAAGCACGCCTCAGTTGTGTGCTTAAGCGCAGATTCCGGCTAACGGGTGCCTGCGCGTGGGAAGGCGTTGTGTGACACATGAGACAATGAGGCCGTTGTGCCCGCTCAGACCGCACAACTGCCGTCTGAAGGAAAGGAACGTGGATGTCGAACACGCCTCTGTCGCAGAGCATTGCGGAAATCGATCCCGAGATCGCCAAGGTGCTCGACCAGGAGCTCGGCCGCCAGCAGGACTACCTCGAAATGATTGCGTCGGAGAACTTCGTTCCCCGCGCTGTGCTGCAGGCTCAGGGTTCAGTGCTGACAAACAAGTACGCCGAAGGCTACCCCGGCCGCCGCTACTACGGCGGCTGTGAATATGTTGACGTTGCAGAGGAACTTGCCATTGAACGAGCAAAGTCGCTCTTCGGTGCCAAGTACGCAAACGTTCAGCCGCACTCGGGCGCTTCTGCCAATGCCGCCGTTATGCACGCACTGGCGCGTGCCGGTGACGGTCTGCTGGGCCTTGATCTGGCCCACGGCGGACACCTGACACACGGCATGAAGATCAACTTCTCGGGCCGCCTGTACAGCGTGTCGTCCTATGAGGTTGATCCTGAAACCAATCGCGTCGACATGGATCAGGTGCGCCAGCGCGCCCAGGAGCACAAGCCGAAGGTGATCGTCGCCGGATGGTCGGCCTACCCCCGTCAACTGGACTTCAAGGCCTTCCGCGAAATCGCCGACGAAGTCGGCGCGTACCTGTGGGTCGACATGGCGCACTTCGCCGGGCTTGTTGCCGCTGGCCTGCATCCCAACCCGGTTGAGTACGCCGATGTTGTGTCCTCAACGGTCCACAAGACCCTCGGCGGACCCCGTTCGGGATTCATCCTGACGAACTCGGAAGAGCTGAACAAGAAGATCAATTCGGCTGTGTTCCCCGGCCAGCAGGGCGGCCCGCTCATGCACGTGATCGCTGGCAAGGCGGTCGCCTTCAAGATCGCTGCCGCTGATGAATTCAAAGACCGCCAGAAGCGCACCGTCGAAGGTGCACAGATCCTTGCCGAACGCCTGCTCCGCGACGACGTTGCCGAAGCCGGTGTCTCCGTCCTCTCCGGCGGCACCGACGTTCACCTGGTGCTCGTAGACCTGCGCAACAGCGAAATCGACGGCAAACAGGGTGAAGACCTGCTCCACCAGGTGGGCATCACCGTCAACCGCAACGCCGTACCGTTTGACCCGCGTCCGCCCATGGTCACCTCCGGTCTGCGCATCGGCACCCCTGCACTTGCCACCCGGGGTCTAGACGCAGCCGCCTTCACAGAGGTTGCTGACATCATCGCCGAAACCCTCAAGCCCGGTGCTGACCTTGCAGCGCTGCGTGAGCGCGTTGCCAAGGTCGCCAAGGACTTCCCGCTCTACGAAGGACTGGAACAATACTGATGCCACAGAAGCTTGACGGCAAAGCGACAGCCGCCGCCATCAAACAGGAACTCGCCGTTCGGGCACAGGCCCTGAAAGACCGCGGAATCACCCCGGGACTGGGCACGCTGCTCGTGGGTGAAGACCCCGGATCGCAGTGGTACGTCGCCGGGAAGCACCGGGACTGCGCTGAGGTGGGCATCGCGTCGATCCGCGAAGACCTCCCGGCAAGTGCCACCCAGCAGGAAATCGAAGACGCCGTCAACAGGCTCAACAACAACCCCGAATGCACGGGCTTCATTGTTCAGCTGCCGCTGCCGGATGGCATCGACACCAACCGAGTGCTCGAACTTGTCGACCCCGACAAGGACGCTGACGGCCTGCACCCCACCAACCTGGGGCGCCTGGTTCTGCGGGTGCGCGAAGACGTCACCTCACCGCTGCCGTGCACTCCGCGCGGCATCGTCGAGCTTCTGGAACGCCACGGGGTGAACCTCGACGGCAAACACGTGGTTGTGCTTGGTCGCGGTGTGACGGTCGGACGCCCCATTGGGCTTCTGCTGACGCGCCGCGATGTCAACGCCACCGTCACACTCACCCACACCGGCACGAAGAACCTCCCGCAGCTGCTGGAGCAGGCTGATGTCATCGTTGCGGCCGCCGGAGTGAAGGACATTGTTGCCGGTGACTGCGTGAAAGACGGAGCTGTTCTGGTGGACGTCGGGGTGTCCCGCGAAGAAGACCCGGAAACCGGAAAGTCGAAGGTAGTCGGGGATATCTCGCCGCAAGCCCGGGCTAAGTCCTCGTGGTACTCACCGAACCCCGGGGGAGTGGGCCCCATGACCCGCGCCATGCTGCTGGCCAATGTCATCGACATGGCCGAACGGGCCGCGGATCGCAGCTGACCGCGACATCCTGAACCACAAAGTACGAGGCGCCGGTACAGAATTCTGTACCGGCGCCTCGTACTTTATGCGGGGAGCTCAGGTGAGCGCACCCTGGTGGATCAGTGTGCTGCCAGGCGGTAGGTGAAGAGAACGCGAGCGTTCTCCGGGCCACCGTAGTCATCGACGAGTTCGCTTTCGAAGCCGAGCGAGGAGTGGAACGAAATCGCGCCGGTGTTTTCCGGCAGGGCTGTCGCCTGAACGATGTCGGCGCCGCGCTCACGTGCGTGCTTGATGAACGCTTCGTAGAGCATCCGCCCGATGCCGTTGTTGCGGTAGTTGTCGTGGACGGCGACTAAGTGAATGAGCGCCGGACCGTCGACCGGGATGGCACCCAGCAGGTAGCCGACGAACTTGTTCTTATAGCGGGCAACCAGACCCGAAGCTGCAAACTGGCGGAACCAGTGCGGGGCGTGGTCGCGGGTGAGGTTGGTGTCACCCCAGAAATCATCAAGCGAATCTACGAGGAATTCCCGCAGCTCAAGAGCATCGACTTCGTCCAGGGGGCTGATTTCGAGCCGTTCAACGTCAAATTCATCTGACATGGTTCCTCCTCAAACACGTGCGCCTTGTGCTTTCAGTGTACTCACCCCGCACCGTGCCGGGGCGCGAATTTGTCATAGATCTTCTTGGCCGGCTGAAGACGGTCGGCGAACGGCGCGGGGGCGGTTGGCGAACGGCGCGGGGACGGTTGGCGAACGGTGCGGGGACGGGCGAACGGTGCGGGCCAGAATCAGACTGCCGATGTGGGACGATGGGGCAATGCTGAGAATCGTCAATGTGAACGTCAACGGAATCCGCGCGGCCATGCGCAAGAACATGCAGGAGTGGGCCGACTGTCGCGGCTGCGACATCCTCACGCTGCAGGAGGTTCGCGCGCAGAACGACATCGCCTACGAAGTCATGGCCCCACTGGGGGAGCACGCCTACTCTGCCGATGCGGAAGCCAAGGGCCGCGCCGGTGTTGCTGTTGTGAGCGACGTACCGGCTGTTGAAACCAGGATCGGCAACGGTGACGGCTATTTCGACCTGGCGGGCCGCTGGCTGGAAGCTGACTATGAACTAGAGGACGGCAGCCTGCTGACGGTCGTGTCGGCCTATGTGCACTCTGGTGAGGTGGGCACACCTAAACAGGACGACAAATACCGTTTCATGGACCAGATGAAGATCCGCATGGACCAGCTGAAGCAGCACGCTGACTACGCCGTCATCACCGGCGATCTCAATGTGGGCCACACGGAACTCGACATCAAGAACTGGAAGGGCAACGTCAAAAAGGCCGGATTCCTGCCGGAAGAGCGGGCCTACTTCGATGAATTCTTCGGCAGCCTGGGCTGGGTGGACGTGCACCGGCAGCTGTCTGGTGAAATGGACGGCCCCTACACGTGGTGGTCCATGCGCGGCAAAGCATTCGACAATGACACCGGCTGGCGGATTGACTACCAGATGGCCACCCCGGAGCTTGCGAAGAAGGCAGTTAAAGCCCAGGTGGACAAAGCGCCGGCTTATGACCAGCGCTGGTCTGACCACGCCCCGCTCGTCATCGACTACGACCTTCCCGCACTGAAGGCGTGATCTGAGGAGGGCTCGACTTCTTGGACCAGGTGGGGAGACGAACCCCGTCGGTGCGCACAGAGCCGGATGAGCACAGAAAAGCGCCGGTGATGCGAACAATCGCATCACCGGCGCTTTTCGTGTGACTGGCGGCCTGGGGTTCAGGCAGCCAGTCAGCCGGCGTCTGTCAGCAGCAGCGGCTTGTGGGGTTGCGATCCTGTTCGTCGGTCAGGTACCGCCAGAACTCACGTTCGCCCTTCGATCCTTCCAGTGTGCCGTGACGGCGCAGGTAGGACTTCTGGTAGTTGATGAACGCGTTCGCCCCGCTGATTTCGCGCATGTACCAGTAGGCCGCGGTGAACGGTTTCGCGGTCATGCGCAGAATGTCAGAAGCCGTTGTGCTCATATCACTTTCCATCCGCAGCAGCGGCGGGATCCTTGCCGACCCCGTGCTTTTCATCCCAGGCCTTCCAGTCTGCCATGACTTCGCGTTCTGCCTTGGTCGGGATGAAGCCGGCCGGGGCGAACATCTTGGACTCCACGAAGGGGTCTTCTGCCGTGGTGAAGTTCTTCGTCGACAGTGCCTGGAAGGAACGGTAGACGGCCATGATGACCACGAGGATGACGATTGCGGCGAACACAATCGACAGGGTTCCCTGAACGAAGGTGTTGCGGATGACAGCCCGCATTGCCTCTTCGCCCTGTGTGGGGCCCAGCGAGGTTTCGCCGTTGGCCAAGGCGTTTTTGTAGGCCATGTGCTGTGCCCAGTAACCCACGGTGGGGTTGGGGGAGAAGATCTTCAGCGCGGACGCCCACATCGTCACCAGGAGGTCCCAGGCCAGCGGAACAACGGGGATCCACACCCACTTGCCGTGGCCGGACTTCACGACGATTGCTGCGATGACCGTCAGTGCGATGGCGGCCAGCAGCTGGTTCGAAATGCCGAACAGCGGGTACAGGGTGTTGATGCCGCCCAGGGGGTCGGTCACACCCATCAGCAGGATGGAGCCCCAGCCGGCGACCATGACGATGGTGGTCAGCCAGCCGCCCAGGGTCCACGACGGGTCCTTGAAGCGCTTGTAGAAGTTGCCCAGCAGGTCCGACAGCATGAAGCGCGCAACGCGCGTTCCCGCATCGATCGTGGTCAGGATGAACAGAGCTTCGAACATGACCGCGAAGTGGTACCAGAACGGCATGAGCGCCTTGCCGCCGAACACGTCGGACAGAATGTGCGTCATACCCATGGCCAGGGTCGGCGCACCACCGGTGCGGGACACAATCGAAGCTTCGCCGATTTCGCGGGCGGCTTCTGCCAGTTCCGCTTCTGACGTCTGAACACCGGACATGCCGAGGTGGTTGTTGATGAAGTCAGCTGCACCGGCTGGCGTGCCGCCGGTCAGCGGTTCGGCGGCGTTCATCGCGAAGTAGAGGCCCTTGTCCAGTGACACGGCTGCCACCAGCGCCATGATGGCGACGAAGGATTCGATGAGCATCGAACCGTAGCCGATCATGCGGATCTGGCTTTCCTTTTCCACCAGCTTCGGCGTGGTGCCTGACGAGATGAGCGCGTGGAAGCCGGACAGGGCGCCACAGGCAATTGTGATGAACAGGAACGGGAACAGGGAGCCCGCGAAAGCCGGGCCCTTGTCGTTGAAGGCGAATTCGGTGAACGCCGGCATCTGGACGTCCGGGTTGACCAGCAGGATGCCCACGGCGAACAGTGCGATGGTGCCGACCTTCATGAAGGTCGACAGGTAGTCACGCGGTGCAAGCAGCAGCCACACCGGAAGAATTGCGGCGATGAAGCCGTAGATGATCAGACCCCAGGCGAGTTCAACCTTGCTGAGGGTGAACACGGCCGACCAGGTTTCAGACGAGTGGACCCAACCGCCGGCAACGAGCGACAGGATGAGCAGTACCAGCCCGATGATCGAAACCTCCATGACAGCGCCGGGGCGGATGAACCGCATATAGACGCCCATGAGGATGGCGATCGGAATGGTGCACGCAATCGAGAACACACCCCAGGGGGATTCAGCCAGAGCATTGATGATGACGATGCCGAGAACGGCAATGAGGATCGTCATAATCAAGATGATGCCGATGGAGGCGATGATGCCGCCGACCGCACCGAGTTCATCCCGTGCCATCTGGCCGAGCGAACGTCCGCCGCGGCGAGTGGAGAAGTACAGGGTCATGTAGTCCTGTACGGCGCCTGCGAGCACAACACCGAGGATGATCCACAGGGTGCCCGGCAGGTAGCCCATCTGGGCGGCCAGAACGGGTCCGACGAGTGGGCCCGCACCTGAAATTGCAGCGAAGTGGTGACCGAACAGCACGCGACGGTCCGTGGGCTGGAAGTCCACCCCGTTGTCCTTGATTTCAGCTGGAGTGGCACGGCGATGGTCCGGGCGGCAGATCTTCCACTCGATGAACTTCGCGTAGAACCGGAAGCCTATGAGGTAGGTTCCGACCGCTGCGGCGACAAACCAGCTGGCGCTGAGCTCTTCGCCGCGGACAATGGCGATCATGACCCAGCCGATTGCGCCGATGAGCGCTATCGCAGACCAGAGAATAATGCGGCCGGGAGTCCACTTGGGCTTCTCGACGACCGCGACGGGCGGCATGGCCTCGTCGGTTTTCACATATTCAACCGACATGCGCACTCCTTCGATGTTGTGGGTGCTTCTTCACACCACGCAGATGAGCAAATGCTTAAAGAGACTTGAACAGTTTCTGTATCGAACGGATCAAGGGTACGCCCGCAGTGTGCCCTCTGTCACGTAGATCTGAAGATTCTTACTATGTGGGACGCATGTTTGGTAATGATCGCGGCCGGTCGCTCTGCTCACCGGGCGCTCTGATGTGCTGAGCGCGCAGCTGTTGTCCGGTGCTTCACATGCCGCTCCCGAGGCACAAGCCCCAGGTGGCAGAATGCTGTTATGACTTCTTCTGCTCCCTCCCAACCCCAGCGCTCCCTCACCGGGATTCAGGCGACCTCAGATTCGCTCCACCTCGGGAACTACATTGGGGCACTCGCCCCGGTTGTGGCGCTCCAGGAGGAATACGACTCCTTCCTGTTCATAGCCAACCAGCACGCCATCACGGTGGAGCAGAACCCGGATGAGCTGCGCGAACGCACCCTGCGCACCGCCGCACAGTTCATTGCCGCTGGTGTCGACCCGGATCGCACAACTCTGTACGTGCAGTCGCAGATTCCCGCGAACTCGCAGCTGGGCTGGGTGCTCGAATGTCAGACCGGGCTTGGCGAAGCGCAGCGCATGACCCAGTTCAAGGACAAGTCGCAGAAAAACGAACACGTGTCGGTGGGGCTGCTGACGTACCCGTCGCTCATGGCCGCGGACATTCTGCTGTACCAGGCGGATGTCGTGCCGGTCGGTGAAGACCAGCGTCAGCACCTCGAACTGACCCGTAACCTCGCCCAGCGCTTCAACACCCGCTACGGACAGACATTCACAGTGCCCGAAGCTGCGATCATGAAGCAGTCGGCCAAAATCTACGATCTGCAGGACCCGGGTGCGAAGATGTCGAAGTCGGCGAAATCGCCCGCCGGACTTGTGAACCTGCTGGACGAACCGAAGGCGCTGGCCAAGAAGTTCAAATCCGCTGTCACCGACGCCGGAACGGAAATCGCCTACGACCCCGAAAACAAGCCCGGTGTGTCGAACCTGCTGACCATCTACTCTGTACTGTCCGACAAACCGGTCGAGAAGATCGTTGCCGACTACGAAGGCAAAATGTACGGCCACCTCAAAGTGGATCTGGCTGAGCTCGCCGTCGAAGTCTTCACACCCGTGCGCAACCGCACCAATGAACTGCTGGACGACCGTGCCCAACTCATGGAGATTCTTGAGCAGGGACGCCAGAAGGCGGCAGCCGAAGCAGAAAAGACGCTGCGGGCTGTCTACGACCGAATCGGGTTCCTCTGATGCCGCTGCCTGGACCGGAAGCCGGGGGTGTCCGAGGCAGCGCTCGCGGTGTTGGTGGCCGAGGTGTTGGCGGTCATGGCGCTGGCGGGCGCGGGGGTGTTTGGGGACCGTCGCGCTCCAATGCGCGCTCCGGCCCCGTCAATCTGACTCCCGAAGCGCTGCACACCGCGGCGCGCATGGAAGACCGCTACCACGAATGGCGGCGTTCTCGCGCAGAAAAGCGCGGGTGGAAGCCGTCGGTCGTCGCCTATGACTCCTATGGGTCCGAGACTTTCATCCGGGTGCTGGCCCGCATTGTGCTCAGCCCAGAAGACGCTGAATCGCCGAAGAAGGACCGGAACGTGCGCGGCTGGCGCAACTTCGCCGCGGTGCCCTTGTCCAACGAGATCGCGTGGGTGCGCGTTGGGGGACAGGAGCACATGGTCACCGCTGATCGCGGCGGAATCATCGACGCGGTGATTCCCGGCAAGTACAGCCGCGGCAAAGCAAAACTGGAAATGTGGACCAGCGGGTCGGGACTGGATACAGCTACCGCGCACATCATCGATGACGAACAGCGCTTTGGAATCATTTCGGACATTGACGACACCGTGGTGGTCACAGCGCTGCCTCGACCGTTCTTGGCCGCGTGGAATTCCTTTGTTCTCAACGAGCACGCGCGCTCGCCGGTATCCGGTATGGCTGTGCTGTATGACCGGCTGTCGTACCTGCGACCGAACTCTCCGATCCTGTACCTGTCCACCGGTGCCTGGAACACACAGCCTGCGCTGACCAGGTTCCTGCACCGAAACATGTACCCGTCGGGGCCTCTGCTGCTGACCGATTGGGGGCCGACGCCCACGCGAGTCTTCCGCTCGGGCCAAGACCACAAGCGCACGGCTCTGGAGCGCTTGGCTCGGGAGTTTCCCCACATCAAGTGGCTGTTGGTCGGTGATGACGGACAGCACGACGAAGAGATCTACGGCGAGTTCGTAGAGAATCACCCTGAGAACGTCGCGGCTGTTGCGATTCGCCAGCTGACAGCGGGTGAAGCCGTGTGGGCCGGTGGCCGTTCACGGGGGACGGGCCGCGGGAAGAACATTCCCTGGTTCTACGGGGCAAACGGCGCCGAACTGGCTGAACAGCTCGAAGCCAACGGCTTCTCCGCCCTGCCGAACTAGCAGACCTGACCCTGTCCAGGTGCCGTCCGGTGCGGCTGGCGCTGGCCCTCCACCTCGCCCCACCTCCGCACTCCCGTTAGCAACAAAAACTCCCGTTAGCAGTGGTGGTTTTCGGGAGTTTTTGTGGCTGACGGGAGTTTTCTTGTCGCTGAAGCGCAGATTCCGGATCGGGGGTGTTTGCCACCGGGCAGCTGAGCCCGGCGGCTTGGGACGGCACCACCGGTCGGCGAAACAACACAAAGCGAGGGGCGAGCCCTTTCGGACTCGCCCCTCCTCTTTGCCTAAGTCGACGCTTTAACGCAGGGCCTCGTGGGCCTCATTCGAACGCGCGAAACGCCAACCCGAAGCCTCACGCAGCACTCAAGTGATCAGAATGCGCGGGTGAGCAGTGCCTGCTTGACTTCGGCGATTGCCTTGGTCACCTCGATGCCGCGGGGGCATGCTTCGGTGCAGTTGAAGGTGGTGCGGCAGCGCCACACGCCTTCCTTGTCGTTGAGCACTTCGAGGCGCATTTCGGAGCCTTCGTCACGCGAATCGAAGATGAAGCGGTGCGCGTTGACGATTGCCGCCGGGCCGAAGTACTGGCCGTCGGTCCAGAACACCGGGCACGACGTGGTGCACGAAGCACACAGGATGCACTTGGTGGTGTCGTCGAAGCGCGCACGGTCTTCCTGCGACTGCAGGCGTTCGTGCGTCGGTTCGTGGCCCGAGGTCACGAGGAACGGCATGATCTCGCGGTACGACTGGAAGAACGGCTCCATGTCGACGATCAGGTCCTTTTCAAGGGGCAGGCCCTTGATGGCCTCGACCGTGATCGGCTTTTTGGTGTCGAGGTCCTTCAGCAGCGTCTTGCAGGCCAGGCGGTTGCGCCCGTTGATGCGCATGGCGTCCGAACCGCAGACACCGTGTGCACAGGAGCGGCGGAAGGACAGCGAGCCGTCCTGTTCCCACTTGATCTTGTGCAGGGCGTCAAGCACACGGTCGGTGCCGTGCATCGTGACCTGGTAGTCCTCCCAGTGCGGTTCCGAGTCCGTTTCCGGGATGAAGCGGGCGATGCGGAACGTGCACTCGAAAGTGGGGACTTCGCCGCCTTCTCCGGACACGCTCGACGGGAGGTCGATCTTCGATGCCGGTTCCGGGGTTTCGTTGTTCTCTGCCATCAGTACTTACGCTCCATGGGCTCGTAGCGGGTGACGATGACCGGTTTGGTTTCCAGACGCATGCCGGTGATTCCCTCGGCGGTGCTGTTGGGGTCCAGGTAGGTCATCGTGTGGTGCATGAAGTTTGCGTCGTCGCGGTCGGGGAAGTCCTCGCGGAAGTGTCCGCCGCGCGATTCTTTGCGGTGCAGTGCGGCAACGGCAACGGCTTCGGCCAGCTGCAGGAGGAAGCCCAGTTCAATGGCTTCGAGCAGGTCGAGGTTGTAGCGCTTGCCGCGGTCGTGAATGCCGATGTTCTTGTAGCGCTCACGCAGCTTTTCAATGACGTCGATGGCTTCGCGCAGGGTTTCGTCGGTGCGGAACACCTGGACGTTGGCGTCCATGATCTCCTGCAGTTCAGCGCGGATGTCTCCGACGAGCTCGGTGCCCTTGGAGTTGCGCATGGTCTCAACCATGTCAATCACCATGTCGGCTGCATCGTCAGCGACTTCCTGCTGCTGCGCGGTCTTGGCGAATTCGGCGGCGTTGATGCCGGCGCGCTTGCCGAAAACGTTGATGTCCAGCAGCGAGTTGGTGCCCAGACGGTTGGAGCCGTGCACCGACACACACGCGCACTCACCGGCGGCGTAGAGGCCGGGAACGATCGTGTCGTTGTCGGCGAGCACTTCGCCTGCGACGGTGGTCGGGATGCCGCCCATGCCGTAGTGGGCCGTCGGGAAGACGGGGACCGGTTCGGTGTAGGGCTCAACACCCAGGTAGGTGCGGGCGAATTCGGTGATGTCCGGCAGCTTGGCGTCGATGTGCGCGGGTTCGAGGTGGGTGAGGTCCAGCAGGACGTAGTCCTTGTTGGGGCCTGCGCCGCGGCCTTCGCGCACTTCGTTGGCCATGGAGCGGGCCACGATGTCACGAGGAGCGAGGTCCTTGATTGTGGGTGCGTAGCGCTCCATGAAGCGCTCACCGTCGGCGTTGCGGAGGATGCCGCCTTCACCGCGGGCTGCCTCGGACAGGAGGATGCCGAGTCCGGCAAGGCCCGTGGGGTGGAACTGGAAGAACTCCATGTCTTCCAGCGGGATTCCCCGCTTGTAGGTGACAGCCAGGCCGTCACCGGTGAGCGTGTGGGCGTTCGAGGTGGTCTTGAACATCTTGCCGAAACCGCCGGTTGCGAACACAACGGCCTTGGAGCGGAAGACGTGGATTTCGCCGGTTGCCAGTTCATAGGACACGACACCGGCGACGACCTTCTTGCCGTCGACTTCATTGATGATGACGTCGAGGACGTAGAACTCGTTGTAGAACTCAACGCCATGCTTGACGCAGTTCTGGTAGAGGGTCTGAAGGATCATGTGGCCGGTGCGGTCTGCTGCGTAGCATGCGCGGCGGACCGGTGCCTTGCCGTGATCGCGGGTGTGGCCGCCGAAGCGGCGCTGGTCGATTTTGCCTTCCGGCGTGCGGTTGAAAGGAAGGCCCATCTTTTCGAGGTCGAGCACGGCGTCGATGGCTTCTTTTGCCATGACTTCGGCTGCGTCCTGGTCGACGAGGTAGTCCCCGCCCTTAATGGTGTCGAAGGTGTGCCATTCCCAGTTGTCCTCTTCGACGTTGGCCAGTGCGGCGCACATGCCGCCCTGTGCCGCGCCGGTGTGCGAGCGGGTGGGGTAGATCTTCGTGAGCACTGCGGTGCGTGCGCGCTGGCCGGATTCGATGGCCGCGCGCATGCCGGCGCCGCCAGCTCCGACGATCACAACGTCATAGTCATGTACCTGCATAAGGTCTCTATTCTCCTAAGCGGCGGTCAGGCCTGGCAGAAGCTCGGCAGCAGCGACGGGTCTGCGCCGGTCGGGCAGGGGCTGAAGGTGAAGATCACCAGGGTGCCGAGCACAATGATGATTGCGGATGCCACGTAGAGGATGATCTGCAGCGTGACATTGGTGCGCGGCTTTTCGGCGTAGTCGTTGATGATGGTGCGCATGCCGTTGGTGCCGTGGATCATGGCCAGCCACAGCATGGCCAGATCCCAGATCTGCCAGAACGGGTTGGCCCACTTGCCGCCGACGAAGCCGAAGTCGAGGCCCTGAACGCCTTCGCCCATCCACAGGTTCACAATCAGGTGACCGAAGATGAGGATGACGAGGAAGACGCCTGAGATGCGCATGAACAGCCATGCGAACAGCTCGAAGTTCGACTTGGTGGTCTTGTGGCGCTGGTATTCGGCGCGGGGCTTGGGGATAACGGGTGTTGTCATTGTGCTCAGCCTCCGAACGTGTGCATCAGCTGGCGGGGGATGAACGCAATCATCACGATCAGCCAGAGGACCATGACTGCCCAGAACAGTTTGCGCTGGTTCTTGGGCCCGCCCTTCCAGAAGTCAACGAGGACTACGCGCAGGCCGTTGAAAGCGTGGTAGGCGATTCCTGCTACCAGTCCGATTTCGGCAAACGCCATCAGCGGCGTCTTATACGTTCCGATAACTGCGTTGTAGGCCTCGGGCGAGACGCGAACGAGAGCAGTGTCGAGCACGTGCACCAGCAGGAAGAAGAAGATGCCGACTCCGGTGACGCGGTGAGCGACCCAGGACCACATTCCTTCGTGTCCGCGGTACAGAGTGCCCGTTGACGCTTTGGCCACGGGTCATCCTCCATTTTGCGATTACGTGTATAGCGTTTTGAATCTACGCGCGTTTCACAGTATTTTCCAATCTTCCGAAGTTCGGGTGATCGGTTTTCTGTGCTCTGCGAGCAGCTTCTTGTCAGCTGGCCGTTCGGTCGGTCGGCTGAGGACCGCTCTATTGTCTCATGTCGGTTTGCGTCTGCTTCCGGCGGCTCTCGGCAAATTAGGGTACGTTCTCGTGTTCTATCGGGCCTTCCCGGTGCGGTGCCCAGCACGAGGTGGAGCCGCAGTTCCGTGCCGACCTCCGCCTCGTGCGCGGGTGCGGGTGGGAGGCGGTGCCGAAACGGCGCCACTACCAGGGCGGGGTGCTGAGTGGGCCTGCAGAGCACGCCCGAGCGTGTCGGTGCGGCCGGAGCTGGGGCGGCTGGGGGATAATCGGGCGATGCTTTCTCGTTTCCACGCTGTGATCCCGGCCGGCGGTTCCGGCACTCGCCTGTGGCCGCTGTCGCGGCAGGACAGGCCGAAGTTCCTGCTCGACGTTTTGGGCTCTGGCCGTTCGCTGCTGGAAGAGACGTGGGCGCGGATTGAGGACCTCACGGCCGTTGAGAACAGGTGGGTGGTCACGGGTCAGGCCCACGCGAAGGCGGTGCGGGAACAGCTGCCCGCGCTCGATGCGCAGAATGTGATTGCCGAACCGTCGCCGAAAGACTCCGCTGCCGCTATCGGCTTGGCTGCCATGCTCATTCACAGGCGGGACCCGGAGGCGGTCATCGGTTCGTTCTCTGCTGACCACTCAATCACCAATCCGTGCGAGTTCCGCCGGGTTGTCGCGGAAGCTCACAGCGCTGCGGCAGGCGGGGACATTGTGACGATCGGAATCACCCCGACCTTCCCGTCAACCGCCTACGGCTATATCAAGGCTGGCAAGCGCCTGGGGCTGTCAGAAGCGCCCACGGCCATGCGCGCCGAGAAGTTCGTGGAAAAGCCCGCGGCCAACACCGCCCGCAGGTACACGTATTCGGGCAAGTACCGCTGGAACGCGGGGATGTTCATTGCCCGCGCGGACGCTCTGCTGGCCCAGTTCGAAGCCTTTTCGCCGGACCTGTATGCGGGGCTGTCGGCTGTTGCCGACGCGTGGGCAACTTCGGAGCACGATGCTGTGCTTGCCGAAGTGTGGCCGAGCTTGGAGCCCATTGCGATCGACTACGCGGTGGCCGAACCCGCTGCCGAACAGGGGCGGGTTGTTGTGGTTCCCGGCGACTTCGGCTGGGATGACGTGGGTGATTTTGCTTCCGTTGCCCAGCTGCGCCAGCCGATTCCCGGCGAACCGTCCAGTGTTTTCGCCGCCGGTGACGATGTGCGCCTTGTCGATGTTGACTCTTCCGGTCTGGTGTATTCGACCACCCAGCGGGCGATTGCGCTCGTGGGAGTGGAGAACATCGTGGTCGTAGACACTGACGATGCGCTGCTGGTCACCCGGCGTGCGTCGGCGCAGAGAGTGAAAGAAGCCGTGAAGCGGGCTCGCGAACTGGGCTTTGAGGACATTCTGTGACGCCAGAAGTCGCAGCGGAGCCAAGCTGTCCGGGCTGGGGCGTACAATCGCCCGAATGCTGATTTGAACGGAGGCACAGTGATCCAGGCGGAAGTTGCGGCGTTTGCCGACGAGCTGCGGGACTTTCGGCGTGATATCCACGCCCACCCCGAACTGTCGTACCAGGAGTTCCGCACTACCGAGAAGATCGCTGAGCGACTGCGGGCCGCGGGTCTTAGGCCACGGCTTCTGGAGGAGACGGGACTCACGGTCGATGTGGGATCCGGCCCGCTCAAGTGCGGTCTGCGCGCTGACATCGACGCCCTGCCGCTGGATGACCTGACGAACACTCCCTTCGCCTCGACCGTTCCCGGTGTCGCCCACGCCTGCGGGCACGACGTTCACCTGACCTCGCTGCTGGGTGCGGCCCTCGTCCTCAACGAGATCGACCGCCGTCAGGGCCTGGGCGGAACGATCCGCTGCATTTTCCAGCCGGCCGAAGAAGTCACCCCCGGCGGTGCGCTCAAAGTCATCAACCAGGGCGTTTTGGAAGATGTGCCCGTCTGCTATGCGCTGCACTGCGACCCGGCTGTCGACGTCGGCAAGGTCGGTTCGCGCATCGGCGCGATCACCGCCGCCGGCGATACCGTCATCATCCGTCTGCGCGGGCACGGCGGCCACACGTCCCGTCCCCACCTGACGGAAGACCTCGTCTACGCACTGGGCAAGCTGGCCGTCGACCTGCCGGCGACCCTTCACCGACTGATTGACCCTCGCCACGCGATTTCTCTGGTGTGGGGTGGTATCGAAGCCGGGCACGCACCGAATGTGGTGCCAGGCGAAGGGCAGCTGATGGGAACCCTGCGCTGTCTGGACGTCGACGGTTGGAACCAGGTGGCCGAAGTCCTGCCGGAACTCGTTGACCGCATTGCCGGACCATACGGGGTCGAGGTTGAGCTCGAACACCGCCGCGGCGTCCCGCCGGTGGTCAACACCGAAGACGAGGTCTCGTCAGCAGAAGCCGCCATCCGCCGCGAACTGGGCCCCACCTCGGTCCAGCTGACTCCGCAGTCCATGGGCGGAGAGGACTTCGCGTGGTACCTCACCCACGTCCCCGGAGCGCTCATTCGCCTGGGTACGCGCACGCCGGGTGGACGAACCTATGACATTCACCAGGGCGACCTGCTCATCGACGAGGATGCACTGCCGGTTGCCGTCCGCGTTTTCACAGCGCTTGCACTGGAGCGCCTGGGCTTCCACGGCGAGCCCTGACATGCGGTTTGCGGCAGTCGTTAGACTGTCCGCGTGGAAGAGAACCTGTTCCCGGTACCGGCCGGAGTGCACCCGGATGACCCGATTCTGCAGCTGCCCAAAGTCAGTCTGCACGACCACTTGGACGGCGGTCTGAGGCCAGCGACGATCATCGAACTCGCCGCCGGGGCCGATGTCGAACTGCCCGCCGACAATCCTGAAAAGCTGGGGGAGTGGTTCCGCACCCAGGCGGATTCGGGAAGCCTGCCGGAATACCTCAAAACCTTTGGTGTGACCGTGGGAGTCCTGCAGTCTGCCGAAGCCCTCACACGTGCGGCCCGTGAATGGACGCTCGACCAGGTGGCCGATGGCGTGTTCTACGCCGAATGTCGGTGGGCACCCGAACAGCACGTTGCCGGTGACCTCACCATGGACGATGCCGTGCACGCGGTCGAAAAGGGCATGGAAGAGGGCGTGGCGCTGGCAGCGCAGGAGGGCCGCACCATCATCACCGCCCAGATCCTCACCGCCATGCGGCAGAACGACAATTCGCTGGCGGTGGCTGAGCTTGCGCTGCGCAACCGCGACAGCGGGGTTGTCGGCTTCGACCTCGCGGGGCCGGAAGACGGCTTCCCGGCATCAGCGCACAAAGCGGCTCTCGACCTGCTGCGGGGCGAACTGTTTCCCACCACCCTGCATGCCGGAGAAGACGGCGGCCTGCAGAGCATGATGGATGCTGTCGCAGTCTGCGGTGCGGTGCGAATCGGCCACGGGGTCGACATTGTGCAGGACATGCAGATCACAGACGGCGCCGGCGAAATCGGCAGGCTTGCCGCGTGGGTGCTCGACAGGCAGATCCCGCTTGAAGTGTGCCCTTCGTCAAACATTCAGACCGGTGCGGCTCGGTCAATCGAATCCCACCCCATTACGGGTTTGAAGGACTTGGGCTTCAACGTCACCGTCAATCCGGACAACAGGCTCATGTCCCAGACGTCGGTGACGCGCGAAATGCGGCTGCTTGTCGAACACGCGGGCTGGGACATCATCGACCTCGAAATCGCGACCACCGCGGCTCTGCGTGCCGCGTTCATTCCATTGGACGTGCGTGATCGCCTGCTGGAGGAAATCGTGGTGCCCGGCTTTGAGCGGATCGACCTGTGAATCGTTCCAGTGGCTCATCGGCCCGCCCCGGTGACTGGCGTCGTGAAGAACGCCAGCGGCGCAAACGCGGTGAACCTTCGGCGATTCATTCGACACCGCGACCGGAAGTCGATCTTCCGCCGCGTCCGGCGAGCCTGAAAGCGGCGGTGGCTGCCATGGCTCTGCAGGGCGGCGCACTTCTCGTGGCTGCGGCCATCTACGTGTACGCCGGTCTCACCGGAGCCGGCAGCAGCCTGGGTTCGCTTGTTGGGCTGGCGCTCATGTTCCTGCTCATGGCGGCATCTATGTTCGGAGTGTCCCGCGGTCTGTGGAAATACCGCCGCTGGGCTCGCCCGGCTGCTGTCGCGTGGAACGTTCTGCTGCTATTCTTCGCCTGGTCTGTTCGGCCCGGTGTCATCAGCGCAGGCGGGGACTACATGTTCTGGGGGCCGCTGGTGTGCGGCCTGGTGACGCTGGTGCTGGTTTTTCTCCCGCCGACCCTGCGGGCCTATGACGAAGGCCTGCGCAGACAGGATGAAGCCGCACAGCGCGCCGCTGAATGAGCTGTGCGGCTGAGAGCTGGTGGCCCGCGGCGGTTGAGCGTTGGTGGCCCGCGGCTCAGCCTGCGTAGGCTGCCAGCGCAGACCAACAGCGGCGAAGCGTCAGCCGGCTTCGACGTAGTCGCCGCAGGCGGTGGCGAGAGAATCGCCTTCGAAGTCCCCTCCGCTGTCGCGCAGGTTGCGGCTGGCATCTTGGATTGCCCACCAGACTTCCGGTGAGGACAGCCATTCTTTGCGCAGACCTTCCCTCGCTCCGGAGTCCTGCGCCAGTTTGTCGGCCGCGCCGCCGATGGTGTCCTGTGCGTTTTCGGCGGTGCAGCGTTCTTCGCTCGTGGGGCCGTCGGGGATGAGGTCGTCCTTGGCCTCCGAGGACTTCGCGGTCAGGGCGTAATCACCATCGCTTTTCTCTTCGACGGTGAATGTTCCGGTGATCAGCGCAAATGTGCCATTGGCGTCAACGGTCGACTTCGGCGCTGTGACCTTGACGCTGCCCTGTGTGCTGGGGCTCAGAGTTACGGAATCGCCGTCGCCGGGTTCGTCTTCGGTCTGCATCCAGGCCCACAGGTAGATAGGGTCTCCGGAGTCAGCTGATCCCGCAAGGCTCTGCCACAGGGGGTCTTCTTTTTTCGGCCCCCCGGGGCTGACATCGACGAACTGACTGTCACCAGCGTTGTCATCTGCAGTCGCCGACGCGGTTGACTCCGCGGCAGCTGGGCTGTTCGAGGTGCCCTCGGCAGGGCGTTCACTGTCGACGACGGAGCATCCGACAAGGCTGAATGCGGCAACGGAACCAAGTGCGAGCAGGCGCTTCACGATGGCCTCCCAGGAAGACGGCGGTTTCTTTAGATTCTATGCGGGGTACACGAGTGCAGGCTGCCGGTTCAGTCTTCGCAGTCGCGCATGATCTGCAGGTCAAAGGACGCCGACATGGTGCGCAGAAGATCAGCCAGGCGGCGGGTCTGAGTGCCGGACATGCTGCTCATGAGTTCGTGTTCGCGCTCCAAGAAGTCCAACATGGCCCCGTCGACCCTGGCCAGCCCGTCCTCGGTCAGCTGCACTCTGACACCTCGGCGGTCCCCGGGATCGGGGCTGCGCGTGACAAGACCGGCTGACACCAGCCGGTCAATCCGGTTGGTCATAGTGCCGGAGGTGACCATCATCTGCTCTGTCAGCTTTGACGGCGACAGCTGGTAGGGACTGCCGGCGCGGCGCAGGGAGGACAGAACGTCGAACGACCACACGTCGAGACCGTGAGAGGCGAAGATGTCTTTGCGCGCCCGGTCAAGCAGCTTGGCCAGACGGCTGACACGGGACACAACCTCCATGGGGGCCACATCGAGGTCAGGCCGTTCACGCTGCCATTCGCTGACAATCCGGTCGACTTCGTCCATGCCCCCATAGTAGTTCGATCTCGAGATTCTCAACAACGAGCTAAATGGTGTGGGTCCGCTTCTGGCCCCTGCTTCCCTGGGAAAACCCAAAGTTTCGGACGTTGTTCACATCCTGGATGTCCAGAAGCGCATCGGTGTTTTAAGGTGGAGAGCGTTGACAAGCTGCAAGATTGTCTGAAACCCGTGCCGGGTCATGAGGCTCGGCAGAATCAACAGAAGGACTACACGTGGATCTTTTCGAGTATCAGGCCCGTGACCTCTTCGAGGAGTACGGAGTTCCCGTGCTGCGCGCTGAAGTTGCGCAGACTCCAGAAGAAGCTCGAGCCGCAGCCGAAAAACTCGGCGGCGGAACGGTCGTCGTCAAATCACAGGTCAAAGTCGGCGGCCGCGGCAAGGCCGGCGGTGTGAAGCTCGCCAAAAACCCTGACGAAGCCGCTGCCCGCGCCGAAGAAATCCTCGGACTCGACATCAAGGGCCACATCACCAAGCGCGTCATGATCGCCGAAGGCGCAGACATCGCAGAGGAGTACTACTTCTCCATTCTGCTCGACCGCGCCAACCGCACCTACCTTGCAATGTGCAGCAAGGAAGGCGGTATGGACATCGAGCAGCTGGCCGAAGAACGCCCCGAAGCGCTCGCCAAAGTCGAAGTCAGCCCGCTGAAGGGCATTGACGACGCCACTGCGCAGAAGATCGTCGACGAAGCAGGGTTCGACCCCGAAACCGGTGCGAAGATCGTGCCCGTCCTGAAGAGCCTGTGGAAGGTCTACAAGGACGAAGACGCCAGCCTCGTCGAGGTCAACCCGCTGGTCAAGACCGGTGACGGCAAGATCGTCGCCCTCGACGGCAAGATGACGCTCGACGGCAACGCCGAGTTCCGCAACAACAACCTCGCCAAGCTCGAAGACGAAGACGCTGAGGACCCCCTGGAACGCAAGGCCAAGGGCATGGGACTCAACTACGTCAAGCTCGACGGCGAAGTGGGCATCATCGGAAACGGTGCGGGCCTGGTCATGTCGACACTGGACGTTGTCGCCTACGCGGGCGAAAACCACGGCAATGTGAAGCCGGCGAACTTCCTGGACATCGGCGGCGGCGCCTCGGCAGAAGTCATGGCCAACGGCCTTGACGTCATCCTCGGAGACGACCAGGTCAAATCGGTGTTCGTCAATGTCTTCGGCGGCATCACGGCCTGTGACGCAGTGGCAAACGGCATTGTGAAGGCACTCGAGATCCTCGGCGATTCCGCATCCAAGCCGCTGGTGGTCCGCCTGGACGGCAACAACGTCGAAGAGGGCCGCCGGATCCTCGAACAGGCCAACAACCCGCTGGTCACTGTCGTCGACACGATGGACGGCGGCGCTGACAAGGCCGCCGAACTCGCCCACAACGCCTGATCCGCCCGAAAGGACTTTCTCCATGTCGATTTTCCTGAACAAGGACTCCAAGATCATCGTCCAGGGCATCACCGGCGGCGAAGGCACCAAGCACACCGCCCGGATGCTCGCCGCAGGTTCGAACGTGGTCGGCGGTGTCAACGCCCGCAAGGCCGGACAGACCGTCAGCCACAAGGACGCTGACGGCAACGACGTCGAACTGCCCGTCTGGGGCTCCGTGGGCGAAGCCATGGAAGCCTCCGGCGCTGATGTTTCGGTTGCCTTCGTCCCGCCGGCATTCTCCAAGGATGCCGCAATCGAGGCCATTGACGCAGGCATCGGCCTGCTGGTGATCATCACCGAAGGCATTCCCGCACAGGACGCAGCCGAAATCTGGGCCTACGCAACCGAAAAGGGCAACAAGACCCGCATCATCGGCCCCAACTGTCCCGGCATCATCTCGCCCGAACAGGCGCTTGCCGGCATCATTCCGGCAAACATCACCGGCGCAGGCCCCATCGGCCTGGTGTCGAAGTCGGGCACACTGACGTACCAGATGATGTACGAACTGCGTGACTTCGGCTTCACCACCTGCATCGGCATCGGCGGTGACCCGATCATCGGCACCACCCACATCGATGCTCTCGAGGCTTTCGAAAACGACCCCGACACCAAGGCGATCGTCATGATCGGCGAAATCGGCGGGGACGCAGAAGAACGCGCTGCTGAGTACATTAAGGAGCACGTCACCAAGCCGGTTGTCGGCTACATCGCGGGCTTCACCGCGCCAGAAGGCAAGACCATGGGCCACGCCGGCGCCATTGTCTCCGGTTCTTCCGGTACGGCTGCCGCCAAGGCAGAGGCTCTCGAAGCTGCTGGTGTGAAGGTCGGCAAGACCCCGACCCAGACCGCCGAATACATGCAGGAGATCATGAAGTCGCTCTGATGCGGTAGTGACCTGATGGCTGTGGCCGAGTGGTTGACCACTCGGCCACAGTCGTTTTTGTTGGGTTGCGTTGGTGTGGGTGCGTTCTTTACCTGGGGCACACCGGTTAGCAACAGAAACTCCCGTTAGCAGTGGTTGCTAAGGCGAAGATTCCGGCGAAGCGGTGTTTGTGTGCGGCTAAAGCGCAGATTCCGGCTAACGGGTGTTTTTGTGGGGCGAGGTGCTGCGGTGTTGGCCCAAAAATGCTTCGGCAGGCTGAGCAGTGGCGACTGAGTGCTTAACCCATAGCCTGGCAGTCCTGATTCTGCTAATTAGGTGGAATATCGAGGTGATCCGTGCGTTTTTGCCTCTATATTCCACCTAGACAGCAGAGCTGCCTGTTTAGGTCAGGCCGGTCGAGGCGCCGGTCCGGGAGGGGCCTACCGCTCAGAGTTCGTACTCTTCGGCTTCGCGGACCGAGAGCACCGGAACTTTGGCGTTGAGGATGATCTTCTGCGAAACCGAGCCCATGAACAGTTTGCCCACGGGGGAGCGGCGCCGAAGTCCGATGACGAGCATCGTCACATCGCTGCGCGCTTCGGTCAGTGCAAGCAGCTCTTCGGCAGGGTCATTGCCGCGCAGGTACTGCTTGACTTTGCCCGCAACGCCTTCGGCTTTCATATATTCGCGGGCTCGGTTCAGCTGGTCTTCTGTTGCGACTGCGCGTTCGTCTACTGCTTCGCCGACTCCGGCGTTGACAACGTAGAGTTTGTCGCCGGTCTTTTTGGCGAGCTCAACTGCTGCGGTCAGAGCTGCCTGGCCTTTGGTGCTGGGGGTGTAGCCAACAAGAATCGTCATGTCCCCAACTGTATCTGTGCCTAAGCAGAATTAGGGTGGGCAATCGGGCAGGTGCAGCGCATGCGATGCCGCGCAGCCCGCAGGTGCTCGGCCTGCCAGAGCAGATCTGATTAGAGTGAGAACTGTGACAACGGATGTTGAAAGCCCCGCGTGGGCGTCCCACGTGCAGCGTATGCGCGAGCACTTTCCTGCTTGGCCGGATGGTTTTCCGCTTTCAGCTTTTGTCTCGCAGTACCTGCTGGGCCGAATCGAGGGCCAGCTGAACATTTCGGGCCGCCCGGAAGCTCCACCTCGGCATCCGGTGCCGCTTGAAGATGATGCCTCCTTTGCGGTGCTTGATGATGCTGACGGTTCGGTGACTGCTGCGGTTCTGTCGCTGACTAGCGGAGCTGTCACGGTGTACGCGGATTTTCTTCCCCACGCGCAGCGTCTGCGCGCAATGTTCGGGGATTCGCGGGTGAGCGTTCGGCCGCTGCCCGGTTTTCCGCCGCATATCTCGGCCGGTCTCGATGTTCGCGGCGGCAGGCCGGCCAAGGCGCTTCTGGTATCTCCGAAGGCTCAGGCTGCGGTGGCGGACTATGCTGCTGCCCTGCGACCGGTGGTTGATGAGTTCATGGTGGTCGGCCGCGAT
This sequence comes from Brevibacterium sp. HMSC063G07, assembly GCF_001810665.1. Taxonomy (NCBI): domain Bacteria; kingdom Bacillati; phylum Actinomycetota; class Actinomycetes; order Micrococcales; family Brevibacteriaceae; genus Brevibacterium; species Brevibacterium sp. HMSC063G07. The sequence continues at coordinate 26,956 of NZ_KV802347.1, forward strand.
AAGCACCTGTTCCGCGGCATTAACACGGAACTTGCGCGCACATTCGAGCGGGTAGATGTAACGCCGGGCCGGTATAAGTCGCGAATGATCATCGGCTCGACTCCAGACGCTGGGATGGGGCTCAGCTGTGCCCAGATCGAGCCGAACCGACGCATACTGCATGCGGGCATTCCGCGCGTTCCCGATTTCGAGGTGTCGGCTTACGGGGCGTGTTTCGGCGGGGCCGAGATCGACGGCGGTTCTGGTCTGCTGCTGCGCTCGCTTGCTGAGCGTCACGCTGTCCCTGCTGCTGAGAGTGCTGCCGAAACCGCTGACGAGGCACCTGCGGACCGCCCGCGGATCCTCGACTTGGGGTGCGGCAACGGGTGGCTGCTGACGGCTGCTGCTCATGTTCTGGGTCCGCGGAAGGCCGTGGGCGTCGATGCGTCCGCGGCGGCCCTTGCGTCTGCCCGGCTGACCGCCGAAGCGGGTATGCCCGACGGGGTTGAGTGGAGTATCGAGTATTCGGACGCGGGGGAGGGGCTGCCGCAGCAGGCTTTCGATGTTGTGGTTCTCAATCCGCCGTTCCATTCGGGGCACGAAATCGAAAACGAGACTGCCAGACAAATGATGCGCAGCGCGCTCGCGGTGGTGCGCCCGGGTGGGCGTGCGGTGGTCGTGTTCAATTCAGCGCTGCGGTACAGACCTGTGCTCGAAAGGCTGTTCGGCAAGGACAAAGTTGAGCAGTGGGCCAGGGACTGGCGCTTTACGGTGCTTGCTGCAGTGAAAAGCTGAGCCTGCTGAAACTACAAGCACAGGGCTTAGCACCGCGGCTGAAAAGCCCGGTTCCCAGCTGGTCAGCAGCTGGGAACCGGGCTTCACTTGTGGGATCGCTGAGGCTTTATCGTTGAGCAACCCCCTGTGCTGGCTGGGTGCGCGATGCTGCCAGGGCTGGCAGGAGTGATGCGATAAGCGCAGCAAGCACGGTCACAACCGCTACCAGGCCGAACATCAGCCATGGGATATCCGCTACGACGGTGATGCTATCAGAGGTCAGAAGCGACTTCACTGAGGCCCAGCCGAACAGAATCCCGAGCGCGGTGCCGACGACGATGGACACGATTGCCATGAGCGTTGCTTCGGCGGCAACCATTCCCGCGGCAGCCCATCGCGGCAGGCCCAGAGTGCGCAGAAGAGCAGTTTCCCGTTTGCGTTCGATTGTTGCCAGCGACAGTGTATTGCCCACGCCCACAATCGAAATGATGACCGATGCGCCCAGCAGGCCCAGCACAATGCCCATCATGATGGTGAGCGTCTCTGCAAACTCAGCCCGCTTGACTGCGCCTTCGCCATCGGCGGCGACATCGGCCTTTTCGAGGTCGCTGCGCAGCGTCGAGACCTGCGACACGCTGACGTCGTCGGCCAAGCGCACCCACGTCTGGCCCTCGGATTCCTTCAAGCCCAGGGCGGCGACGTCGTCTGCGTTTGCCAGAGTGGTGCCGGAGGGAACAGCGTTGTGGACTTTCAGCGTCAGCTGCACCTTTTTCTTTCCAGCATGAAGGGTGATTTCCTTGCCCTTGTATTCCTCAACATCGGTGTCAACGCCGATGTACAGCACGCCGGGTGGTGGAAGAAGATCAGTGCTGCGCGGCACACTGTATTTCTTGTTTTCGACACCGATCACCAGGGTCTCTTTGCTGTCCGGGTTGTGGCCCAGCGGCACAGAGGTCTTCGCCCGGGTGCCGGGCAGCGTGTTGACGTCTTTGACGATCTTTGAGTTCTCCAGGGTCTTGACAGTCTTGTCGGAACTCGAATACGCCACAAAGTCGATGGGGGCGAATTCGCTGAGTTCCGCGTCGATGGTCGTGCGCGTGGTCTGTGCTCCCATGAAGATGGTCGCCACCAAGGTTACGCCGATCAGCAGAGCCGCGGTTGTCGAAGCCGTCCGGCGCGGTGCCAGTTTGACGTTGCGGGCAACGAGGCCCAGCGTGGGTGAGCGGAAGACCTTTTCGCCGATGCGGCCTGTCAGCTCAACCAGTGGGGGAACAAAGACACGGCTGAGAACCAGCACACCGCAGAAGGCTGCGAAAGCACCCGGAAGGGTGAACATCATATCTGAGGACGCGGCCCCGACAGCAATGCCCAATAGCCCGAGTGCGGTCAGCAGCGCGCCGATCACCAAACGGACCCACGGGAAGCGCGTTGCCGGTGCTGGAATGTCTGCGGGGGCAAGCGCATCGATGGGGGATACACGCGTGGCTTTGAGGGCGGGTATGAACGATGCTGCCACAGTGACGCAGACTCCCACGGCAACCCCGGTCACGACAGCAAGAATCGGCAGCGGCGCAGTCTGGAAGGTCGACTGCATGAATGCTCTCAGTGCAATTGACAACAGGAGTGAAGCTCCCCAGCCTACGAGCACACCGATGATCGAGCTGATCAGGCCCAGGAGCGCACCTTCGGCAAGAGTGGCGTTGCGCAGCTGTGAGCGTGTGGCTCCCACCGCACGCAGCAGAGCGAGCGACCGGATGCGCGAAGCGACAAGCACCTGGAAGGTGTTGGAGATGACGAGAACTGCAACAAAGAAAGCTACCACGATGAACGCTGTGATGAACGCCACGATGGTCTTCGAATTTCCCGTGAGGTTCTCGATGCCTTCTTGCACCAGCTGATCTTCGGTGGAAACCGTGTAGTCTCCGCCGACTTTCGCGCCGAAGTCGTTCGTTTTCACATCGGCAGAGCCGGCCAGGGTCTTCGCAACGGCGGATTGGACTGTGGATACGTCTGCAGACTTGTCTGTCTGAATGCGAAGGTGGTCGAACTCCGGGGCCAGCTTGGCAGCACTGGCATTGGTCACCTGGAGCGCTGATTCCGGCATATGGCCGATCCCGGTGATGGTGAACGTGACCTTTGATTTCTCTGGGTCTGGAACGAAGGGGAATGTCAGTTCGACCTGGTCACCGATTTTTTTGTTTTCCTCTTTGGCGACTTCTGTGTCAAAGAGGATTTCGTTCGGTTTGGACGGAGCCCTTCCCGAGTCCACTTTGATTTCGCTGTTCTTGGGCCATACATTGACCAGGGCGACACCTCCGGAGGCGAAAGTGGCGAAAGACCGTTCGATCCGCTGTGTTTCTTTGACTCCTGCGGTGTTCTCAATTGCCTTCTGCTTTTTCTTTTCTAAAGGCCCTTCGTTGCTATGCTTCACCACCAGGTCCGCGCCCGCATACTGTGCGGCGAGCTGAGCTCGCATGGTGCTTTGGAAGGACGCCAGAACACCCATGACGGCGACAACGAACGCCACCGAAACGATGATGGTGATAGCGGCGGCGATCAGGCGCGAACCGCCGGAGCGAAGATTCGCCTTGACAATCATTTGGTGACCTCCAGAAGAGCCTGGGAGATCGCCTCGACCGTCGGAGAGTAGAGCTCGCCCACAATGTATCCGTCAGCCAGCATCACAACGCGGTCAGCGTAGGCGGCTGCCGCTGGGTCGTGGGTGACCATGACGACGGTTTGGCCCAGTTCGGAAACGCAGCTGCGCAGAGTCTGCAGAACCTCAGTTCCGGAGCGTGTGTCGAGAGCGCCGGTGGGTTCGTCGGCAAAGATGACATCCGGCTGATTCACCAGAGCGCGAGCAACCGCAACGCGCTGCTGCTGGCCGCCGGAAAGTTCGTGCGGGCGATGGGTCAGACGGTCGCTGAGACCGAGGTTGTCTACGATCGCGTGCTTGAACTGCGGATCGACCTTGGTGCGGGCGAGCTTCGACGGGAGCATGATGTTTTCGTCGGCTGTCATCGCGGGAATCAGGTTGAACGCCTGAAAGACGAACCCCATGTGGTTGCGTCTGATCTTGGTCAGTGCGGCGTCGCTGATGTCCGTGATCGTCCGTCCGGCCAGTGTCACAAAGCCGCTGTCCGGGCTGTCCAGGCCGGCCAGAATGTGCATGAGCGTGGATTTTCCTGAACCCGAAGGACCCATGATCGCGGTGAACTGGCCGTCCGCGATGTCAATGTTGAAGTTGTTGAACACGGTCAGGCGGGCTTCGCCGGTGCCGAAGGATTTGCAGATTCCGCGGGCGCTGATCGCGGTGCTGTATTCAGTGGAAGTTGTCATGTTCCCACTATCGCGGATTCACCTGCTGAGAACATCCGCCCGGAGGATGCTTCTGACCGCAGGTTCTCATCCTTGGGGATGAGGCTCACACAATCCCGGTCTCGTACGCCAGGATGACCGCGTGAATGCGATCGCGCACCTGAAGCTTTGCGAGGATGTTGCGCACGTGCGTTTTCACCGTGGGAGCGGCCATGAACAGCTCGTCTGCAATTTCGGCATTGGTTTTGCCGTGGGCGATCAGCTCGAAGACTTCGCGTTCGCGCGACGTGAGCCGATCCAGTCTGCGCGTCTGTTCAACCGGCGGTGCAGGCTCTGCAATGACGGTCTCCAAAAGCCGACGGGTGGTTGAAGGCGCAATGACAGCGCCGCCGCTGTGTGCCTGGCGGATGGAATCCAGCAGCACCTCGGGGCGAGCATCTTTGAGGAGGAACCCGCTGGCACCCGAACGCAGTGCTGACAGTGCGTATTCATCTGTGTCGAACGTAGTGAGCACGATGATAGTGGGCAGTCGGGGAAGTCGCCCGGCATCGCCCATGGCGAGGATCTCAGCGGTGGCGGATAGGCCGTCGAGAACGGGCATGCGAATGTCCATGAGGACAACATCGACCGGGTGCGCCATGACCACGTCGATCGCTTCGCGGCCGTTTTCTGCCTGCGCAACGACCTGCATATCGTCTTGGGAGTCGATCACCATGGCAAAACCAGCCCGCACAAGAGCTTGGTCGTCAACGAGAAGTACGCGAATAGTCATGAAATATCCTCTGGAATAGTCAGCTGAACAAAGAACCCAGTGTCTGTCGGCTCCGCGGTGAGTGTGCCGTTGTGCACCCGCGCACGCTCCCGCATGCCCTGAATCCCTGATCCTGAACCGGGCACCGCCGATTCTTCGCCGTGTCCGGTGGAGACAATCTGGGCGACAAGCGCTTTGTCGCCAGCCTGCACGGTGACGTCTGCGTGGGAATCCTGGCCGCCGTGTTTCAGGGTGTTGGTGAGAGCTTCCTGTACCACTCGGTACACCGCAAGCTCAGCCGCTGGAGACAGTTTGGGCAGGTCAGGCAAAACATTCAGTGTGACGTCCAGCCCGGCTGAGCGCACGTTGTCAGCGAGGGTGCCGAGGTCGTTGATGGCCGGCATGGGAGCAGTCCTTCTGCCGGACTCGCTTGCGCGCAGGACACCAAGGATGCCGCGCAGATTCCCCAGGGCTTCCCGCCCGGTGTCTGCGATGGTTTCCAATGCAGACACCGCGGCTTCGGGTGAGCGTGCGGCAGCATAGCGGCCGCCGTCTGCCTGGGTGATGATCACCGACATGGAGTGGGCGATGATGTCGTGCATTTCACGGGCAATGCGCATGCGCTCGGCATCAGAGGCAAGCCGGATCTCGTTTTCGCGTTCCCTTTCAAGAAGCGCATTGCGTTCGGCGATCCACCGTATGTCATCGCTTCTGCTGCGACGATACGTTCCTGTCATCCACGCAAAGGCGACTGTCATGAAAGGAAACACGGAGAAGACGGCAACAAACAGCAGGAGCTCGCCCGGCGAGATGTGTTTCGGGTAAATGTCCTGCCGATAGAATTCCGCCGCTACACGCAGCGTCAGCAGCAGGGAGGCAACAGCCCCCAGTGCTAAGAAGATCTTGCCCCACCGCTTGGGCGCATAGGCGGTGACAGAGTGCACGGTAAGCGGAACTGCGATGAGCGAAGGGTGAGGGACCTCTATCCCCACAAGGTATAGAAGCCCTGTTGCTGCCACAGTCCAGCCGGTGAACAGAGGAAAAGTCCGCCGAAAAACAAGTGAGGCGCACATAAGAACAAGCGGCACAGATCTAAGAGTGCTGAGCGGGTCGGGGGCGGCTGGATCGACCAGCGCCAAAAGCGTCAGCGGAGCAGCGAAGACAAGGGAGTCATAAACCCACTTGCGGGCCGAAATGAACCGCAGTGCTCTCAGATGCCATGGACTTTCCATAACCACAAGTCTAAGAAGCCCGGAACGGGCTTTCATCGTCCTGCGGTATGAGTTATTCAGCTGCGGGCTGAGGAGATTGTTTGCCTGATGGAGACTACTCCCACTGTGGGCTGTCGAGGTTCACACCGTGTGTTTTTGCAGCGGCTTCAATCGCATCGGCAAGCCAGCGTGCAAGGCCAGGCTGTCGGTCCTCGTAGTGCTTGGCGAAATCTTCATCAGCGATGTAGCTGCGCGAGATCAGGTAGTGCTTGGCTGGGGTGACGGGAAAGAATTCGCTGAGCACTTTGCGGTGCTGTGCTGCGAGGTCGGCTGCCTCCGCGCTGCAGACCGACACGTTTCTGCGAACCGCTTCGGCCAGCTTCGCTTCGACCGCGTCGAACCTGCTTTTGTTTGTGGCCCAATCGTCGTGGCTCCAGGCTGCTGTGCGCTGTTGGCTGATGCTCCAGTCGTCGGTGTCGCCGTATGTCTCTTCGGCCTGAGCGTGGTGTTCGGCAAAGCGCGCTTCTCCGAGGATTTCGCCTATTTCGTTCAAGCTTGGCTTCATTGAGCTTTCCTCCTTTGCTATCAGTCTGTCGATTGCCCTGAGCATTTCTTCGGTCCGCTGCATTTGGGACGTCAGTATTTCGCGCTGTCTGCGCAGGTGGGCAATGTGGTCTGTGTCTGAGTTCAAGACGTCCTTGACTGCTGTAAGCCTCATGCCGGTGGCTCTGTAGATCATGATCTGCTGGATCGTCTCAAGATCAGCACGCGTGTAGATTCTGTAGTTCGACCGGCTGCGCGCCGAAGGGCTGACAAGGCCGAGCTCTTCCCAATGGTGCAGAGTGCGCACCGTTATCCCGAACTGACGGGCAACCTCCCCGACTGAGAAGTGTTCTTCTTCGCTGTTCATGCACACAATTCTGCTGTCTGACGCCGCGTGAGGGTCAAACAGATCTGCGCGAACTAAATCCAGCCGTGAGCCTTTGCCAGATGGGCAGCCTCGAAGCGGTTGTCCGCGCCGGTCTTCGACATGATGCTGGAGATGTGGTTGCGCACCGTGCCCGGTGTTAGGTGCAGCGCTTTGGCGATGGCGGGGGAGCTCTTGCCCTGAAACAGGTGCCGGCACACTTCCGCTTCCCGTTGGCTGAGGGGATTGTCGGGTGCCAGCAAGCTGTCCCGGGCAAGTGTTGGGTCGATCACGCGCAGCCCGGCGTGGACCCTGCGAATTGCTTCGGCTAGCTGTTCGGGCGGTGTGTCCTTTACGAGGAACCCGTCCACACCTGCCTCCATCGCGTCCTTGACGTAGCCGGCTTTGCCGAAGGTCGTCACAATCAGGCAGCGGCACGGGTGTTCGGCCAGTTCTTTGGCCACGTTGAGGCCGTTGAGTCCAGGCATTTCGATGTCCAACAGTGCCACGTCGATGGGCTGTTCCTGCACCAGGCGCAGGGCTTCGGTCCCGGTGGCGCAATCGGCAGCGACCTCGATGTCCGGCTCTGAGTTCAGCAGTGCGATCAGAGCTCCGCGCACCAGCGACTGATCCTCAGCGACGAGCACTCGAATCGTGTTCACTGAACGGCCTCCTCGGCGGCGGTGTCATCGTCAATCAGCACGCTGTCGCCGGTCATTGTGATCAGAACTGTGCTCAAGCCCTTCTCGCGGCGCATGATGAGCTGCCCGCCGGCGGCCTCAACCCGATCGCGCAGACCAGCCAGTCCACCCACCTCGTGTTCTGCAGAATCACCATTGAACCCGCAGCCGTCGTCGGTGACCTGCAGCTTGTCCGCGGTTACGCGCACCCAGCAGTTGTCCGCCCCGGAGTGCCGGATTACATTCGTCGTCAGCTCACGCAGACCCCAGGAGAACACGGTGTCGTGATTGCCCTGCGCGGTGAGAGGTTCGGGAAGATGAGCGGTGATCCCCCTAGTCTCCAACGCTCGGCGTGCCCCCTGCAGCTCTCCGGCGAAAGTGGGCGTGCGCATGCGGGTGACTGTCGAACGGACCTCTGCCAGGGCCAGGCGGGACAGATCGCTGATCTCCTTGAGCTCCTGCTTGGCCTGCTCCGGGTGGTTCTCTGCAGCACGGCGTGCAACTTCGGACTTCAGGTTGATCACCGTGAGCGAATGGCCCAGGAGGTCGTGAACATCTGCGGCGATGTCTTCTCGCTGCTGCGCGAGTTCCAGTTCGTGCAGCAGCTGGTGGCGGGATTCGTCGTACTGGCTGAAAACGCCCACCCCAACCAGCAGCAGGGGAATGAAAAACAGGACGAAGGCTGCCCAGCCGAGGTCTTCGGGAGTGCTGAGCCATACCGCGACGGCTCCGGCAGCCCCCGTAGCCAACACGATGGGCAGGGCTTTCTTCAAGGTCACCGTGAAGCCCAGCATCGCGGCCAGATAGGGGGCGAAGACCACCGCACCCGTGTTGATCACCGGCACGCTGGCCAGCGCAATCGCCAGCAGAACGGCCCACCTGAGCAGCACCCGCGGAAAAAGCGCCCAGCGGTGCGGGCAGGTGTTCAATGAACCGAACGCCCAGAAGTAGAACAGGCCGAAGGCGAACACGCACACAGTTATCCACGCTTTGGCTCCGGCGCCCAACACGTCGCCGGTGTAGACCTGCACCAGCATCGGCCCCAGGAGCACCAGCCATATCGAGGCGAAGACCGCGTTGCGCAGCTGGAAGCTGTCGAAGAGGCGCATCAGCTTCGGTTCTTGTCGCGCTTGCCCATGAACAGGCAGAAGCCCACGAAGATCGCCGTCCATACCGCGATGCTAACCCAGGCGTGCCACATCGGCTCGTACACCAATTCGGTGCCGGCTATGTGTCCGCCTTCGGCCAACGGCCAACGCACCAGCGTCATAGCGCCGAACATCGGGGTGAGGCGCCCCACATCCAGCAGTGTTCCGCTCAGCGGCATAAATACATTGCCCGCAAAGGCTAGGATCACGATCGACGCGGTGGCCACGGATACTGTGTTCTCCTTGGGGACCAACAGCGCCCAGGCCAGACCGTAGAAGCCGAAGGGGATCGAGCACAGTACGCATACCAGCAAGCTCAAAGCCCACTGGTCCGGCTGCATCTTGGCTCTGGTGAGGGCTCCGACGATGAACACAGCCACGATCGGCAGCACGGCGCGCACGGCAATGCTGACGCTGTTCGCAAAAGCCAGCTGCCACGGGTGCAGGGGAGTCAGCGCCAATTGGCGGCCCCAACCGCTTCGGCTGTTGGTGACGTGGGATCCAGCTGCGCCGACTGCGCCAACGACACCGGCGTAGAAGGCCATGCCCAGCATGACGAACGCCGCGTAGTTGCCGCCGTTGACTTCGTATTCACCGTAATCCTGGAGTGAACCGAAGAGCAGGTAGAAGAAGATCGGCAGTCCGACGCTGAAGAACAGGGTGGGCATGTCCCGGCGCAGGCGAAGGAGCTCGTGACCGGCGAATTTCAGGGTGGTGCTCATTGCTCAGGCCTCCTGGTTGCTCTGTGTCAGCGTGAGGAAGGTGTCTTCCAGGCTGTGGCTGGTGATGGTCAGGTTGCGGGCGTCCGTTTCGGTCAGCAGGTACCGGGCGAGTGCGTCGGAGTCCTCGGTGGTGATGTGCAGGCGACTGCCGGTGGCTTCGGTGCTTTTCACCTCGGGCAGTTCTGTCAGATTCGGGAATTCGTTCGGGAACTCGGAGCTGACCACGCAGCTTGCGTTCATGTTGCGCAGTTCCTCGGTGGTTCCGTCTGCGACGACCTCGCCCCTGTTCATCAGGACGATGCGCCGGGCGAACTGATCTGCTTCCTCCAAGTAATGGGTGGCGAAAATGATCGTGCGCCCCTGCTGGGCCTGGTGCTCCATGGACTTCCAGAAGCGGCGGCGTGCACCGGCGTCCATTCCGGCGGTTGGTTCGTCGAGGATGAGGATGTCCGGATTGCCCAGTATTGCCAGGGCAAAGCGGATGCGCTGCTGTTCGCCGCCGGAGCATTTGCCCACGCGGCGCTTGTAGACGGTGTCCAGGTCGGCTTGAGCGATGACGTCCTTGAGCGGCAAGCGCTTTGGGAAGGTCGCGGCGATCATTTCCACCGTGTCCTTGACCGTGAGTTCATTGAGCAGGCCACCGGTCTGCATGAGCGCGCTGATGTTTTGGCCGTACACGGCCTGCTTGGGGGCCTGGCCCATAACGCTGACGCTGCCGGAGCTTGGTGTGGTCAGCCCCAGGATCAGGTCGATCAGCGTGGTCTTGCCCGCCCCGTTGGTGCCGAGAAGAGCGATGATTTCTCCCGGATGCACGGTGAGGCTGGTGTCTTTCACCGCGTGCACGGGATTGGTGGAGCGTGCGTTGAAGGTTTTGCCTATTCCGGTGAGCTCTATGGCCGGAGCTGGTTGTGCCGTAGGTATGTGCGCCGTATTCATGCCCTTCAGGCTAGAAAGGCAGCGTGCAAGGCGGGCATATCTTCTGTCACCACATGCCCATGACATTTGTCATGGGCATGTGGGGTGAGTTGGTTGATCTGTTCAGCAGCCCGCGCTCGGTGGTCCGCACCCTTGTGGAGATGTCGGAACCGGACGGGAGAACCTCCCGTTTACGGGAAGTCTGGTGCGAGTTTTACTTCGTAGAGCAGGTTGCTGCATTTGATGCGGGCGGATGCGTCTCCGTCCCATTCGGGGTTGAGGCCACGTTCAGTGAGCTCGTTGTATACCCACCGCCCAGTTTTCTCGTGTTCTTCCTTGCTTGCGATCATGGATGAGAAACCCACGTAGAGCACACCGGTGCTGATCAGGCGGTCCACGTCTTGTATGGTGCAGCAAGCGTAGTCATTGGAGTCGTAGGCGCGGGCTTTCCGTTGTGCATAGTAGGCGGCTTCGCTCTGGTCGAAGCCCTCATCGAAGGACCACGCGATACCGGCCTCCTCGAGAAACCAGCCAACGTCATAGATCGATTTTGCATGCGCAGAGGTTTTTGGGACCAGGCGCCGGTATTCGTCGCTGACCAGCTTGATGTAGTCCTCGATCCTCTCCGGGCGAGGGTTGAGCCTGGATTTCTGTTCCTGCCACGGCTCAAGGTCGATGAGCTCGTTATAGCGTCCGAGGATCTGCTCGTAGGTTTGGCCGTGGCATAGCTTCATCGAGATATCGCTCTCGATCGTCTCTTGAATAGACATCGAATCCGATGGGGGATAGGCAGAATCAAACATTGCGTGGCGAGTCATGATGCCACCCTACAGAGGTGTGCTTCTATTGGGATAGAGGGCGGGGGCAGGTTCCGACCATAGGTGTCTGGCGGTTATTCGCATGGCTGTGAATGAAGATCGCAGAACCGCGCTCCACTTTTTGGCCGAGTTGTGGTCCACGACGGTTGCGGACTGCTTGTGGTGCCCGAAGAGGCGGGGTGGTGCGTCATCGCGCCTGTGGATTCGTTGAGGGGCACAACCTGCCTGCCTTATGCCATGATTGCGAAAACGTAACTGGTCACGGTGGACGCCGGCGTCTGCCCAGTGGCCTAGAAGGCTTGACAGCTGGGGATCGGTATGGAGTTTCTTGTCAAAGAAATAAAGGACAAAGAACAGAAGGCTGAAATTGCCAGGGAAGTGCTGAACGACCTTCCTGAGTGGTTCGGTATGCCTGAAAGCACTGAGGAATACATAACTGATTCGCAGGATAAGCCGCTCTTGGCGTCCTTCCATCAGGACGAAGTGGCTGGGTTCCTGGTTCTCAATGCAACCAGTCCGGACTGCGCAGACATATTTGTGATGGGAGTTAAGAAGAAGTTCCATCGCAGTGGTGTGGCCACACAGCTGAACGACGAGTACGAAAAGCTGGCGAAAGGTTTGGGCTACTCATACTCGCAGGTCAAGACTGTTCAGTCGGGCCACTATGACGAGTATGACGTGACGAACAAGTTCTATAAATCGGTGGGCTATAAAGAACTCGAAGTGTTCCCCACTCTGTGGGATGAATGGAACCCCTGTCAGGTGTTCATCAAATATTTAGGCGACTGACAGCACAGGTATCGGAAGTCTGAGGCCCTGCGCCGTTCTTGGTTGCTTGGAGCTTCTGCCGGCCGTCGGGCAGTACGTGTTCCCTCATCAGGCTTTCCACCCAAGGCGCAGGTCTGAAGCCTGCCTTGAAGCGTCCCCAGCAGCTTCCCACTTAACTTCCCGCTCAACATAACACTGTGGGAAGCCGAGTGGGAAGTTAAGTGGGAAGCTTGTGGTGGTCCGGTAGGCCAGGGCTTCTTCCGCAGAGCGGCTATGTCTTGATGCGGTAGCGCTGCCGAGGGCTTCTCAGTGGTTCAGTGCGCTCGGCGACGCCTTCGGCGATGAGTTCGTTTACTGCTTTTTGCACTGCTGTACGGCTTAGTCGTGTTTCTTGCACAAGTTCTGATGTGGAAGCAGAGGCCTGGCCTTTCAGCGCGGTGAGTACTTGGTCAAAGGCGCTTGCGTAACGTTCTTTTTCTGCCACCCTTCGCCGGTGAAAGACAATGGTGAAGCTGTCCAGCCGGTTGATGTATTCAGGTGGTGGCATGAGGGCGTCGGCGAGCGAGCGTTGGATGACAGCGATGCCTGTGCCCCTGTTTTCAGCGACGACGCCTGCTCCGCCTCCATCATCGTGAAACTTCACGTCCTCAAGAAACGAAGAGAGGCGTTGGTTTCGGGTTGAGCTCACGCCTGGCTTCCCGAGGTTCCGTACGGTGACACCTCCATACAGTCCTCCCGGGCTCGTGATTTCAAGACGATCAGCGAACATGTTGATCTGCACCTGGCTGCCTTGCGCGTGCGGTGAGTAATCGCGGTGCATGAGGGCATTCACAAGCGCTTCGCGTACTGCGATAGGGGGATAGTCCGGCAGGTCTGAGCGGTACTTTTCGCCGATAAGCGCGGCAGTGCGCATGTTGTTCTTGACGGTTTCGATTCCTTCGTCAACGAGCTCCGGGATGGTTCCGGTGAGGGTTTTACTGTCTAGGAGTCGAACCCCTTCGGTAACGGAACCCTTGGTTGTCCCCGGGAAGTTGGCAAATGTCACTGTGAGGCGCGGATAGAATTCCTGCGGATACTCACCCATGACAAGCAGCGACGCTAGGGTCGGGTGTCCGTCCTTAAGGATGCGCAGACGTTTCATCGCGGTTTCGGTGCCGTCGTTAAAGGTTTTGGGGCGGCGTTCGTGCTGAACGGTCATGTAGGCATTCACGGTGTCTGAGTGCAGATCTTCAAGCCGTGCTTCTGTCACTGACTGTTCGTCCCATTTGGGTTGGGTCCGCTCCTCGATGAGGCGGTCGACTTCGTATTGCGTAAGTCGGACGTCACCGTCGCCAACTCGAATATAGCTGCCGCCATATTTCCCCTGGTCAGTCACGTAGCAGGGTTTGTCTTCGGACGTCATTTCATTGACTTCCGCTACAACAACTAAGGAGTCCTCAAAGGGGACTATGTTGATGAGTGGCCGTACTGGGGGTGTGGTTTGGGCACATCGAGTTTCCAGTGCGTCCTGAGCTTTCGCTGCATCGAAGCCCTCCAGGGGCAAGAAGCCGTTTGACTCATCGAGCCCCAAGATGATGAGGCCGCCGTTGGCATTCGCGAACGCGCTGAGAGTTTCGCGAATCGACTTGCCTGCATTGCTCTTGACTTCGGTGGGCTGGTTGTCCGTTCCTACCAGCCGCAGTGCGTGGACGATTGACTCTAAGCGTTCGGTGTCCATCGAGTGCTCGCTAACTTCCCACTTAACTTCCCACTCAGCATAACACCGTGGGAAGTTAAGTGGGAAGATTGCGGGAAGTTGGGTAGGAAGTGCGGCAGTACGAGGTCAGCCGAGGTATTTGTTCAAGATGGTGTTGCCTTTGACGTCATCAGCCGACGTCGCCGAGGCGCTCGACCGGCCCGTTTCCTCGATTGCGACCACGTCGGTCATCACGGTCAACCGCAGCGACATCAACCGATACCTCGTATCGACCTTCGTGGCCACGGCGGGGGGAGTCTGCTTAGGCCTTCTGGCGGCGTGCGCCAATTGCAGTCAGGGCAAGCCCTGCGACAATCCACGCCATGAGCACCCACGGGGACATTCCCAGGCCGCTGCCGTCGAAATACGCGGCTGAGCGGAGGAATGTGCCTGCAGCCCCCACAGGCATGAGCTGTCCGAAAGTGCCCCAGCCGGCCGGCAACCACTGCGGCCCGGCAGCGAAACCGGACAGCGGGTTCGACACGAACAGCATGAGTACAGCACCGATTCCCAGTCCCGCAAAGCCCAGGACAGAGAACAGGCCGAGCACAGTGCTGGATATCGCGAGGATGCCGAGCGTCAGGCCCGACCACAGCAGCCAGAAGCTGCCGTCGACCGCGTGGAACCACGGCTGCAGAATCGCGGCGGCAACAAGCCCGCCGAGGACAGCCACGCCGACTGCACCCAAGGTGCGCTTACCGGCCGACTTCAGCTGAGTGGCCAACAGAACTGCCGAAGCCATACCGCCGAAGATGAGCGGAAGCAGTGCTGAAGACAGTCCCACGCCCTGCGGGTCCTCCGATGTCATGGGCGCAACATCGTTAACGGTGACCTCTTGGCCTTCTGCCTTCAGCTGGGTAGCCATGCCATTCAGTGCTGCGGCATAGGGAGCTCCAGCACCGCTGGCAATCGTGATGGTCGTGCCGGTTGGGCTGGCGGCGACTGCGCCGACGGTCTCACGGTTCTTCACTCTGTCTTCGGCATCTTCTGGGCTCGAAGCGTCGACAACTGTGAACGCGCCGGACTTCTCGATCTTCTGCGTCATGGCGGCCTTGACGGGTTCTGGCGCAGACACGGCTAGGGGAATGTCGTGGGCGCCCGAATTGATGGCCGGGGTGAGGAGCGCCAACAGCATGAGTGCGATGACGGTGCTCACCAGTCCGGTGATGGCGGTGGGGCCGAGCTTACGACGGCCCTCCTTGTTCTGTGCGGTGTCTGGCATGACTTCTCCTAACTAAGCGGAGCGGAGCGATCCGTATATAATCGGATCATACTGCTCCGGTTATAATGATTGCAAACTTAGGAGGTCAGATGAGGTCAGATGCTCAGCAGAATCGCGAAGTGATTCTGGGTGTTGCGCGCACACTTTTCGCAGAACAGGGTGCAAACGTGTCCTTGCGCCTCATCGCGGCCCAGGCGGGCGTTGGGATCGCAACCCTGTACCGGCACTTTCCTGCGCGAGGTGACCTCCTCCTCGCCCTTGGTCTGGAGATGAGCGCCGAAGCGCTCGCCGCGATGGACCGTGCGCTGGAGCGTTGGGATGCTGACCCGGAAGCGGCCTGGCGCGGCTTCATTACCGACGTGGCTCGCACCCAGGTGAGCGCCCAGCTGGTGTCCGTAGCCGAAGCTGATCAGGAGTTCGCCGAATCGGAGCGGGTAGCGGCGGTTCGCGCTGAACGACTGGCGCAATTTGACCCGATTCTCGTGCGGGCCCGAGAAGCGGGCTTGATCGGCGATATCGATGCAATGCGTCTTGTTGCTGGAATCGCTACGGCTACCCGCCCCCTTCCGTCGTTCGTTGAGGAGCAGATCCCGGATCTGCACGAGTGGCTGGTTGAAGCCTTCATTCGCGGAATCCGACCGTAGGGTCTGGGCCGGTGGAGGTGCCGATCTGGCTCGGGCAGTGCGCACGAGGTGAGCCGTGCGAACTGAGCGGCACTAGGAGGCGGGCGGCGTCTAGTCAACCAACTAAACCCCAACAAAAAGTCCCGGGACATCGAGTGAACGATGTCCCGGGACTTGGTGCGCGAGAGGGGACTTGAACCCCTACGTCCGAAGACACTGGAACCTAAATCCAGCGCGTCTGCCAATTCCGCCACTCGCGCGGGCGAGCCCAGCATACAAGACCGCGATCCAGCATCGACGGGCTCGAGGTGTGTTCGCCGTGACGAGCTGGCGTCTTAGGCGAGCCACTGAGGTGGGGAAGCGGCTCGGGTGTTGCCGCCGGTCAGTCGATGCCGAGCTCGCGGCGCAGACGTTCCACGTGTCCCTTGGCGCGCACGTTGTACTGCGCGACTTTCACGGTGCCTTCTTCATCCAGCACGATCGTGGAGCGGATAACACCCTGGACGATCTTGCCGTAGTTCTTCTTTTCGCCGAACGCACCCCATTCGGTCATGACCTGCTTGTCCGGGTCGGACAGCAGCTGGAAGTTCAGGCCTTCCTTTTCCACGAACTGGGCGAGTTTTTCCGGTTTGTCCGGCGAAACCCCAAGCACTGTGTAGCCGGCTGATTTCAGTGATGACAGGCTGTCGCGGAAGTCACACGCCTGCGTGGTGCAGCCGGGAGTCATCGCTCGCGGGTAGAAGTAGACGATGACGGGCGTGCCGCGCAGATCCGAGAGGGTTACGTCCTTACCCGTGTGGTCGGTCAGGGTGAAATCCGGTGCGGTGTCGCCGATCTCCAGTCGGGTCATGGCCTTCCCTTCGTTACGGGGCGTAAGTTCTGCGTCTCATTCTGCCACCTGCCGCTCAGTGTCAGTCGGTCACGGTAAGCTCGGGTGGGTAAGCAGACTTCCGAAGAAAAGGAATGCGCGTGAGCAACGTCTACACCTCGGACATCACTGTCGACAACGCTTCGAAGGCACAGCTCGAAGAATCCATCCGGCTGCGCGAACAGCGCTTGGCCGCCAATATCGACACCCTGGTGGGCGAAGTCCACCCCAAAGCCATTGCGGCTCGTGCCAGCAACCGAGTCAAGGGCGCTGCCGTCAACTCGGATGGTTCGGTCCGCGCTGACACCGCGGCACTTGTCGGCGGGTTGGTGTTGAGTGCTGCGTCGATCATTGCTCTGGGCATCGTCCGCAGCCAGCGCAAGTACTGATCGGCAAGCACAAACTGTATGTCTGATACGTCGCAAGCTCGGCCGGCGGCAGAAACCGCTGGCGAGCTTCCCATCCGCATGCTCCACGACCGCCTGCTGGTGGAACCTGACAAAGAGGCGGGGGAGCGCAAATCCTCCGCCGGTATTGTCATTCCCGCCACAGCGGCGATGGGCAAGCGGTTGGCGTGGGGAACGGTTGTGGCTACGGGCCCGAATGTGCGGCAAGTCAGCCTGCACGACACAATTCTGTTCGATCCAGAAGATCGTGCTGAGGTCGAACTCGACGGTTTGCTGTACACACTTCTGCGCGAACGCGATATTCACGCGATCTCGCAGACCGTGGGTGAGGACAGCACCGGCCTGTACCTGTGACCGCGGGCTTGGCTGGCCAACTGCCCAAGTTGCCAGCCGGTCAAGCGGTAGCTTGGGGCAGCTGCCTGCTTGCCTCCCACGCACAGCGCACGATGCGCCCGTCGGCCAAGTTCTGTGCGGTTAGTCACAAAGCCCGTATGCGGGCGAATCTCAATTTCCCACCGCCAGAAGATGTGTGTATAGTTAACTCTCGTTGCGCACCTCTAGCTCAATTGGTAGAGCAACTGACTCTTAATCAGTGGGTTCCGGGTTCGAGTCCCGGGGGGTGTACGAAAACACGGCCCTGACCAGTAGAAATGCAGGTCAGGGCCTTTTGATGCTCGGTTGCCGGGTCGCTTGTCCCGCGTTTACCTAATCTTTTGAATCACTGGTCGCGTCTTCCCGAGAGCTCTCGGGTGCGCAGACATGGCGGGCGTCTCGTGGAGCTTTTGCACGTAAAACGCTCCTGTTACGGCAGTGCTTGAAAGCTCGAGCAGAGCGAAGGCTGTCGAATAAGCTGGCAACGTGGCATCGCATGAAAGACCGTCTAAGACCAGCGTCCGGAAAGCAGGGTCGAAGATCCGGAAGTTCCGCAGCGGTGAGGCTAGTCAAGCGGAATTTGAGGAAGCTCTCGAAACTGTGCGAGTCTTTCGCTCTCAGTTTGCCGGCCCGCTTCTGAGGGTCACCAACAGTGTGAGTGGCATTGCATCGGGATCTGGAATTGATGCCCAGGTGACGCAGCGGCTTAAGCGGGAGCAGACGATCGTAGAAAAGCTAGGCGATCGTGAGAAGGGGCTGGACCTGTCCCGCATGCAGGACATCGGAGGATGCAGAATCCTGGTCAGCGACATCGCGGAGGTGCGGACTGTAGAAGCCGCGATCCTCGACGCCTGGGGAGTCCAGGTCGCGGACACCGGTGACCACCCTGTTCAGATTCTGGCGCGAAACTTGGCCGAAATATACCGCCTCGAAGAAGAGCAGAAGCACGTTCCGCTAGACTTGATCACCATCGCAAACGACCAGATCGCTGAAGTGAACAAGCTGCTCACCGCGAGCATTGAAAAGCAGGAGGGCGCGTCATGAACAACATCAATCATTTCCTGCTTGTGTTTGACCATGCCCAGGACAAGCTCATCATGCAGGAGTCGTTCGGAACCGATGCGGAGCGGGCAATGGAGGAATACGCAAAGCTCGAGACGGAATACCGCAACTCGGTGTCTACTGACATTGTTTTGGTCGGGTCAGATTCCCTTGAAACAGTGAAGGCAACGCACAGCACCTACTTCACCGGTTTTGCAGCAGCAAGCGGAGCAGATGGCCTGCTCGAGACGCTGAGACGGTAATGAGTGGCAGCTGAGCCGAAACTGTTCGGTAGGGGAAGAGCGCCCGATGTCAGAATTCGAGGACGTCAATAGGTGCTTCGAGCCAATGTATCGCGTCTTCTATTCGTTGCTGCCGAAGCGAGTGGACGTGAGTCTGTTGTGGACGAGGCTGGGCTGGCCCTAGAAGCTGACGATGCGGAGCGTCCCGTCTTTCCTGACGGGACGCTCCATTTGCTCAGTCGGAAACGACCCGCGTTTGCCCTCCATTCCTGAACCTCACCGTGCCCAAGGGCGGCAGGTTCCACCCATGAAGGATGTGGCTGAGTGCTCGACTGGGCGACTGCGCATTCTGCAGACGCTGAAGCCAGGGCCGCCAGGCATCAGCGTTGAGCCGAAAATCCGGGTAAGGATAGCCGAACCACTGTTTAAAAAGATGGCCGTGTACGGCTTCCTGCAATTCGCCCTGTTTTCGCGCGCCTGACAGCAGCTCAGCAAGTAGGAAGTACTGGAGCGGGCTGAAACCGGCATTGTGCAGTTCGGCGGCTGTGTCCTTCCAAGATTGAGGGACGCGCGTACCGCCCTTGACGACGCTGCCTGCAATGAAATTCATGATGGTCGCCCCTGGGAATGCAGGGCAGTGGTCGAGCATATAGCGAGACCACAGGGGGCGATCAGCTTCAGGGACTTCGCCCCAACCATCCGCAGGGTCGACGTCGTGAGGATTTCCTGTACCGCTGTTGCCATGGTGAGTAGACATGGGAATGTTCCTTACCGGATCCCGGTGCGTCTGCGCGCAGAGATCCATCGACTTGCATGAACGTTTGCTCATGCCGGTTCTTCCCCTGGGGCACCCCACTCGATGGAGAGGGTTGCCGTGCAGCCAGCCAGGTACTGAAAGCTGCAGCTCTTGAACCAGCGAACAACATACTGGAGCTGCAGAAATTTCGGCCGGAATCGGTAACAAATCGTCACAGACATTTTCGTGGTCGGCGGACTGTCCTTCTGAGCGCACCGTTCTGTGGTCAGTACAGCTAGACTTCCTCTGAACGTTCAAACCAGGAAACAGGTGAAAGGCGCGGCCCGCATTGCATAACAGTCGACATTCACAAGGTGCCCCAACAGCAACCATCGACAACAGGCTCGGGCGAGCCCTGACGGTAGGCGCGATGCTGATGGTCACACTGGTGCTGGCCGGATGTGCGGGCCTCAACGCCGTTGTCAAAATGGATCTCACCATTGACAAAGACCTGCGCGTCAGCGGTGGCCTCGTCGCAACTGTCGAACGACAGAAAGTCAACGAAAAGGTGTCCGAGCTCGGCGGTCTTGCCCAAGAAAGTGACATCGAGAAGCAGCTTGACCAGTCTGTCGAAGACGTAAAAGACACCATCCCAGAAGGGGCCCAGGCTGAAAAGATCTCGACTGACAGTGAACTCGGGTACAGGGTCACGTTCGACAAAGTCGCAGCAGAGGACTTCACCAGCACCACCGGGAGTGGACCCGGACGCATCGTCCTGAAAAAAGACGGCGACAACATCGTCATGGAACTGCCGAACATCGCAAAAGACACGGATTCTCCGGCTTTCAACACAGGAGGCGAGGCCCCGTCGACGTCAGAGATCTTCAAAGAAGCCGAGGTTAAGCTGACCTTCCCGGGTAAGGTCGTCGAGGCTGAAGGCGGCCAGATCTCCGGCAAGACAGTCACCTACGACCTGCGCTCATACGACAAGGACGTCATCAGCGTGACTGCGAAAGCCTCGGGCTTCCCATGGTTGATCGTCTTCATCGTGATCGGACTTTTTGTCTTCCTGGCGATCGTTGCGGCAGTCGTCATCGTCGTTGTGGTCGTGGCGAAGAAGAAGCAGAAGAACCAGCCTCCCGCGCCTTTCGGACAGGGCGGCCCCAACTACCCTGTCCAGCAGCCGGGGGCAGCTCCGTACAACAATCCCGGCCCGCAGGCGCCGCAGGCACCGCCGGAGCGGCCGGGTGGTCCGCCGATGCCGCCTCGTCCTCCTCAGAGCTGACGAAGACAGCACCCCACAAGAACTGACATAGGGCTCCGGCAGAGCTTCACCAAACTCTGCCGGAGCCCTATGTGAAAGCACACGAGGTGAGGCTGGCCATCGCGGCCACCACTGCGGCTGCCCCGCAGCGCGGGAACCATGACCCGGCACACCACCAGCCCCAAAACACAAAAATCCCGGAACATCGAATGAATGATGTTCCGGGATTTGGCCTGGGGTGGCTAACGGGACTTGAACCCGCGACCCCCGCGACCACAACGCGGTGCTCTACCAGCTGAGCTATAGCCACCATCACTGCCTCACAGACAGCATTGACCATGCTAAGCCACACATTGCCCCAAGGCCAAATCCGCTCAGCTGGCACACAGCTGACACCGAGGTGAGAACAAGAAGGCAGACCCAAAATCGGTCTCAGGTTAACGAGCCATAACGTTTTGTGGGCCGGGTGGGAACTCCAATATGGGCCGCGTAAAATCACTCAGGTGAAAACAGCGGGACACCCGCTGACAGGTGGAAAACAGACCCCCATCCCCAGTAGAAAGCCCCGAGGATGAAGCACGCCGACGTCAGCTTTGCTGAGGACAGAACTGTCCTTCTGACGATCGACGGCGCCTCGGAACAGTGCCATGACCTGGGCGCAGCGCTCGCCAAAGTCCGCGACATGGCGGCATCCGATGAGCACCCTATTTTCGTGCAGATCGCCGACGGCGAATCTTCCCACTCCGTAGTCATCGGGACAGACGGTTCGGTTGCAACGAGCGAACTGCCCATTATCCAGCCGCATAACGCGGTCACAAACAGCACAGACCGTCCTGCCGAAGAAACAGCAGAGGCGGACGCCTCTGGGTCCGAGGAAGCGCCAGACAGCCAGGCAGGCACCTCGGCTGGTGCAGAGTCCACTGCCGCAGCCGAGACTGGCCCAGAAGCCGATCCTGCGAACGGACCCGCGCAGGTGGACGACCAGGCAGAAGAAGACAACGGCGACGAAGGACAAAACACCACAGCGCAGCCCGTGGGGAAAGGCCCAGCCAAGCCGGGCAGCGGATCACTTCTCACCCGACTTCTCTCAGACGATCCAGCACGCAGCCCCTCCGACCGCGGTGAGCGCAGAAAACGCAAGCCGTCGATGATCGTGCCGTCAATCATTCTGGCTGTCATGCTCATTGTGGTCATCGTCCTGTGGGTCATACCCGCATTCGTCGGAGCGCCGAATGGAGGCCTGCAGGAATCGACGGCCGATTCTTCCGGCGCGACTGAGCAGCCCAAGCTGAGCCTGAAGAAGTCAGAGAGCATCGTCCCGGGCTTCAAAAACGAACCCGCGTGGGAACTTCCCGTCGATCCCGCCGCGTCAGTCAGTGCCTCCGAAAGGGGGATCGTTGCAGTCAAAGACCGCAGTGTTGACGTATTCGATCCCACGACCGGAAAAAAGCGCACCAGCATCACCATGGACGGCAGCGTTCAAATCGCAGCCGACACCAGAATCAACAACAAGCCCGCTCTGCTGCTGCGCTCAGGCGACAAAGCGGAAGTCCTCTACGACGGTGAAACCACCACACAGAAGTACACGCTTCCCGCCGACGCCGAAATCTCCCTGGCTGGGACAACCCCCATGGTCGTCGCGGGCGATAAGCTCTACCACTTCCACGACGACAAGGTTCACGCCGTTGTGGGTGTCGAAACCGGCTTCACACCCATGGGGCTCGACGGGCGAAAAGTAATCACAGCAGACTTCTCCGGCGAGGTTGCGGTCTCTGACACCGAAACGGGGCTGGCCGAAAAGTTTGCACTCGAAAAGCCCGGCCAGGACCTCGTGATCCTCAAATGGGTGACAGCCGGGCACGGGAAGATCGTCACCGTGTGGGGTGAAAGCGATACAGGCCTCGATTCCGCCGAGCCCGTGCAGATTGTGGTCAGCGACACCGAGCAGGGAAAAATCGTGTCAACGGTTGAAACTCAGGCTGATGCAATCGCCGATGCCAAGTGGGAACGCGGGCAGGGGTTCAGCCTGGCTGTTTTCGGCCCCTACCTGTTCGACATGAAGAGCGGTCTGCTGGTGCGCGACGCTTCGGAAGATGATGTGCGCTTCGGTGAACCTCGCGGGTCGTACACACCGGCCGTAGTTGACGGATCCCCTTCGATCATCGCCGGCGATGCGGCCTACGAAACCAAGAACAACCTCATGGCAGTTGACGCTGACGGCGACTATGCGATTGTCCGCAGCGAATCCGATATAATCAGAGGCTACGCGAAAGCACACAAAGGACGATAACGGGCGTTTTATCCGTAAAATCACCGAAGAGTCCGCACCGCTGAGCACACACCGGAAGGCAGCATGAGGCACGCATTCAGGCGCCAAGCCACCGCCGCAGCGCTGTGCTGTTTTGCCGTGTTCGGTTTGATCCTCACGCTTTCCACCCCGGCGGCAGCACAGCCTGACAACGGGTCACACGTTGGCCCGCCGCCATCGACACCGAAGTCCAAAGATTCAGAGCCATACGTACCCACTCAGCCCGACGGCAAAGGCAACCCGGCTTCGCCGTCGAATCCGCCTACCGGAGGCTCTGGTGAAAAACCGTCGCAAGAGCCCGCTGAGAACACTGAAGGGTCAGCGGGCAATCCGGCCGATCCGCCAACGGACAATCGGACAACACAGTCATCGCCGAAGCCGTCGGACAGGCCAACTGACAAACCGAATCCAAAACCGTCCCGGAAACCTGCTGACAGGCCAACCGGCACGCTGACGCCCAAACCCTCACAGCGGCCACCCGGTGGACTGCCGCCGAAATCATCCACGCAGAAGCCGACGGACAAGTCTGAAGCTGACAGACGGGAAGGCTCGAAGAACTCTCCATACGACACCCGCCGACAGCCGCGTACCAGTCCGCACAGAGACACTCCCCGGCCACCGGACGGCCGCTTCAGCAGCCAGAGCTCAGGAGGGAAGCCGCCTCAGCCGGACACCGGCAACGGCGGAGCCAACTGGGTTCCGCAGAGTCCCAGTGGCGGTGCTGGATCTGCTGCCGAGCAGAATCAAGGAGCGGTGACCGACCCGGTCCCCACCCCCGAACAGGCCGAATTGGAGAAGCAGGGCAAGCAAAGCTTTGCGTTGAAGGGCAGCCAGGCCGGTGCCTCTGACAATCCCGAGGCCCGCAGCGCCAGCCTGCTGTGGGGCGGGCTCACAATCGTGCTGGGCTTGGCGGTCATCGTGTCAGCGTGGCTGTTCCTGCGCCGCTCACCGAAGCCCGCTAAAGACACAGCGGGCTCAACAGAAGACAACCCGGCCGGCTCAGCAGAGTAAGGGCGGTGAAGCACCGCCCTTCACAGCGCCGCCGGTAAGAAAAGTCGGGACTGGTTAGAACAGGGGCCGGTCAGGCGTGTGGCCCTCGAGCTCCAAGAGCATTCGCTTGCGCTCGATACCGCCGGCGTAGCCGACCATGTTGCCGTCGGCGCCCATCACTCTGTGGCACGGCACAATGATGCTGATGGGATTGTGTCCCACAGCCCCGCCGACTGCCTGCGCCATACCGGGCTTGCCCAGCTGCTTTGCAATCTGGCCATATGTGGTCAGCTCGCCGTAGGGAATCGCCAGCAGCAGGTTCCAGATGCGCTTCTGACCCGCCGTGCCATGCAGGGCAAACGGAACGTCGAATGTCTGCCGGTGTCCGGCAAAGTATTCACTCAGCTGTGCAAGTGCTGGCCCCATGACCGGATCGTCTTCTGCCGAGGCGGAGCTGAGCTTCTGCCCGAAGAACTCCTGTTCGGGACTGTGCTTGATGGGCACGTGGTGCACGCCGACCAGCTGCCCGCCGTGTGCAATGAAGACAGTGGGTCCGGTCGGCAGGGTCACATAGGCGTGACGGGCTGAATCCACAGATCAGAGCCGATCGTTTTCGATGTCCATGCGCTGCAGGCCGATCTGCCGTGCTGAGGGCTCGACGTTCGACTTCACGACCGTCTTCTGCGTGACTTCGAAGTTTTCGCGGTACTTGCCGAACAGCAGGCGGCCCTGTGAAACGAGCGCGGTCGAGGAATTGAAGATCATGAGCGTAAAGGGGAACAGCAGCCATTGGGCGAGCATCGACACTGAGCGCAGCCGTGAGTAGCGCACGGGCCGCGGCGGCAGCAGATTCACGAACACCAGCAGCGATGTGAGCAGCATGATCATGGCAACCTGCTGGATGCCGCCGACCAAGAACGGCATATTGCTGGTGAATTCGGGCGCGCTTTCTCCTGTAGCGCGCAGCACGAGGAAGGGCACCCAACCGCCTACGGCAATGATGAGGGAAACGCTGGCGAGCGTGACGTGGCTTTCCAACAGCAGGATGAAGCGACACAGCGTGCCGAAGAACCTGGGCTTCGAATTGGCCCAGCCCTTGATGGCGTATGGGACATCCGAAGCGCCGTAGGACCACCGCGCGAGCTGTTTGAACTGCGCTTTGATCGACTGGCCCAGGTTTCCTGCCAAAACGGCGTCCTGGTAGATGGGCACGTGGACGGGGATCACACGGTAGTCGCCGCGGAAGTGAAAGTACGACCGCCAGTACTGGTGGCCGTCTTCGACGATTGTACGCGTGGACCAGAAATCCATTTCGATAAGCGCATCCAGCGGTTGTGAGTGGGACGCGAAGTTGCGAAGCGAAAAGGGTCGGACCGTCTGTGTGAGGTTGAAGAAGCAGTTGGCCGAGGCAATCACGCGGGTCACCGCGGGGGCGTCCCAGATATTCGACAGGTACAGCGCGATGGGCTGGTAGGAAGCGCGCTGGCGGTCTTCAGCCCGGATGTACTCGTACGCGACGTAGTCGAAATAGCTTTCATACGGTTTGTTGTCGCAGTCGAGCGTGGTGACCATGACTTCGGCAGGGTCGAAGCCTCTTTCTTCTGCCCACACGGCCGCACGTCGGCCCGCGAAGGTGATGTTGCCGCCCTTGCCGGTGATTTCGCCGGGGATGTCACGCGGGTGTTCAACAAGCTCATAGGTGCCGAACTTCGCGCCGTACTTTTCTTTCAGCCGCTGGGCTGTCAGCTGCATGTCCGGGCCGCCGCGTTCTTCGTAGGCGAAGAAGATGTGCAGGTGGTCCGATGGGGTTGTTGTGTACAGCAGCCCGCGGATGGTGGGTTCGATGACTTCGTACGGTTCGTTGTACGCCGCGATGATGACAGCGTGCTGGACCCGGGCAGGGTGAGGGTAGTTCTGGGGGTTTTTCCTCACTTGGCGCAGAAGCTGCCGATGCTGGTCTGCGCGAAACGATCCCGGTGGGGTCGGCGGCACCCGCTTGCCGTCCATGACCAGCGCAAGGTCAAGAAGACGCGCATTCCAGTCGACTCGAGCGGCGAGGCGAAAGCGGCGCAGTCCGCGCACAAGATCGACTGCACCGCGCACACCCCGAATGAACATGTAGGCGACGATTACAAGCACCCACAGCGCACCCCACGTGGGGTGGATGAGCGAAAGAACGACGACGGCCGCGAGATTCCCGTAGCTGAAGACAGCCGGGATCATTTCGAAGAAGCGATATCTGGGGTCGCGTTTGCCCAGCGGGACTTCATTGCCTTCGTCAGCGGCAGCGAGGGGAGCGGTGGCAGTAGTCATAGTCAGCTGTCTGTCGAGGCGCCGGGGGACTGGGGAAGGTCACTTTCGGCAGAGTCGGTGGAAGGTTCTGCTGAAAAGTACTCAGCGGTGATGGCGGAGGCAATCTGCGCCGACGCGGTCGAATCAGGGGCCTCCGAGGTGAATACAGCGCGACGGTAGTACGCCAGTTCGGCTATGGAATCGAGAATATCGCCCAAGGCCCGGTGGTTGCCTGTTTTGGCCGGTGCGGAGTAGTACGACGATGGGAACCAGCGCTTGGCGAGTTCTTTGATCGAACTGACGTCGATGATGCGGTAGTGCAGATAGTCGACGAGTTCGGGCATCTGCTGCTGGAGGAACATTTTGTCAGTGCCGACGGAATTGCCGCCCAGCGGAGCTTTGCCGGAAACGGGAACGTGTGAGCGGATGTAGTCGAGCACCTGTTTCTGCGCGTGCGCGGCAGTGGTTCCCCGATCGAGTTCGTTGATCAGCCCGGATTCGCGGTGCATGTTGGTCACGAAATCGTTCATGTTGTTCCGCGCGGATTCGGACGGCTTGATGACGATGTCGAGGCCGTCATCAAGCGGTTTGAGGTCGAAGTCAGTGACAATCGCCGCGACTTCGATCAGTTCGTCCGTGCCGACCTCAAGGCCGGTCATCTCACAGTCAATCCATACAATTCTGTCTACAGCCACGAGCCCAATACTAGCGTTGTGGTCTGACACAGCCCGTGCACGTGCCAGCACCGCTGGGAGTCCGCCCAGAACTCGATATTTCGGGGTACGTAGAATGGGCAGTTGAACCACAAGCTGATCGAAGGGGAGCGCGTGCGCTCAATAGCTGCAGTCGTGATGATCGTCCTGGGCGCTGTTCTCGGCGTCGTCGGAGTTCTTCAGAAGACCGTGTGGGCACCGCCGGACAATATTACCGCGTCCACACAGACAGATGAAGGCTCTGCTGCGGCCGTCATCGAGCCCGGAGTCCTCAACCTGTACCCCGGCGAAGCCCACGTCACCGTCAAGGGGGCAGGCGACATCACCGTCGCCCACGCATCGAAGCCCAATGTCGAGGCATGGCTCGGCGAAGCTTCGTATCTCGACATCACCGGGCTGAAATCGCAGGACGAGCTGCGCACAGAAAAAGTCGAGGGCAAAGAAGACAGCGTGCCCAACCCGGCGGGAGCAGATCTGTGGGAAAACTCGACAACCGAACCCGAACAGGTGACATTCAAATGGAGCGAACCATCCGACGACTCCGCGTTCTTGATCGGCAGCAGTGAAAAGTCGAACCTGCAGATCTCCGTGGAGTGGAAGAACGACGCCACCAACCCGTGGTCGACGCCGCTGATCGTGGTGGGACTCATTCTGATCATTCTGGGCATCCTGCTGTTCATCTCCGGCACACGGGCGAAGAAACGCGAAAAAGACCGTGAGGAAGCCCGCCTTGAACGTCGGCGCAGACTGGCGCAGATGGGCTCCGCCTTCGTGATTGTTCCCGGCCTGGCACTCGCCGGCTGCGGGGCACCTGAACTTCCCGAACCCCAGCCGCTGCAAACGCCCACCGCACCGGCAGCCTCCGTCACTGACGAACAGCTTGAACGGGTCCTGAAGGAAATCCACACCACCGTTAAGGAAGCCGACGACAAGCTCGACGCGAAGAAGCTCGGCGATCGTGCCGACGGCACCTTCCACCAGCAGCGCGAAGGTGCCTACAAGATCAAGAAAAAAGACAAAAAGGCCAAGCTGCCCGCCGCCCCGGCATTTGACGATGTCAAGGTGAACTTCACTTCGGCAACGGACACGTGGCCGCGGGTCACATCCGCTGTCGTCAGCGGAAACGACCAGACCCAGCTGGTCATGCTCAGTCAGCAGGATCCCCGCAGCCCCTACCGCCTGTGGTCGCTCACCGTGCTCCTGCCCGGTGCCGAGTTCCCCGAAGTCGAAGACGCCCGCGTCGGCTCCGGCCTTCTGCCTGCCGACCAGGACGGACTGGTCATGACGCCGAAGGACGCCGTCAAAAACTACGCCGAAAAGCTCCAGAAGCCCGACAGCGCCAAGCGCAAGGGCGACTTCCAAGACGACGCTTTCGCCAAACAGGAACGCGAATCCTTCAAGAAGGTCAAAAAGGAAATCGAAAAGGGCAACGGCTCAGCCAAAGTCGAATACAGCCCCGGCCAGCAGGTCGCAGCCCAGTCGGCCAAGGACGGATCGGCTATCGTGATCGGTTCGGCATCGCACACACTGTCTCTGTCACCCGAATCGCGCGGAGGCCAAACGGGTGAACTCACAGTCCCCAACCCCCAGGCTAAAGTCGTCGGCGAAACCAAAACCAAGCGGACGCTGAAGACCGAATACCTGCAGGTCTACGCTTTTGTGGTGCCCAAGAAAGGCGAAGGCAAGGTGCGGCTGATCGGCGTGTCAACCGCAATGGTCAACGCCGAACTGGCCGGCAACAACTGACGAGGAGAACATGACTATTCCCCAGCAGCCTGATCACACCGGAGGCGGCCCGCAGGCGTCGGCTCAGCACGAGCAAGGCCAGCAGCCCGCCCAACAGGAGGGCCTGGACCTGTCGGCAGTCCGCGGTCACGGCACCTCGGCGGGTTCGACACCCAGCAGCGCGGAACAGTCCAGCGAAACTCCCGGCCCCAACCAGGTCGAAGTGCCCGCTCTTGCCTTCGAGGTCAACGAGCAGACATTCGAATCGGCGGCACGGCTGTCGATGGAACTGCCGGTGGTTCTTGTGCTGTACTCCGGGCAACAGCCGGACAGCCAGCAGATTCTGCCGGTCCTCCAGAAGATTGTCGAAGACCAGGCCGGCCGCGCAGTGCTGGGACTGGTGGATGTTGCCACCAGCCCGGCCATCCAACAGGCATTTCAGGTGCAGGCCCTGCCGACGGTGGTCGCCGTCATCAAAGGCCAGCCCGTCCCGCTGTTCCAGGGCGTGCAGCCTGAAGCGCAGATCCGCCAGCTGTTCGACCAGATCGCCCAGGCCGCCGCGCAGGCGGGCCTGCACAAGACCGCCTGGGTCAAAGGCACCCAGGCGCAGGAAGGCCCCCGCCACCCCGAAGCCCTCGAGGCATTGGAAGCGGGCGACCTCGACCGCGCCGAACAGGTGTACAAGGACGCACTTGCAGAATCGCCGGCAGATGCCGAGGCAAAAGCCGGAATCGCCCGCGTCGGCCTTCTGCGCCGCACCCGCGACATAGACCTCGCCGCTGTGCGCCAGGCCGCAGCTGACAACCCCACATCGGTCGATGCGGCAATCGACTGCGCCGACCTCGATGTTGCCGGCGGTCACGTTGAAGACGCGTTCACACGCCTGATCACGCTGATCGGAACCACCGTCGGCGACGACCGCGAAAAGCTTCGCCTGCACCTTCTCGACCTGTTCGACGCAGTCGGCGCTGAAGACGCGCGCGTAGTCAAAGCCCGCGGACGTCTGATGCGCGCGCTGTTCTGATGCTGCGGCTTCTTGGCTCCGGACTGCTGGGGCTGGTGGGAATACTGGGCTTGGTGCTGGTGATTTCGGCCCTGTCCGTCGTCGGCTTCGACGGGCAGGCGCGCACCGAGACGATGACCCCTGACGAACGCAGTCAGGCTGTCATGCTCGACCAACAGCTCATTCCTGTCACCAACGCGGTTGCAGAAGTCACCGTCGAATCCGACACTCCCGTGTTCGTCGGCACCGCCAACGGGGTGGACGTGCGCAGCTACCTTTCGGGGACAGCGCATGACGAAGCCACCGAAATCGAACTTCCCGGCGAAATCAGCCACAGGTTTGTGGCCGGGGACGAGCAGCTTGCCTCCGACCCCGAAAGCCGCGATTGGTGGATTACACAGGAAACGGGAACCTCGCAGACGGTCCGGCTGGGCCTTGACAGCGACCCGCAGGTGGTCGTGATCGCAGCGCAAGAAGGATCTTTGGCCAACACCAAAATCACCATCACGGTCGACGCCCCCGGAGTTGTGCCGATGGCGCTTATCGGTCTGGCTTTGACGGTGATGATCTTTGCGCTTGCTGTCTGGCTGTTCCTCTCGTGGCGACAGGATCAGCCGAAAGTCGCCGTCGGCGGTTCGCGAAGCAGAGCACGGACAGCGGAGGAATCCCGATGAAGCGCGCACTCAGCACAATGACCGCAGCTCTGGCGGGACTGGGGCTGCTGAGCGGGTGTTCGGGCGCCCCGCCGATCGCCAGGCCCGCTGTTCCGCAGTCGAGTGAGTATACAAAAGAGCCGCTGCGCGCAGGCGATGGTTCAGCGTTCATCACCGACTACACGAAGAAGCTGCAGAAGTCGCTGGCCGATGACGGCAAGGGACTGGACCAGATTCAGGCCGGTCCGATGCTCGACCGGACAAAAGCCGAAGTGCTCGTGGCAAAAGCCGAAAAGAAGAAGCTGGGCACGGTCGGCTTCGACAAGGTGCTCGCCGGAGGTCCGGCGCAGTCGGACTATCCGCTGTGGTTCTTTGCCTTCGCCAGCAGCGACGATGCCGATGCGGGCACTCAGGCGCTTTTGGTGATGCGTGCCAGCGCCAACGACGACTGGAGTGTGCAGCAGGGGCTGTTCATAGACGGCAAGCGCGTGCCGAAGCTGGCCCTGGAAGACGGTCAGGTGGCACCGGCGGATAAGCAGTACGCCGTGGATTTCGGCGAATCAGTTACTGCGGTCAAGGACTTCCTCAGCGGAGCTAAGGGTGATGGCGGCGGAGCGCTGAAGGACTATGACCTCAGCGGTGATGGCTTCAAGAGCTACCGCGCCTACGTCGACGAGTATGCAAAAGACTCCAAGTCGTTCAAGCGCGTCGAATCGCAGTGCCAGCCGTACACGGAAATCGACTTCGAGAACTACGCCGCTGAGACCGAAAGCGGCGGGGCGACCTCAATGGCCGAAATGCGCTGCACCATCACGATCGAGGTGCCGAAGGACTTCAACTTCTCGCTTCCCAAACAGGTCTCGGCGATCACCACCGGGAAGAAGAGCGGCAATCGAGTAGAGATCGAAGCCTCGATTCCGTTCATGATTGAAACCGGTGACGGCAAGACAAAACTCACCAGCTCTGACTGGTTCCCGCTGTCGGGCGAGCAGACCTCGACAAAGGGCAAGGACTCCGACGACTGAGTTCTGCACGGGCTGGGCGAGCTGCTGCTTGCTCAGTGCGAGCCGCTGCTGGCCGGGACGGGGACGGGACTGCGCTGGTCGAGGTGCCCGCGGCTCAGGCGCTGTACTGTTGGGCGATGCGGTCGACCCGGACCAGCCACAGCAGGCCGAGTATCGGCAACACCAGCGGCACAAAGCCGTAGCCGATTCCGAAGCCGGACCACACGGTGGCTTCGGGGAAGAGCTCAGGGCGAACCAGGCTGAAGATGCCGACGGCGATGACACCGACCAGCTCGATGAGCACCGATACCACGGCAATACGGTGCGCTGAGCGGTTGGCAATTGCCAAGCAGACAGTCGCAACAATGTAGACAACAGCCGAAAACGCCGACAGTCCGTAGGCCAGAGGCGCCCGGTCGAAATGCGAAACAAGCTGGTAGCCCGCCCTGGCCGATGCTGACAGCGCAAAGATTCCGTACACCGCGGTCAGGGCTCGCCCCGGCCCGGAGTGCATTGCAGAGTAAGCCTTGGTGTTCACAGCGGTGTTCACAGCCAGATCTGGTCCATTCGAAGAATCATGACGATAACGGTGGCGCCGGCAGCCGCCAGCACCCACGGCCCCCACTTGCTGGGCTCAATGTAACCCCACACCGCGGCAATCGGCACGAGGATGATTGCGGTGAGCACGTACCCGAAGAACAGCAGCGGGTCGGCGTTCGTCTGCCCGAAAAGCACAATGCCGGTGATCAGCTGAACTATCAGCAGCGCAAGCACCGCACCTGCCCACACGATCATTGAGATCGGCGCCGGACGGTTTCGCAGAGCCTGGACGGTGCCCCATATGGCAAGCACCGCAGCTGCCGCATACTGGGCGTAGGTGAGGAACGCAATCACGCCTAAGAGTGTAGCGCCGGGGTCGTTAGACTCGGTGTGTGCGTTCCTATTTCGACTATGCAGCGACATCCCCCATACGGCCGACCGCGCTTGCGGCGTATACGGACGAGCTGCAGAGAATCGGCAACCCGTCGGCCCTGCATTCGCTGGGCCAGCAGTCGCGCCTGCGTTTGGAAGATTCGCGCGAAGCACTGGCTGAGGCAGTCGGCGCTTCAACCCCGGCCGAGGTGGTGCTCACCTCCGGCGGCACAGAAGCCGACAACCTGGCTATCAAGGGCCTGTTCTGGCACCGCAACGGCGTGCCCGCGGAAGGGACGGGCACACCGGAAAGCATCTCTCAGCTGTCCCATCCGGTGATCATCACCACCCCGATTGAGCACAACGCCGTGTTGGACACCGCCGGTTGGTTGGAAACGCAGGGCGCGCAGGTGCTTCTGGTCGATGTTGACGCAGATGGCCGCATCCGCCTCGAACACCTCGAAGAGCTTCTGGACGAACACGGTGAGCGCACCGCACTCGTGTCGATCATGTTCGCCAATAATGAGATTGGAACGGTTCAGCCGGTCCAACAGGCAGCGGCGCTCGCAAAGGCCGCGGGAGTTCCCATCCACACTGACGCGGTGCAGGCATTCGGCCAGCTGCCCCTGAACTTTGCCGATCTGGGCGTGGATGCGATGACGGTCACGGCCCACAAGATCGGCGGCCCGGTTGGCATCGGCGCGCTCATTCTGGCCCGCGATGTCAAAGCCGTTCCCGTGCTGCACGGCGGCGGCCAGGAGCGCTCACTGCGTTCGGGCACTCTCGATGTTGCCGGAGCGGCCGCTTTTGCCGCCGCCGCCCAGGAGGCAGCAGGCGGCATAGAGCACGAGGCGCCGCGCCTGTCCGGTCTTCGTGACCGGCTGATCGCCGGTATCGAGGCGAATGTCCCGGATGCTCACCTGTCAGGCCACCGCGAGGACCGACTGCCGGGGAACGTCCACTTCACCTTCCCCGGGGCGGAAGCCGATTCCCTTCTGTTCCTGCTGGACGCGGCCGGTTTTGCCACCTCGGCCGGTTCGGCCTGCAGTGCCGGGGTCAACCGGCCCAGCCACGTGCTCCTGGCCTGCGGGTGCCGCGAAGACCAGGCGCGCTCATCCCAGCGCTTCACACTGGGCCACGGAACCACGCAAGAGGAAGTCGACAAGCTCATTGAGGCGCTGCCCGGTGTTGTTGAGCAGGCGCGCAAAGCCGGTATGAACTCCGCCTATGACTGGAGCCAGGCGGACTGACCCGCAGTTCGGAATAGAATCAATGGCCCGAGCGCTTAACAGCCAGGCGCTGAACTGAAGGAGGGACCGTGAAGGTACTGGCAGCCATGTCCGGCGGTGTGGACTCCGCCGTTGCCGCCGCACGAGCCAAGGACGCCGGACACGAAGTCGTCGGCGTGCACTTGGCGCTGTCGCGTATGCCCGGCACCCTGCGCACGGGTTCGCGCGGCTGCTGCACCATCGAAGACTCACGGGATGCCGCGCGCGTGGCGGGCATGCTCGACATTCCGTTCTACGTGTGGGATTTCTCCGAGCGCTTCAAAGAGGACATCGTCGATGACTTCATTGCCGAATACTCGCAGGGCCGCACCCCGAACCCGTGTATGCGCTGCAATGAGCGCATCAAGTTCGCCGCTCTGCTCGACCGTGCGCTCGCCTTGGGCTTTGACGCGATTGCCACCGGCCACTACGCGGAAATTCAGTGGGTTGACGATCACCCACAGCTGCACCGCGGCCAGGACATGAACAAAGACCAGTCCTATGTGCTGGGTGTGCTGACAGAACAGCAGCTGCGCCACTGCTATTTCCCCATCGGCGCCAGCGCTGCAAAAGCCGATGTTCGGGCCGAAGCCGCCGAGCGCGGCTTCCCCGTGGCAAACAAGCCGGACTCCTATGACATCTGCTTCATTCCCGACGGCAATACAAAAGCGTGGCTGGCAGACAAGATCCCCATGCGTCCCGGTCTCATCAAAGACAAAGAGGGCGAAATCCTGGGCGAACACGACGGCGCACAGTCCTACACCATCGGCCAGCGCAAGGGCCTGGGCATTGACAAGCCGACCGCCGACGGCAAACCCCGCTATGTGGTCGACGTTGACACTCGAACGAACACCGTCACGGTGGGCCAGCGACCGGATCTTTCTATTACCCGACTGACGGGCATCCGCACCACGTGGTGCGGCCAGCCGCCAGAAGCGGCCGGAAGCTCCGAAGAACACGCCATGGACTGTGAAGTGCAGATCCGCGCGCACGCTGAGCCCGTTCCAGCACGGATGTGGATGGGCGACTACCTGCCTGATCCTCCGGAAACCGAATTCAACGTCCCACAGGCTCGCCCTGCCGGGCAGCTCATGCACATCAGCGTTGACGAACCCTTAAGCGGTGTTGCACCCGGCCAGACAATGGTCGTCTACGACGGCACCAGGGTGCTCGGACAAGCCACCATCGACCGTACGGCGGCCTGACATGCCCGGCCAGTCCGCAGCACCCGGTTCGTCGTTCGGGCCGACAGGCGGCTCACCGCTCACTTCGCCCATCACGGCCGCACTCGCAGCGGCAGGAACCAGGCCCATTGACCGGGCCCGCTTCACCCCAGGCGGTGTTCTCTTCTCCCAGCGCCGGGCCGGCCAGCCGGGTGTGGGCATTTTCTTCCGCGACGGCGACGGCGAGTCCCGCGACATTCTGCCGGAGAACCTCAGCGCCGGTTCGCGCGTTCACGAGTACGGCGGCGGCGCGTGGGACTGTGTGGATAACGGCACGGTCGTATTCGTTGACAAGGCTTCCCAGCGGCTCTACACAGTCAGCCCGACCACCGATCCGCAGGCGCTGACGGACGATTCCGGCGGGCGGGTGTGCTTCGGTGACATCACCGCCGCGGGGGCCGTTTTCACCGCGGTGCGGGAACTCCGAGGGGCGCACCCGCATGAGATTGTGCGGGACCTTGTGCTCATCGACCCGCACGCCGAGGAGCCCGTGCGCTCCCTTTTCCCCGCGGACTGGACGGGAGAGGACCGCCCGCACTTCATCGCCTATCCGCGGCTGTCACCCGACAGGAAACACGTCGCGTTCATCGGCTGGGATCATCCGGACATGCCGTGGGACGCCACCTGCCTGTGGCTTGCAGACCTCGACCCGCAGACCCTCAAACCGCAGGGCCCGCCCGTGGCGATCATGGGCACACAGCAGCGCCAGTCCATCCTCCAGCCCGAATGGTGCAGCCGCTCCACCCTCACGGTGAGCACGGACATCTCCGGCAAATGGAGCCTGGTGAACCTCGATGTGCCGGTTTTCCGGGCTCGCGCACTCGGCACACCAGGAACTCGCGAGGCGGAGTTAGTCCCAGTTTTTGAAGATCACGGTGAGATCGGCGGTCCGCTGTGGACACTGGGCACACGCTGGTACCTGCCGGTTCTGGGCGGACAGAGGATTGTGGCGGCAGCCGCACGCGATGGCATCACAACTGAGCGCACGAGCGCGCTTCTGTGGGCTGACAGCAAGCCCGACGAACAGGACGGCGGCCCGCTGGACTTCGGCGCCGATATCGACTGGGCCGAAATCGAGGACTTCAACGACACTGTCGCCCTTATTCGGGCAGGTGGGCGCAACCGGGTTGACGGCCTGTACACCTTTGACATTGCATCGGGTGAACTCGACCCGCTTGCTCTTTCGATCGTGCTGCCGGAGGACTGGTCGGCTATTGCCGAATACCTGCCGCGAGCCGAAGTGCGCGAATACTCCGGCATCCAAGCCGTCTGGTACCCGCCGCGCAGGCCGGGCACCGCCTCGGGTCCCGCCAGCGAGACCAACCCGGACAGCGCAGCGGACCCGGACCTCCGCCTCGACAGCAGCACTGATCAGGTCCCTCCGTGCGTGGCGTTTGTGCACGGCGGACCGACCTCCCGCGCCGTGCCGCGTGTGAGCCTGCGCCACGCGTACTTCACGTCCCGCGGGATAGCGGTCGTCGACGTCAACTACCGCGGCTCCACCGGAATGGGCAGGCAGTACCGGGAAGCGCTCAACGGCCAGTGGGGCGTTCTTGACGTTGCCGACACCGCGACCGTCGTCAGGGGCTTGGCCGATGACGGCGACATCGATCCGAACCGGGTGTCCATCAGCGGCGGTTCCGCCGGTGGGCTCACTGTTCTGCAGGCGCTGACCACCACGGATGTCTTTGCGTGCGGAAGCTCCTACTTCGGGGTTGTCGACCTTCGTTCACTCGCCGAAGACACCCACGACTTCGAATCCCGCTACCTGGAAGGCCTCGTGGGCGGTGGATCAGGGGATTCCGAAGCTCTTAGGAAGGCATCACCGCTGACGAACCTCAAAGACATCAGCGCGCCCGTGGCCGTCTTCCAGGGCGAAAAAGACACCGTCGTGCCGCCGAACCAAGCACGTGCGCTCATCGAGGCGCTCGAAAAGGCCAACCTGCCCTACGCCGCACGATTCTTCCCCGACGAAGGGCACGGCTTCACCGATCCCGAAGCCATTCGCACCTCACTGGAAGAGGAGCTAAGCTTCTACGGCCGCATCATGGGCTTCGCCGTTGACGTTCCGCCCGTGCAGCTGCGAGGCCGCGGACGGTGAACCACGACCGCTTGACACAGGCGGCAGCCGAACACGACGGTTCCAATCGACAGACCGCCCTGCCGCACGCCGCGTCGCTGGAGACACCCACCGCATCCTCAACGGCAACAACCGGGGTGTGGGCGGGAACTGAACCGCGCGAAGCTTTCAGCGCCGCCGTCACCGCACTCGGTGAAGGGCTTCCTGCGATTCCCCAGATTGCCCAGCCGGCCGAAGGCGGAACCCGCTGGGCACTGGACTTCCTCGCACCCGCGACGGGAATGCTCGACCTGCCCGTCGACCTCACCGCCGCAGGATGGCGACTGGCCAGGGGAGAAGGACGCGAACAGCGGCTCAGCCGCTCCCACACCGCCCAGATTCTCGACGCTGTTGAGGAATACCACGACGAACGCCCCACACTCCTCACCCTGCCCGGCCCGTGGCACCTGATTCGCCACATGTCACTGCCGTCGGGCGCACCCGTTCTGTCAGACTTCGGGGCTGTCCGCGATGTCCTGCAGGCCTACGCCTTCGCCGCCCAGGCACACCTGGCCGAAGTGGAGCGCAGGACCGGACGGGCGCCTCGGGCACGGATTGTGGAGAGGCACCTGGACCCGATCCTCACCGGGTCAGTGCCCACAGATTCCGGCTTTCGGACCCTGCCCAGCTTGCCAGAGCAGGCCGTTTTCACGGGACTGCAGTCATTTCTGGCCCGGTGTGGCAGTGCTCCGCTGCTGCACGTGCCGAAACTCGCCACGGTGCGCATCGGCGGGAAGGACATTCGGCACGCTGACCAGCTGCTCGACATCGGTGTTGGCTCGATTGTGGTCGACCTGCCGACTGGGTCTGGGTCAATCGGCTCTCCTGGTGAAGCGCCCGCCGTTCTTGCCCAGTGGGAGCGGCTGGCCGAATGGGCCGATGCCGGGCACGAGGTGTGGCTTAACTTCCCGCACAGCATCCAGCGGGCGCGGCTGCGTCAGACCCTGGAGTTAGTGTGGGAACCGTGGAACAGAATCGGCATGAGCCGCGCCTCGGCAGCCCAGTTCGGGGTTCTCACCGGCTTTGCCGAACCAGTTTCGGCCGGTCTGCTGCCAGCAGAAGCTGACACGGGCACATCCCGCAGTCTCATGGCGGCCGCTGCGGATATTCACAACGCGCTGAAAGAAGAAGAATGAGCACCTATTCACCGGAACAGGCAGCCGAACGCGCTGCCCGGCTGCGCGCTGAAATCGAAGAACACCGCGAGGCCTATTACGTGCGGGACGCCCCCACGATTCCTGACGCCGACTTCGACGCTCTCATGGGAGAACTCGAACAGCTCGAAGCTGAGTTTCCGGAACTGGCCACGGCGGATTCACCCACTCAGAAAGTCGGCGGCGGCGTTGACACAGAAGCCTTCGCACCGGTCGATCACGTGGCCCGCATGTACTCTCTGGAGGACGTCTTCTCGGTAGAAGAACTCGATGCCTGGTTTGCCCGGGTCAAGCGCAGTGTTCCCGCCGGCACGCAGTTTTTGTCGGAAGTCAAAATCGACGGTCTGGCGTGCAATCTGCTCTACCGCGACGGCACACTGGTGCGTGCTGCCACCCGCGGTGATGGCTACACCGGCGAAGACATCACGGGGAACATCCGCACGCTGAAAGACATCCCACTGAAACTGGACACCGACACCCCACCGGCACAGGTCGAAATCCGCGGTGAAGTCTTCTTCCCGCTGAAAGACTTCGCAGATCTCAACGCGGGCCTCATTGACGCCGGCAAGGACCCCTTCGCCAATCCGCGCAACGCCGCGGCCGGCTCGCTGCGCCAAAAAGACCCCAAGGTCACAGCCCAGAGGCCGCTGCGCATGCTCGTCCACGGTGTTGCCGCCTGGGTGACCGGTGGCGGCCAAGAACTGCCCAAGCGCCAGTCTGAGGTCTACGACATTCTGGGTAAGTGGGGTCTGCCCATTTCGCAGTACTACAAGCACTGCGAAACCGAAGACGACGTCCACGCCTACATCGAGCACTACGCCGAACACCGGCACGACCTCCTGCACGACATCGACGGCATCGTCATCAAAATCGACGATTTCGCGGTGCAGGAACAGCTGGGCTATACATCGCGAGCACCCCGCTGGGCGTGCGCGTACAAGTACCCGCCAGAAGAAGTCACCACAGAACTGCTGGACATCCGCGTGCAGGTTGGCCGCACCGGCCGGGTCACACCTTTCGCCATTATGGAACCCGTCCTGGTCGACGGGTCCACGGTCGAAAAGGCCACCCTGCACAACGGCTACGAGGTCAAACGCAAGGGCGTGCTCATCGGCGACACCGTCATTCTGCGCAAAGCCGGCGACATCATCCCCGAAATCCTCGGACCGGTGGTTGAAAACCGCGACGGCACAGAAACCGAATGGCACATGCCCACCCACTGCCCGGACTGCGGCACGGAACTGGTCGAACAGAAAGAGGGCGACCGCGACCTGCGCTGCCCGAACTCGCAAACGTGTCCCTCGCAAGTGGCCAACCGCCTGTTCTACCTGGCCTCCCGCGCGGCACTGGACATCGAAGCCCTCGGCGAAGAAGCTGCGCTCGCCCTGACCAACCCCCTGAGCCCAGACGAACCGCCGCTGCGCTCAGAGGCCGGCCTGTTCGACCTCAAAGCCGAAGACCTCGCAGACGTGTGGGTCGAACGCGAAGAAAAGAAGAACGGGGTGCCCACCGGCAACATTAAGCGCGTCCGCTACTTCTACAACCAGCCCGAGTACTACACATCGGGCCCGGACAGGGGCCAGATCAAAACCCCGGCCCAGCCGTCTGCGGGAACTCTGCGCATGCTCCAGGAAATCGAAGGTGCAAAAGACAGACCGCTGTGGCGCGTGCTCGTTGCGCTGTCCATCCGCCACGTGGGCCCCACTGCGGCACGGGCGCTCGCGGCTCACTTCGGTTCAATGGAGGCGCTGCGGGCAGCAGACCTCGACGCGCTGACCGAAGTCGAAGGCGTGGGCACGACAATCGCCCAGTCGCTCATCGACTGGTTCGACGTTGACTGGCACGCACAAATCGTCGACCGCTGGAGCGCAGCCGGGGTGTCCATGGCAGACGAAGCCGCCGAAAGCCCCGAAGAAGCTGGCCCTAAACCGCTTGAGGGCAAAACAGTCGTGGCCACCGGTTCCCTCGAAGGCTACACGCGAGACTCCGTGAAAGAGGCCATCATCGCCGCCGGGGGCAAAGCGGCCAGTTCCGTATCGAAGAAAACCGACTACCTTCTGGCAGGCGAAAAGGCCGGTTCGAAACTCGCAAAAGCAGAAGAACTCGGCATCCCGGTCCTGACAGAAGAGCAGTTCAACGCACTGCTGGCCGGAAAAGACGACTGAACCGGCGGAAGTACAATCAGACCAGCAGTTAGATCAATCAGAAAGGGTGACGATGTCGGAGGAATCCGCAATCACATCCGAACAGATTGCGCACTTGGCGCAGCTGTCGCGCATCGCAATGAGCGATGAAGAACTCACAGGACTCGCTGACGACCTCGGCACCATCATCAGTGCTGTCGCCCAGGTCAAAGAAGCCGTCGGGGACGACATTCCGGCAACCAGCCACCCCATCGCCCTGACCAACGTCTTGCGGCCCGATGCTGTGGGTCCCGTTCTCACCCCGGAACAGGCTCTCTCCGGCGCTCCGGCGCAGGAAGACGACAAGTTCCTCGTCCCGCAGATTCTCGGGGAGGACTGACATGGTCGATCTGACTCAGCTCTCCGCGTTTGAACTCGCCGCCGGACTCAAAGCCGGTGAGTACAGCTCAACCGAAGTGACCCAGGCGCACCTCGACCGCATCGAAGCCGTCGAACCGCAGGTCAAATCCTTCGTCACCGTCACCGCCGATACCGCTCTGGCAGCTGCCGCCGACGTCGACCGTCGCCGTACCGCAGGGGAGGACCTCCCGCTGCTGGCCGGTGTGCCCGTCACCCACAAAGACCTCGTGGCTACGGAAGGCATCCGCACCACGGCATCCTCAAAGATACTCGAAGACTGGGTGCCGCCGTACTCCGCTACCGTCTACGAAAAGACAAAGGCCGCCGGCATGCCCATGCTCGGCAAAACCAACCTCGACGAATTCGCTATGGGCCAGTCCACCGAACACTCGGCGTTCGGTCCCACCCGCAACCCGTGGAACCTCGACCGGATCCCCGGAGGTTCGTCAGGTGGTGCGCTCGCTTCGCTCGCAGCATTCCAGACGCCCCTGGCGCTGGGCACCGATACCGGCGGTTCCATCCGCCAGCCTGCTGCTTTCACCGGCACCGTCGGCATGAAGCCCACCTACGGTTCGGTTTCCCGCTACGGGGTGATCGCCATGGCAAGCTCCCTGGACACCGTCAGCCCGTCGGCACGCACGGTTGCCGACACCGCGGCCTTCCACCAGGTTCTGGCCGGTCACGACCCACTGGACTCGACATCCTTGCCGGATGAAGTTCCGGACTTCCTCGAAGCCGCCAAGCGCGGGGCCGAAGAGGGACTGGAGGGCAAACGCCTGGGCGTTATTCGTCAGCTGTTCAGCGACGCAACATCGGACGCTGTGCGCGCTCAGTTCCAGGCCGCCGTCGACGAAGCCCAGAAGCAGGGCGCAGAAATCGTCGAAATCGACGTGCCCAGCCTCGGCTACGCAGTGCAGGCCTACTACATCCTCATGTCCTCCGAAGTCTCATCGAACTTGGCCCGCTACGACGGCATGCGCTTCGGCCTGCGGGTAGAACCTGAAAACGGTCCCGTCACCGCCGAAACCGTCATGGCCGCCACCCGCGCCGCCGGTTTTGGAAGCGAAGTCAAGCGCCGCATCATCATGGGCACCTACGCCCTGTCGGCAGGGTTCTTCGATGCCTTCTACGGTTCAGCCCAGAAGGTGCGCACCCTCATCCAGCGCGACTTCGCCCAAGCCTTCGAACAGGTGGATGCGCTCATCGCACCCACCACGCCGAACACCGCGTGGGAATTCGGTGCGGAAGACCGCCTGAGCCCCATGGAGATCTACCTGTCAGACGTCACCACGATCCCCGCAAACCTCGCGGGCATCCCCGCCATGAGCCTCCCGGCGGGCCTGGCAGACGACGGTCTGCCCGTCGGCCTGCAGCTGCTGGCACCGGCACGGGCCGATGAGCGTCTGTACCAGATCGGTTCGGGCTTCGAAGCCGCGCTGAACGCAGCACGCGGACACAGTGTGCTCGATGAAATCCCCGCACTCGCAGCGGACAAGAACTGAGGAGCGGAAACATGAACTACGAAGAAGCCGTATCCAAATACGATCCGATCCTCGGCATCGAAGTCCACGTTGAACTCGGCACCGAGACCAAAATGTTCGACGCCGCCCCCAACACCTTCGGCGGAACCGCAAACGCCAACGTGACCCCCACCTCGTTGGGTCTGCCCGGCTCGCTTCCGGTGGTCAACGAAAAGGGCGTCGAATCGGCCATCAAGATCGGCCTGGCACTGGGCTGCGAAATCGCCGAATCGTGCCGTTTCGCGCGTAAGAACTACTTCTACCCGGACCTGGCGAAGAACTTCCAGACCTCTCAGTCGGACGAACCGATCGCCTATGACGGTTCGGTTGAAGTCGAGCTCGAAGACGGCGAAATCGTCACGGTTCCGGTTGAACGCGCCCACATGGAAGAAGACGCCGGCAAGAACACCCACGTGGGCGGTTCCGGCCGCATCCAGGGTGCCGAATACTCATTGGTCGACTACAACCGCGCGGGGGTTCCGCTGGTCGAAATCGTCACCCGTCCCATCGAGGGCACAGGCGCACGCGCACCGGAAGTCGCAGCCGCCTATGTGCGCACGCTGCGCGATATCTTCCGCGCCCTCGGGGTATCCGAGGCGCGCATGGAGCAGGGCAACGTCCGCGCCGACATCAACGTGTCGCTGCGCAAGTCCCCAGATGCTCCCCTGGGCACACGCACCGAAACCAAGAATGTGAACTCGTTCCGCTCGATTGAGCGTGCGGTGCGCTACGAGATCGTCCGCCAGGCCGAACTGCTTGATGCCGGCGAATCGATCCTGCAGGAAACCCGCCACTTCCACGACGAAACCGGCGAAACTTCGCCCGGGCGCGAAAAATCGGATTCCGATGACTACCGCTACTTCCCGGAACCGGACCTCGTGCCGGTTGTGCCGTCGCGCGAATGGGTTGAACAGCTGCGCGCTGAACAGCCCGAACTGCCCACGGCCAAGCGCCGCAGGCTCATTGGGGAGTGGGGCTTCTCTGACCTCGAAATGCGCGATGTCATCAACGCCGGCCTGCTCGAAACAATCGAGGCGACCGTTGCCGCCGGTGCCAAGCCGCAGGGCGCGCGCAAATGGTGGACCGGTGAAATCGCACGCCAAGCCAAACAGCAGGACGTCGAACCCGAAACCCTCGTTGCTCCGGCTCAGGTCGCCGAACTCGAAAAGCTCATCGCCGACGGCAAGCTGAACGACAAACTGGCCCGCAAGGTCCTCGACGGCGTCATGGCCGGTGAGGGTGACCCACAGGCGGTCATGGAGGCCAAGGGCCTGGAAATCGTCAAGGACGATGGCGCGCTCGAAGCCGCGGTGGACGCCGCAATCACTGAGAACCCGGATGTTGTCGAGCGCATCAAGGGCGGCCACATGCAGGCCATCGGCGCCCTCATGGGCCCCATCATGAAGGCCACCCGCGGGCAGGCTGACCCCAAGCAGGCCCGTGAACTCATCATGAAGAAGATTGGCTGATATGACTGCACGCTGGCGGAAGCTGTGGGAACGCGAACTGGGTTCAACCGTGCCCAGCTACCGCTTCTTGATCTCGGATTCTGTCAGTGACGCGGTGACCCGCGCGTGGAAAGCCCGCGGGTACGAACTGGCAAGCACGTCCGGGGGCACAAAAGCGCTCGGACCGCTGATGCACCGGAATGTGCTTGCCAGTCGCGCCGTCTTCATCGGCACGACAACCGTCGGCGGGATGGTCACCGGAGGGCTGGCGTTCATTACGGCAATTGCCTCGCTGGTAGCCGGGGACCTGGTTGATCCCGGAGTGATACTCACGGGCCTGTCAGCCGCCGGCACACTGGGCACGTCCGGGTACACGGGTGTGCGCTACCTTCGGGACCCCAAACGGCTGAATAAGAAAGCACTGGAGGAATCTCAGAGCGCCCTGTGGCTTACTCCGCAGGCACTCGGATACTCCTTTGGACGGCAGGACACTGACGAACAGCGGCTGTTCCACCTGACAGTGCACATTGCACAGCAGATCAGCCGCACTCCCGCCTGGAACAACCCGGTGTTGGAAGACCACGTGTCCCACATCGACCTGGACCACGCCGTATCAACCATCGGCGTGCGGCTCCAGGAGATCTACCTGCTGCGCAGCGAACTCGAATCCCTGCGGGACCGAAGAACCGCACCGCAGATCGATGCCTACCAGGAACAGCTGGCGGCGGCGTTCCGTTCGATTGCCGACCGAGTCACTGCAATGCACGATTACCTGGGCGGACTGGGCCGCCTGTCAGTCAAACTGAGCGAGCTGCAGCGCAGCGAGCAGTCTCGCGAAATCGGGGAGAGGGTGCTTGACGTTGTTGCCCGCACAGCTGCCGACGACGCCGCCCTGACCAACCTTGAACATCTGGGGCTCGCGGCGGAATCGCACGTCGAATCTATTCAACAGCTGTTGGGCGAACTGGAAAGCTCAGCCGCAGAGTTCAGCGGAGAGACCGAAGCCGTCAAACTGGACCGCGAACTGGACAGCTGACCGGCCCCGGCCAGCGAGAACCGCCGAGCAGACATCCGCAGCGGCGACTGGCGCATCGTGAGCCGACCGGCACCTCTTAAGATCAGCTGAGGTCTTCGTCTACGGCGTCGTGCCCAAAGGGGTCGGGGTCGGTGCCCGGCAACCAGGACAGCCCCGGTTCGCCGTAGCCGTATTCAGCTTTGGCTCGTGTCCACTTCTTAGCCCACCGCCTATCCAGGCGGTCCACGTAGAGTGTGCCCTGCAGGTGATCGAATTCGTGTTGCATGATGC
The DNA here is from genome assembly GCF_001810665.1 of Brevibacterium sp. HMSC063G07. NCBI lineage: Bacteria > Bacillati > Actinomycetota > Actinomycetes > Micrococcales > Brevibacteriaceae > Brevibacterium > Brevibacterium sp. HMSC063G07. Next base: position 71,638 of record NZ_KV802347.1, read on the forward strand.
GGGCAAACCAGCCCTCAGCGCTCAATGAAATGCGCTCACCGTTTTCATCAAAGCCGTTGACTGTGACCTTGCCCGCGCGCTTGAGCGGAAAATCGAGGCTCGGCACGGACAGGCAGCCTTCGGATTCGGTGTCCGGGTTCGGCCGAGTATCGGGAATGCGCGAAGCCGTGAGAATAGGGTTGATGAACACTCCGCGGCGACGGCGGGCCTCAGCTTCGTCATCCGCGTCATAGACAAAAATCTGTTTGCCCACGCCGACCTGCGGGGCGGCCAGCCCCACGCCGTTGGACACTCGCAGCGTTTCGAACATGTCTGCGACAAGAGAGCGCAGATCGTCATCGAAATCGACGACGGGGTCAGCTTTGCGGTGCAGAACAGGTTCGCCGTATACGACGATCGGATGAATTGTCATGCGCACATCCTAACCAGCAGTTCTGACACGGGCAGGGCCCACAGGCGGGCATGGCCGACAGTCCCCAGGGTGCGCCCTACAGTAGTGCTCCGGACAGTCCCCGCGCAGAAAGCGACCATCGGATGTGATGTTGTGCGCACTGGCCGACCCCGGCTGTACCCGGGCAGAGCCAACAGGCCATAATCGGGAATATACGCCCGGCTGGTGCTGTTGGTCGGGCAGAAGATCAGCAGCTGAAGCCATTGGCTGGTGTGTCACGTGTAGATGCGGGACTGCCGGCCGCAGTTCCGTGGACCTTTTCGAATCAACTCAAAGGAAAGCTGTGACTGTTTACAACAGTGTTTCGGAACTCGTCGGCAAAACACCCCTCCTGCGCCTCAAGCACGCCAGTGAGCGCACCGGTGCTGAAATCCTCGCCAAGCTCGAATACTTCAACCCGGCAAACTCGGTGAAAGACCGCATTGGCGTGGCCATGATCGACGCTGCTGAGGAAAGCGGCCAGCTCAAGCCCGGCGGCACGATCGTCGAAGCAACCTCCGGCAACACCGGCATTGCCCTGGCCATGATCGGAAGGTCGCGCGGCTACCGCGTTGTGCTCACCATGCCGGAATCCATGTCGATGGAACGTCGCGCCCTGCTGCGCGCCTTTGGTGCTGAGCTCGTGCTGACACCCAAGGCCGACGGCATGAACGGTGCGGTGAACAAGGCCAAGGAAATCGCCGACGAAACCGGCGGTCTGCTGGCCTCACAGTTTGCCAACAAGGCCAACCCTGAAAAGCACTACGCCACCACCGGCAATGAAATCCTCGAAGACGCTGGCACGGTCGACATCTTCGTTGCCGGCATCGGCACCGGCGGCACCATCACGGGTGCCGGACGCGCACTGCGCGAAGCCAATCCGAACGTCAAGATCGTTGCGGTCGAACCGGAAGCTTCGCCTCTTCTGTCGGAAGGCCAGGCAGGCCCGCACGCCATTCAGGGCATCGGAGCCAACTTCGTTCCCGAAGTCCTCGACACTGAGCTCTACGACGAAGTCCAGGCCATCGGCAACGAAGAAGCTCTCGAAGCTGCACGCCGCGTGGCACGTGAGGACGGCACGCTCGTGGGCATCAGCGCAGGTGCTGCTCTCGCCGCAGCCGAAAAGGTTGCATCGCGTCCTGAAAACGCCGGAAAGAACGTCGTCGTCATCTTCCCGGACCTCGGTGAGCGCTACCTGTCGACGCCGCTGTTCCAGGAATACATGCACTGATGAGCCGACTCCTCAAAGGTGCGCTGCTCGCCGTCAGTGCGGCACTCAGCACGGCCGCCGTGGTCGGTTTGTCTAAGCCGAACGTGCGGGCGGCTGTGCGCGAAGACCTCGACAATGCCCGCCGCCGCGACCCTGCGGCGACGAACGATGTTGTCACGGCGCTGAGCTACCCGGGCCTGCACGCCATTTGGGCGCACCGGGGGATTCACCGACTGTGGAACAAGCCCGGCGGTAAGGCTCCCGCGCGTCTGCTGTCGCAGGCTGTGCGGGCGCTGACCGGAATTGAGATCCACCCGGGCGCTACCATCGGCCGGCGGTTCTTCATCGACCACGGCAGCGGCGTTGTCATCGGTGAGACAGCTGAAATCGGCGACGACGTCATGCTGTACCACCAGGTGACTCTGGGCGGGACGTCGACCGAGGCCGTCAAGCGCCACCCCACCATCGGCAACGATGTGCTGATCGGTGCCGGAGCTGTTGTTCTGGGGCCGGTTGAGGTTGGCGATGGCTCTTCGGTCGGCGCGAACGCGGTTGTCGTGGGCGATGTCCCTGACGGCACGATCGCCGTTGGCATTCCCGCCAAGATCAAACGCCCCAAGGAACGCCACGTCCCCACCCACGGCGAGGTGGAACTCGTCGATCCGGCTATCTGGATCTGATCTGGACGAGGTTTTGTGAGTAGGTCACGCGGTGAGGTGACTCGTTTCAGCAGTTCTGCGGCCCCTGTCTTATGGCAGGGGGCCGCAGTCGTTTGTGGAGCTGGGGTCTGTACCCCGGCATCAAGGTGTGAGTCGTCGGGAGAGTGGTGCGGCACCTCGTCATTTGGCCCCGCCCCACGCTTTAGCAACAAAAACTCCCGTTAGCAGTGGTTGCTAAGGCGCAGATCTGTGGCTAGTGGGAGTTCCTGTGCGGGTAACGGGTGTTTTTCGGTTAAGGCGCGTTTTTGGGGAAGTTAGGTCGAAGCCGCGCGCCGCGCTGCGATTCGGGTGGAATCTGCTAATTAGGCAACAGAACGAGGCAAAAACTGCGGTTTTGCCTCTGTTTACTGCCTAATTAGCAGAGTTGCCAATCTGTGCCCGGGAAGTTTCCCCGGCACCCCTCCGTTAGAATGGTTGATTGTTCAATCAACGCCCTCTGAGCTTAGGAGCGCACTGTGGAATTCGGAATCTTCACCATCGGTGATGTCACCCGCGACCCCGTGAACGGCACCATCCCGACCGAGCACGAACGGCTGATGAGCACGGTGAAGATCGCCGAGCATGCAGAAGCCGCCGGCCTCGACGTCTTCGCAACCGGTGAGCACCACAACCCGCCGTTCGTCGCACCGGCCAACCCCGCCGTCCTCTTGGCGCACCTGGCAGCGCGGACCGAGAAGATCCACCTGAGCACCTCGACGACCCTCATCACAACCAACGATCCCGTCCGGCTGGCCGAAGACTACGCCTACCTGCAGCATCTGGCCGGCGGGCGCATCAGCCTCATGATGGGACGCGGCAACACCGGCCCCGTCTACCCGTGGTTCGGTCAGGACATCCGCGAAGGCATCCCGCTGGCAGTCGAAAACTATGCACTGCTGCACCGCCTGTGGCGCGAAGAGAACGTCAACTGGGAAGGCCGTTTTCGCACGTCGCTGCAGGGCTTCACGGCAACTCCGCGCCCGCTGGACGACGTCCCGCCGTTCGTGTGGCACGGCTCCATCCGCTCACCCCAAATAGCCGAACAGGCCGCCTACTACGGTGATGGCTTCTTCCACAACAACATCTTCTGGCCCACGTCCCACACCGCTCGCATGGTCAACCTCTACCGCCAGCGCTACGAATACTACGGCCACGGCAAGGCCGAACATGCAATCGTCGGATTGGGCGGGCACGTGTTCATGCGCAAAAACTCCCAAGACGCGGTCAATGAGTTCCGCCCCTACTTTGACAACGCTCCCGTATACGGCCACGGGCCGAGCCTTGAAGAGTTCTCGACTCAGACGCCGCTGACAGTCGGCAGCCCGCAGCAGGTCATCGATCGCACCCTCAGCTTCCGCGACTGGGCCGGTGACTACCAGCGCCAGCTGTTCCTCATCGACCATGCGGGCCTGCCGGAGAAGACCGTGCTCGAACAGATCGACATCCTCGGTGAAGAAGTCGTCCCGGTCCTGCGCCGCGAATTCGCATCCCTGTGCGAGCCTGGCGTGCCGGAAGCGCCAACGCACGAATCACTCAAGGCTCGCCGCGCTGCCGGAGAAGACCCCATCCCCGGAGGCGGACCGAACTCCAAGGCTGCCCAGGAACGTTCACAAGCCGCCGAAGAACACCAGGAGGGCTGACCGTGAAGATCACAGCACTGACAGCCTCGCTGTCCGAATCGAGCACCAGCAATCGGCTGGCGCAGAGGATTCTCGACACCGCGACTGAACTGGCGGCAGAAACTGCGAAAGAAGCCGCGGCAGAGCTAGCAACAGAAACCGCGCCAGCAGACCCACAAGCGACAGCCCCACTCGAAACCGAGGTCATCAATCTGCGCAGACTGTCCCACCAGCTGGTCGATTCGATGCTCACCGGAGTGCCATCAGACGCACTCGACGAGGTCTACGCCAAACTGCGCACCTCTGACGCCGTGGTGCTCGCAGCTCCTGTCTACAACGCCGCACCCATCGGTCTGCTGACCATGTTCCTCCAGCTGTTCCCCGAGGCCGGTCTGCGCGGCATTCCCGTCCTGCTGGCGTCAACCGGCGGTACGGCCCGCCACTCTCTGGCCATGGATCACCACATTCGGCCCATCATCGCCTACCTCAAGGGGCTCGCCCTGCCGACGACGGTCTTCGCGGCCACTGACGACTGGGGTCTGCCGGAAGAGCAGACCGGTATGTGCAAGCGGATCGAGGCAGCGGTTGAGGAGCTGCTGGAGCTCGGCTCGGGACGAGGTGCGGGAGGTACTGGAAACTCACGAGGTGCCAGCACCTCGGGCGCCCACGGCACCTCGCGCGGTGTGGAACCGGTCGATGAGTTCGACCCGAACACCATCACCCCGTTCGATCAGCTGCTCGGCGGCTGAACCGGGGCAGGGGAGCCGTACTCAGCCGCAGACAGGCGAGAAGCTGAGCTCCGCCTCGTGAGCCCTGACCCGTCAACCCAGCCAGCTCTGTCCGCCTTGTGAACTGCGCCAGGAAGAAGCGCAGTCAGGCTGACACAATGAGGCCATGAGCACGATTACAAAAATCGCCTTTCCGGACCCTGGCCTTCTTGACGATGTGCGCTCGCGCCTGAGCGACAGCGCACGCAGCGCCCTCGACCTGCGCGTGTGGTCGGCCGAACACCCAGATTCCGACCCCAAGGATCTCGACGCTGTGATCCTGCCCTATCTGGGCGCGGAGTCGACTGTTGCGAAACTCGATGAGATCAACGACCTCAAGCTCGTCCAGGCCCAGACGACCGGCTACGACGTGGTCAACCACCTGGTAGGCAAAGTCACGGTCACCACCGGCGCGGGAGCGCACGCGGCAGCGACCGCGGAACTGGCCGTCGGCCTCGTACTAGCGCGGCTGCGGGGACTCGACGAGGCCGCTCGCAACCAGCTGACCGGAACGTGGGACCATCAGCGTCGCCTGTCCCTGGCCGACCGGAAAGTCACCCTGCTGGGCGTCGGTGGGATTGGCGAGGAAATCCGCCGCCGCCTGGAACCGTTCGAAGTGGAGATCACCCGCGTGGGCAGCCGCGCCCGGGAAGACGAACACGGCAAGGTCCACGGCAATGACGACCTCGCTGAGATCCTGCCGAATACGGAAGTGCTCGTTATCGTCACCCCGCTGAACGAGCACACCGAAGGCATGGTGAACGCGGAATTCCTCGCCCAGCTGCCCGACGGTGCGCTCGTGTGCAATGTGGGCCGCGGCAAAATCGTCGACACCGACGCGCTGCTGGCTGAGCTCGAATCGGGCCGACTGCACGCCGCGCTCGACGTTGTCGACCCCGAACCGCTGCCAGAAGACCACCCGCTGTGGAAGGCCCCGAACACGCTCATCGCCCCGCACGTCGGCGGCAACACGAGCGCCTTCTTCCCACGGATCCTCAAAATCCTCACGGAGCAGCTCGAACGGATTGCCGCGGACGAGGAGCCGCTCAACAAGGTCTGAATCTGCTGGTGCGCACCGACCTGTCCGAATAGTGCACACGTTCTCCAGCATGTGGACAAGAGGATCTAGACTGCGCTTATGAGCGAAACACCAGATATCAAGCCGCGTTCGCGCGACGTAACGGACGGACTCGAACGCGCCGCTGCCCGCGGCATGCTGCGGGCAGTTGGAATGGGCGACGACGACTGGGAAAAGCCGCAGATCGGCGTCGCCAGTTCGTGGAACGAAATCACCCCCTGCAACCTCACGCTGGAAAAGCTTGCCGGGTTCGCCAAAGAAGGCGTCCACGCTGCCGGCGGCTACCCGCTGGAGTTCGGCACGATTTCCGTGTCCGACGGCATTTCCATGGGCCACGAGGGCATGCACTATTCGCTGGTGAGCCGCGAAATCATCACCGACTCGGTCGAAACCGTCTTCGGTGCTGAGCGCCTGGACGGCTCCGTTCTGCTGGCCGGCTGTGACAAGTCGATTCCCGGCATGCTCATGGCGGCAGCCCGCCTGGGCCTGTCGAGCGTGTTCCTCTACAACGGCTCGATTATGCCGGGCACCGCAAAGCTGTCGGACGGCACCGAAAAGGAAGTCACCCTCATCGACGCCTTCGAGGCGGTCGGCGCCTGCCGTGCCGGGAAGATGACCGAAGCTGACGTCGACGCCATTGAACGCGCTGTCTGCCCTGGTGAAGGCGCGTGTGGCGGTATGTACACCGCCAACACGATGGCCTCGGCGGCCGAAGCCATGGGCATGTCGCTGCCGGGCTCGGCAGCGCCGCCGGCTATCCACACCAACCGCACGCTGTTTGCCCGCGCATCGGGTGAGGCTGTTGTCGAGTTGCTGCGCCGCGGCATCACCACGAAGGACATCATCACCTACGAATCGATCTGCAATGCGATTGCCGTGACGATGGCCTTCGGCGGTTCGACCAACGCGGTGCTGCACCTGCTGGCAATTGCTCACGAAGCCGGTGTTGACCTTTCGCTTGATGACTTCAACCGCATCGGCGACAAGGTTCCGCACCTGGGCAACGTCAAGCCCTTCGGCGATTACGTCATGAACGACGTCTTCAAGATGGGCGGCGTTCCCGTGGTCATGAAGGCTCTGCTTGATGCCGGTCTGCTCGAAGGCGACTGTATGACGGTCACCGGCAAGACGGTTGCGGAGAACCTCAAGGACATCAACCCGCCGGATCCGGACGGCAAGATTGTTCGCGCTATGAGCAACCCCATCCACAAGACGGGTGGTCTGACGGTGCTCACCGGATCGCTGGCACCGGAAGGTGCGGTCGTGAAGTCGGCGGGCTTCGACGCCGATGTCTTCGAAGGCACCGCACGTGTGTTCGACCGCGAACAGGCCGCAATGGACGCTGTTCTAGAAGGCAAGCTCAAGGCCGGCGACGTCATCATCATCCGCTACGAAGGCCCCAAAGGCGGCCCGGGTATGCGCGAAATGCTCGCCATCACCGGTGCCATCAAGGGGGCGGGCATCGGCAAGGACGTTCTGCTCATCACCGACGGTCGCTTCTCGGGCGGTTCGACGGGGCTGTGCATTGGCCACGTCGCTCCGGAGGCCGTCGACGGCGGACCGATTGCCTTTGTCGAAGACGGCGACAAGATCACCGTCGACATCGCCGCTCGTTCGATCGACCTGCACGTTGATCAGGCCGAACTCGACCGTCGTCGCGAAAACTGGACGCTGCCGGAAAACCCGCGTCTGCACGGCACGCTCGGCAAGTACGCCAAGCTTGTCCGCTCGGCCGCACTCGGAGCCGTCACGACCGACTGAGTCACGTCAGGGGGTGTTGTCACCGGAACCGGTCTGGTTCGTTCGGATCACTAATAGAAGCACGCTCTGATCACTGTGGGGCTGCGTAACGTGGATGTGAGCGCGCGAACCATCGGTGAGCTCGTCTTGTACTGGACCAACCAACGAAGGTACCCGATGGAGCCTCAAATATTTCTTGGCATCGATGTCGGCAAGACAGACCATCATGCCACCGCTGTGAGGCGTGATGGCCAGATCATGTATGACAAGCCGTTGCCGCAATCTGAGCCAAAGATTCAACAACTGTTGAAAGATCTTGTCGCCACATACGGTGAGCTATTGGTTGTGGTGGATCAACCCAAAACCATTGGCGCATTGGTCATCGCTGTGGCCCAACAGTTGGGGATTCAAGTCGCTTACCTACCGGGGCTGACCATGCGCCGGGTAGCCGATCTTCATCCGGGTCAGGCCAAAACCGATGCCCGGGATGCTTTCATTATTGCGGAAACAGCACGCACCATACCGCACATGTTGCGCGGGATCACTGTTGCTGAAGAACACATCGCGGAATTGTCGATGCTGTGTGGATTTGATGATGATCTCGCCGCCCAGCTGGCCCAGGTCCGTAACCGGTTGCGTGGCTTGCTGACCCAGATTCATCCATCGCTGGAACGGGTGTTGGGACCACGATTAACCCAACCGGCAGTGATCGATGTGCTCGGTAGGTATCCCACCCCAGCGGCCCTGCAACGGGCTGGGCGTGGTCATGTCAAGGCCCGCTTGAAAAAACTCGCGCCGCGGATGGCAAAGCGGCTCACCAACGAGATCTTCGCCGCCCTAGCCGAGCAAACCACCATGGTGACCGGCACGAAAGCCGCTGAACATATCGTGGCTCGACTGGCCGCCCAACTGCAGCAACTGAGTCAACAGCGCACCGATATCGAAGCTGAAATTCTGATGGTGGTTGATGCCCACCCTCGAACCTGCGTCCTGACTTCGATGCCTGGCATTGGGGCCAGGACGGCTACACGCATCCTCACTGAAGTCGTCGGCAAAGACTTCAAATCCGCAACACACCTAGCCTCGTACGCTGGCATCGCGCCCGTGACCCGCTAACCCGGGACCTCCATCCAAGGAGAAGCCCCGTCCAGACGTGGCAACAAAGTCCTCAAACGTGTGTTGTTCTTATCAGCTATCGCTTCGATCAAAGGCGACTCCGCTTCGCGGGCTTACTACGACAAGAAACGCGCCGAAGGTAAACGCCACAACCAAGCCGTCATCGCCCTCGCCAGACGGAGATCAGACGTGCTCTTCGCGATGCTTCGAGACGGCACGTTCTACGAATCACGACCGAAACAACTTACTCCAGCAACTTAACGAAAACCATAGAAGCACCCCCAGCTTTGGACGTTGCCGTCCTGGCGGGTGACACGGCGGTGAACAACCGTCGCCTTTGGTGTGAATTCTAGATAGAGCTAACTATAAACCATTGCCTGGTATCCACTGGCGCGCCTACTTTGGCCTGGTAGATACAAATGCAAAGAAATGGTCTTCGAGGGGAGTGTCCCTGTGATCGTGCCAGCACAGGAGAAGTCGTCCAGCCGCCTCAAGCTCGTTACGGCCAGTGCCTGCCTCGCGCAGATCATGGTGGTCCTTGACACAACGATCATTGCCGTCGCCATGCCCAGCGCACAGGCCGATCTCGGCTTCGATGACTCGGCGCGCCAGTGGATGGTCACTGCCTACACGCTAGTCTTTGGTAGCCTCCTACTGCTTGGGGCCGGATCTCCCAGCGGGTGGGCATTCGCACCGCCTTCCTCGTCGGCCTGACCGGTTTCGCGGCGGCCAGCGTCCTGGGCGGATTCGCTACCTCGACTGCCTGGCTCCTCGCCGCGCGTGCTTTGCAGGGTGCGTTCGCTGCCCTCCTTGCGCCGACAAATCTCAGCTTGATGAACGTCGCTTTCCCCGAAGAAGCGGACCGGGCTAAGGCTTTCGCCATCTTCGGCGCGGTCGCCGGTGCGGGCGCGGCAGCCGGGCTTCTCCTGGGCGGCGTGCTCACTGAGTCCCTGTCATGGAGATGGTGTCTCTTCATCAGCATGCCTATCGCACTGGTGGCGGCCGCCGTCGCGGCGCCCTCGCTTAGCGTCCTTCCCGGGCCGCAGTCGCGGGACGGTGCGCGGGACCTCTTCGGGCTCATGCTCGGCACAGCCTCGGTCTTCAGTTTCGTCTTCGGCCTGTCGCGTGCCGACGGCGACAGCTGGGACGACCCAGCCGTCATCACGCTGCTGGCCACCGGCGTCATCCTGCTGTTCCTCTTTCTCATCCGCGAGAAGCGGGCCCCCAACCCCCTGTTGCCTCTGATGATCCCCGGCGACCCGGTCCGAGGTGCCTCATACCTCTCTATCGCTGGCGTGGGCTTGGCGCAAATGGGGGCGTCGATCTATCTGACCTACTACTTCCAGGAGCAACTCGGCTACTCACCGACGAAGACCGGGCTAATGTTCCTCCCGCTCATTCTCGGCCTCATGGGCGCCGCCGTGCTGAGTATGCGCTTCCTGGTGCCACGGTGGGGTCCGGCCCTGGTTTATCCCCTCGGGGCACTCTGCCAGGCGGCCGGGTTCTGGATGCTCGGTACCCTGGGACCGGACTCCTGGTTTGGCGAGGGTATGGTGCTGCCGCTTGTGGTCGCTGGAATCGGGATTGGTCTGGTGATGGCTCCTGCAATGTCCTTGGCGACAGCTGGCACGACCGTGGCTTACAGCGGAGTCGCGTCAGCTACAGCCAACACCAGCCAGCAGCTCGGGGCGTCACTGGGCGTCGCCTTCCTGTCCACGTGGGCGTCGCGGCACGTCGCTGACGGAATGGAGGCTCGCGCAGCCGAGATCACCGCCGAAATCGGGGACCGGCTCCGGCGGGCTAACGCCACGCCCACCAGCCCGGAGGGCCAGGCGATCGCCGAGCAGCTGAAGCAGGCAGCCTTCAGTGACGAGGTGATCGAGTCCTACCGGTCCGGTTTCGTCGTCATGGGGTTCCTGGCATTCGCGGTCAGTGTGCTGACCCTGCTCGTCATGTGGAGAGCCCAATCCGGCAAGGAAGCGGACCGGCATGCTCTGGACGTGTAGTCAGGTCCCGCGGGCGCGGTTCGACCATGCGCTGTTGCCGCAGGTAGTCGGGGAAGGCCGACGTCGACGCGTGGAGTCACTCCGCCGAGGCGAGCAGCAGTGGCAGTGTCTGACGGCTGACCGCCTGGTACGTGCGCTGGCCCACCACGTGGGACTGGGAGAACACGCGTACCTGCCCTCCGGACAGCCCGTCATAGACGGTGCCCACGTGAGTGTCTCGCACGACTCGACAGTGGTCGTGGCGACGATCAGTGGCACCCCGGTCGGAGTAGACGTCGTGGACGTGCAGCGCTGTGAGCGGCTGGACGCCCGGCACGTGTTCTCCCCGGCCGAGATGGAGGGACTCAGTGTCCATGGTGAGCGGCTCCAGGCGACGCCCCTGCAGAAGGCGCGGTCTTGGGCGGCGAAAGAGGCCGCGCTCAAAAGGGTCGGCCGCGGACTCGACCTGGATCCCCGTCGACTGTCTCTGCATCGCACACCCAGCGGATGGACGGTAGAGGGTGTGGCGCCGCACGCCTCGCCTGTCCAGCTGGCCGCCCTCGGATCGGTCCACCTCCTCGCGTTCGTGAACGGCCCGGAACCTGTCCTCTCGTCGTACATCCCCGTGCACCGCATAGTCCTGCAGTCCCACCCATTCGACCATTAAGGAGCATGTCTGATGACTGACCAGTCCTACAAGGCAACCGCCTCGCAACAGATCCTGTTTACGGAGTACGAACTTCACCCCCACAATGATGAAGTGCCCCGGGTTTTGTTCCTAGGCGTTTG
>NZ_KV802348.1:0-161632 GCF_001810665.1 Brevibacterium sp. HMSC063G07
ACTCAAACGGAACAAAACCTGGGGCACTTCACATGTGGACACACCACAACGTGCGCAAGGCCTACAACAGCCTCAACCACCTCTGGCGGTCTAACCTGCTGTTTGTCTACCTCAAGCAGTCCTTGACCCTAACCGGATCAAATCCACCACCAACAGCCTTGAAGGCGGCATCAACGCCCAACTCAAACTACTCGCCCGCACACACCGCGGAAGATCCGGAGAGCGCCAACGCCGCATGCTGGATTGGTGGCTCTACTTACAAACAGAACTGCCTGACGACCCAATACGAATCACCAGGCAGTCCAACTGGGGCCAGGACCAACTCGCCAAAGTAACAACCCTGACCCACAACGAGAACCAAGCCGAACACCAAACAGGACGACCAGCCCTCTACGACAACGCTATCGACACCAACTACACCCACTCAATCGGCATCCAAAAAGGCCAAATCTAACCCCCACGACACGCCGAGCCAGACACACTTTTTGACCCTTAACCCGCCTGCCGCGTGACCCACCCAAGGCAAAAATTTCGGGGCACCGAATGAGTGGTGCCCCGAAGTTACGAATGGAGGGGATGACGGGAATCGAACCCGCACCATCAGTTTGGAAGACTGAGGCTCTACCATTGAGCTACATCCCCGCGTCGAGCGCTCCTCTACTTTAAAGCACAGAGGTCGGATCTGCAAAATCGACAAGACATTTCGACATGCGCAAGGACCGAAGTGCCTTTCGGGCGGCGAAGGGCTAGTATGAAGCAGTCCGGGATGTGGCGCAGCTTGGTAGCGCATCTGCTTTGGGAGCAGAGGGTCGCAGGTTCAAATCCTGTCATCCCGACAGCGGACAGGGCCCGAACCGACTCAAGTCGGTTCGGGCCCTCGGCGCTTCTGCGGCGCAGAGCCGGTTTTCGCAGTCTCAGCGGCGGCTGTCATAGTCGGAGATGATGCCGATCCGGCGCACGTGCCGTTCGTCCTCAGAGAAGGGTTCGTCGATGAACGCGTCGACAATGGCGAGCGCCTGGTCTTCCAAGTGCTGGCGAGCGCCGATCGAGACGAGCCATGCATCGTTGTGCTGGCGGGCCAGACGCGCGATCTCTTCGTTCCACGCCAAAGCGCAGCGAGCACCTGGCACCTTGTTTGCTGCGATCTGCTCACCGTTGCCGGAACCGCCGATGACAACGCCGAGGGAATCTGCTCCGTCGCGGCGGTCATCGACCACGCCAGTGGCTGCGTCAATGCAGAACTGGGGGTAGTCATCCTGTGCGTCGTAATCCAGGGCTCCGTGGTCGATAACGTCATGACCTCGGGCCTGCAGGTGTGTTTTCAGGGTTTCTTTGAACTCGTAGCCGGCGTGGTCGGTTCCCAAATGAATTCGCATGGGCCCAGCCTACCGATTTCAGGCCTGTTTTTTCAGGGCCTGGCAGGTTTCAGCGGCTGTCACCACCGCGTGGAAGAATGAGCTCTGCTCAACTAAGTATGGACTCAGTTCGACTTTTGGAAGAGGACGTGGAGTGGCACAGTACAACCTGACCGAGGCTGAAACCGCTGAACGCGCTGAGATCGTGAGCGTAAGTTCCTACGAGGTTCTTCTGGGCCTTGCTGGCAGTGGCCGCACGTTCCGGTCGGTGACGACGGCGCGCTTCTCAGCTCGGGCGGGTGCGCGCACGTTCATTGACGCGGTTGTCGAGTCTGTCCACTCAATCACCCTCAACGGCCGTACCGTCGATCCTGACGAAGTGTGCCGTCCCGGTCGCATTCTTCTGGAAGATCTGGCCGAAGACAATGTGCTTACAGTCGATGCTGAGTTCTTCTATATGAACACCGGCGAAGGTCTGCACAGATTCATTGACCCGGTTGATGACGAGGTGTATCTCTACACCCAGTTCGAGGTTCCGGATGCGCGCCGCGTCTTCGCGGTTTTCGAACAGCCGGACCTTAAAGCAGAGTTCTCGTTCACGGTGGTTGCCCCCGAGCACTGGCAGGTGGTGTCGAACTCCCCTGCTCCTGTGCCCGCTGACTGCGGTGACGATGCCGAGGCTCTCGGCCTTGACCCGCAGGGGCTGCGGTCATGGCGGTTTGCAGCGACCCCGCGCATTTCCAGCTACATCACCGCCATCATTGCCGGCCCCTACCGCAGCGTCCACGATGAGCTTGTAAGCTCCGACGGTTCGACGGTGCCGCTGGGTGTGTACGCTCGCGCTTCGCTTTTTGAGTTTCTCGACCCGGAGAACATCTTCGACATCACCAAGCGGGGCTTTGCCTTTTTCGAGGAGCTTTTCGGCACTCCGTACCCCTTTGCGAAGTACGACCAGCTTTTTGTTCCGGAGTTCAATGCCGGTGCCATGGAGAATGCCGGTGCGGTCACGATCGTTGAAGACTATGTTTTCCGCTCCCGGCCCACCGAGGCTTACGTGGAGCGCCGTGCGGTCACGATTCTGCACGAACTGGCCCACATGTGGTTCGGCGATCTGGTCACCATGAAGTGGTGGGACGACCTGTGGCTCAATGAGTCCTTTGCTGAGTTCATGTCGACGCTGGCCACGGCTGAGGTCACTGATTTTTCGGAGGCGTGGGCGACGTTCGCGGCTTCTGAGAAGTCGTGGGCCTACGCTCAGGATCAGCTGCCGAGCACTCACCCGATTGCCGCCGGCATGGGCGATCTTGTGGACATTGAGACGAACTTCGATGGCATCACCTACGCCAAGGGCGCGTCGGTTCTCAAACAGCTGGTGGCCTATGTCGGCCGTGAGAATTTCTTTCGCGGTGTGAAGTCCTATTTTGATAAGCACGCCTGGGCGAACACGCGCCTGGCCGATCTTCTGGCAGAACTCGAAGCTGCTTCGGGCAGGGATCTGGAGCGTTGGACTCGGCTGTGGATCCAGGAAAGCGGCGTCAATATCCTCCGCCCCCAGTCCGAGGTGGAAAGCGGGGTGCTGACCGAGCTCACCGTGGTTCAGCAGCCGTGTGTGCTGCCCGGTCACGAGGTGCCGAGCCTCCGTCCGCACCGGCTTGGGGTTGGTCTGTACTCGATTGTCGAGGGCCGGCTGCGGCGAACTGCGCTTCACGAAATCGACCTGGAAGGCGAGGCGGCCCCGGTGCCGATCGACCCCGATACCACGGTGCCCGACCTCATCGTCGTCAATGACGGGGACCTGACCTACGCAAAGGTTCGCCTCGACGAACGGGGCCTTAAGACTGTTCGGGCACACTTCGGGGATCTGGATGACTCTCTCACGCAGCTTGTCGTGCTGGGCTCCGTGTGGGACATGGCCCGCGATGCTGAAATCCCGGTAGCCGACTACATTTCGCTGGTCAGTGACAATCTTGAGCATCTTGTGCATTCAACGGGTCTGCAGACCCATCTGCGCCAGCTGGCAACAGCCGTGTTTGTGTACACTCCCCCAGCGCAGAGGGACGCTGTTGCCGCACGCACCGCCCAGGCGCTGTGGCATGCTGCCGGTTCGGCGCCGGAGGGAAGCGATCAGCAGTTCCAGTTTCTCCGCGGCTTCGTCACTTTTGCCCAGTCAGCTGAGCAGCTGCAGCTTCTGTCGCAGATGTTCAGGGGTTCACACCAGCTGCCGGAAGGCCAGAAGCTCGATGACGATCTGCGCTGGGAAATGCTCACAGCGCTTGCCCGTCACAACTGTGTCAGCGAGGCCGACATCGAGGACACGCTGCAGCTGGACAACACCGCACGCGGCCGGTGCAGTGCCGCCCGAGCACGAGCAGCGGTGCCGACACCGGCTGCGAAGTCTGCGGCCTTCACTGCGCTGATGGATGACAGCAGCCTGCCCAACGCCGTCATCTCAGCCACCGCTCGCGGTTTTGCTGCCGGGCTGCAGCAGTCTGACGGTTCGCTTGTCAGTGCCGAAGCACCGCTTGAAGACTTCGCCGCCGAGTACTTCTCCCGTGCTGAGGCCTGGTGGGACACCCATACCCTGGAGATTGCGCAGACACTCACGCTGTGGCTTTTCCCACCTGCTTCAGAAGCTGTTGTCACCACAGCAGAACAGTGGCTTGAACAACACCCGGACGCCAACCGCGGACTGCGCCGGACCATGGTGGAAAACCTCGACCGTGCTCGCCGCGCGCTGGCTGTGCAGCGTCGCAGCGAGCAGCCATAGCCCACGTCAAGGCTGCGGCCAGCATTCGTTGTGCTCCCTCTGAGGTTGACTCTCTACACTGAGCCGTGTATGACTCTATTGACATCTGCTCGTCCAACGCCGTCGCCGGCCCCGACCGACAAGATCGGCGAAATCGCTGAAACTGCTTCAGACCCCGCATGGTGGACGGCCCTTCTGGGCACTCCCCTGCACATTGCGATCATCGTGGTTTTTGCGGTTATCACGGCCCTGATTCTGCGCCGCATGATCAGCAAGTTTGCCGGCAAGATCGCCGACGGCACCACGGCGGCAAACAAACGCCGACTGTATGACGAGGGAGAAAGGTCCGATGCCGTTACGCGGGCACGGCGGGCACAGCGGGCCAGCACCGTCGGCTCTTTGCTGTCATCATTCGCAACGATCATCGTGGTCGCAATTGCGGGTCTTATGATCCTGCAGGAGGTCGGCATCAACCCCGCACCCATCCTGGCTTCAGCAGGTGTTGCCGGCATCGCACTGGGCTTCGGGGCCCAGTCACTCGTGCGCGACTATCTGTCGGGCTTCTTCATCGTGGTTGAAGACCAGTACGGCATCGGCGACACGGTGGACCTCGGCGAGGCAATCGGCACGGTCGAAGAAGTCGGACTGCGCACCACCCGCATTCGCGACGTCGAAGGCACCCTGTGGCACGTGCCCAACGGAGAAATCATGAGGGTGGGCAATCAGTCGCAGGGATGGTCGAGGGCTGTTGTCGACGTGCCCGTACCCGTCGACATCGACCAGGCCACCGCCACCGATATCATCGCAGCGGCCATTGCCGAGCTCATGACCGACCCGAACCGCGCTGCCGTCATCATGGAAGACCCCGAGATCATCGGCATTCAGGAGCTGACCGGCTCATCCACGACAATCCGCGTGTTCATCAAAACCAACCCCAACGAACAGTGGGCCATTGCGCGGGCATTCCGCTCCTGCCTCAAGGCGGAGTTCGACAAAGCGGGGGTTGCGATCGCCCTGCCCGATCAGATGGTCATCCAGCAGACCGCGAGCCAGGCCCCGCCCGCCACGACCGGAGCAGACGCCGACGACGGATCGCACGCATCGTCGAACTGAAGTCGACAGTCCGCCCGGCCGCCTGAGCGCATAGGAGACAATGACGGCATGACAAACGGCTATGAACGTCCCGCAAGTGTTTTCGACATGGTGGGCGGACACGCGGCTTTCACCACCCTGGTCGACGCCTTCTACGAGGGCGTTGCGCAGGATGAATACCTGATCGCCATGTATCCGGAGGGCCGCGAGCTCGAAGGTGCCAAACACCGGCTGCAGACTTTCCTCGAACAGTATTTCGGCGGCCCCGCCACCTACCAGAAAGAACGCGGCCACCCGCGCCTGCGGATGCGCCACGCACCTTTTCCGGTCACACCCAAATCACGCGACCACTGGCTGGGCCACATGCGCCGCGCCCTCGATCAGCTGAACCTGCCGCCCATGTACGACAGCCTCATGTGGGACTACTTCCAGCGAGCCGCGACCGCTATGCTCAACACGCCGGACGAAGACTCAGACGAACACCGGATCGATCCCAGCCGCCGGCTGCTCTGACACTACCGGCTGCGCGGAAGAAGCTCACACAGCCGGACCGAACTTTGCCGAGACAGGCTCAGCAGACCTCAGTTGAGCGAGTGATGATGAACCCGGCAGGCGTAGCGAAACGCAGCCACGCACCTGTGCGATAGACCGTCGCGGTCTCCCCCACGTCAAACCCCGCCGCGTCCATGCCGAAGGCCGCCCCCAGCGGCGCAATCTCACAGTCAGGCAGGGGCCGCGACCACACCGTGCGGCGCACTTTGTCCACCGCCAGCGCTCCCGCACCTGACGGAGAGGCTTCGGCAACAGCGGCAATCCCCCAAGCGGCAGCTTCTCGCAGCTTCTCCACCGACAGCTGTGCAACCTCCCTCCACCCCGCACGAGGCGGAGTCACGGCTGCCCACGGCATCCTCACCTCGGCAGGGGGAACACCGAGATCCAACCCCCCGGTGCGCTCCATGCGCGCAAAGCGGTCGGTCAGTCCGGAAGCCGGAACAACCGCATCGATCCCGTCGGCTGAGCCAGAGCGCAGCCGCAGAGCACGCATCGCAATCACCAGCGGAAGTTCATCACCGAGGCCCTTGGGATAGAGAGGAGCGCCCGATACGACAAGAACGTCACCCACGCCCGTCAGCCGCAGTGCAGCTCCGGAATCAACGCGCTGCATCCGCGCCGTGAACTGCCGCAGGTCAGCGGCATCGGCTTTCGACTGCAGTTCAAACGCCGGCTGGTCCACGGTCACCTCCGCTTGAGCGGAAGCGGGCCTGTGGCACAGTCGGCAAATGCCGCCTGCTCGTCATCACGCAGGCGGCGTGCACGCCCGGTTTCCGCGTCGACGAAGACAAGATCGGATTCGGCGACGGAATAGACCTTCGAACCATCCGGCTCGAGGATCACATAGCCGACCTTGATGATCACCGGGGTGATTCTGACAATGCACACGTCGATCGCGATCGGACCGTCGCGGTACGGGATCGGATCGCGGTACTCAATCGCGTGGCCGGACACCAGAATCTGCACGTCAGCGGAAGCTTCGCGAAAAACCGGGGGCATGACAAGGCCGAAAGCGTCCGTGCGCTCACCGCCGGGCAGCAGACCGGGCGAGACGTCACGCGCCGCGGTCGGAGAGCCGAAGGCCTTGACGCGCGCCTCTTCGAGCAGCTTCAGCTGGGTCACGTTGTTGACGTGGCCATAGGCGTCCATATCGCCCCAGCGCAGCTCAATGAGAGTTCGAGTGAAGGGCCCGTCGATCAGCGGATTGCGAAGTTCGGTCATGGTGCCATCTTCCCATGAGCACACTCGCTTCGCGTCAGCTGCAAGCCAGAACGGGCCTGCTCGGCGTATCCTGACCCAAGACACGTACAAAGGAGCAGCATGGCCGACACCAGCGAAAAGAACGTCCTCGAGAAGGTCCTCGGGCTTGAAAAGCTCAGCGAGCCTCCCTCCGGCGGCGAAGAATTCGGATTCCGCGTGTGGAATCAGCCCAAACCGGACGGCAGGCTCTTCGGCGGACAGGTCCTCGCCCAGTGTGTTGTCGCCGCGGCGGCCACGGTGGATGAGGACCGCCCCATTCACTCCTTCCACGGGTACTTTCTGCGGGCCGGAGCCGTTGGTGAAGAGACGACGATCGGCGTTGAAGATCTGCGCGACGGCGGGTCCTTCTCCGCTCGACGCGTACAGGCATACCAGAAGGGCATGCCGATTCTGTCGGGCCTGGCGTCATTCCAGAAAGTTCAGCCCGGCCTTGAACACCGCGAACCAATGCCCCAGGCACTCCCCCACCCCGAAGCTCTCCCAAGCCTGGAGGACATCCTCGGAAAGCTCGACATCAGCCGCTTCACCCGCGCTGAGCGGATGCGGGAATGGCTCATGCAGCGCCCGTTCGACATTCGGCCCATTTCGCCGGACATTCATGCGGGATTCCTCGGTTCGCCCGAACCTATCAACCGCTTCTGGGCCCGCCTGAAAGAGCCCTTCGCGGGTGTACAGGGCCGTGCGGCAACAGCCGCGATCCTGGCCTACGCAAGCGACTTTGCCATGCTTGAACCGGCTCTGCGCGTGCACGGCCTGACGTGGGCTGATCCCCGCCTTCGCGTTGCCAGCCTCGATCACGCCATGTGGTGGCACTCGCACGTAGATGTCACCGGCTGGCTGCTGTTCGACATGTCCTCGCCGTCCTCGGACGGCGGCCGTGGTCTGGGCATCGGCCGTATCTACAACCAGCACGGCGAACTCGCCGCATCCGTTGCCCAGCAGGGCATGGTGCGGCTGAAAGAGGATTGACGCGCTGAAAGCATGTGGGGTGCCCGCCGAAGACACGGCGGGCACCCCACATGCTTGTTGACTGAGCCGAAGGCTGCAGTCGCGCGTCAGTCGCGTGTGAGCCTGCGGTGCGTGGTGCGGTGCGGGCGAGCCGCTTCTGCGCCGAGTCGTTCGACCTTGTTCTTTTCGTAGCCCTCGAAGTTGCCTTCGAACCAGTACCAGTTGGCCGGGTTCTCTTCTGTTCCCTCCCACGCCAGGATGTGCGTGGCGACACGGTCAAGGAACCAGCGGTCGTGGGTGACGACCACTGCGCAGCCGGGGAACTCGAGAAGCGCATTTTCCAAAGAAGCGAGGGTTTCGACGTCGAGGTCGTTCGTCGGTTCGTCAAGCAGCAGCAGATTTCCGCCCTGTTTGAGCGTCAGTGCCAGGTTGAGGCGGTTGCGCTCACCACCGGAGAGCACACCGGCTTTCTTCTGCTGGTCTGCGCCCTTGAAGCCGAATGCCGAAACATAGGCGCGCGACGGCATTTCAACCTGACCGACCTGGATGTAGTCGAGCCCGTCCGAAACGACTTCCCACAGGCTCTTGTCCGGGTCGATGCCCTGGCGGGACTGGTCTACATACGAGATCTTGACGGTTTCACCGATCTTGAGGGTGCCGCCGTCGAGTTCTTCCAGGCCCACGATTGTCTTGAACAGTGTGGACTTGCCGACGCCGTTGGGGCCGATCACACCGACAATGCCGTTGGGCGGAAGCGAGAAAGACAGTCCGTCGATCAGCTTGCGACCGTCGAAGCCCTTCTGCAGATTCTCCGCTTCGATCACGACTGTTCCCAGACGCGGGCCCGGCGGAATCTGGATCTCTTCGAAATCCAGCTTGCGCGTCTTTTCGGCTTCTGCCGCCATTTCTTCATAGCGGGCAAGGCGTGCCTTCGACTTGGACTGACGGCCCTTGGCATTCGAGCGCACCCACTCGAGTTCGTCGGCCAGTCGCTTAGCCAGTTTGGCGTCCTTTTTGCCCTGAACCTGCAGGCGCTCTTTCTTCTTCTCCAAGTACGTCGAGTAGTTGCCCTCATAGGGGTAGAGGTGTCCGCGGTCGACTTCGGCAATCCATTCCGCAACGTGATCCAGGAAGTAGCGGTCGTGGGTGATTGCAATGACGGCGCCCGGATATGTGCTCAGGTGCTGCTCAAGCCACAGCACCGATTCCGCGTCGAGGTGGTTGGTCGGCTCGTCAAGCAGCAGAAGATCCGGTTTTTCCAGCAGGAGCTTGCACAGCGCGACACGGCGACGCTCACCGCCGGACAGGTGTGTGACAGGTTCGTCACCGGGTGGGCAGCGCAGCGCATCCATAGCCTGATCCAGCTGCGAGTCGAGATCCCAGGCGTCTGCGTTGTCGATCTCTTCTTGCAGTTTGCCCATTTCTTCCATGAGCGCATCGAAATCTGCGTCGGGCTGAGCCATTTCCTCGGAAATGGCGTTGAAGCGAGCCACTTTGCCCATGATTTCGCCGACTGCTTCTTCGACGTTTTCGCGGACGGTCTTGTCTTCGTTCAACGGCGGTTCCTGCTGCAGAATGCCGACCGTGTAGCCGGGCGACAGACGAGCTTCGCCGTTCGAGGGCTGGTCAAGGCCAGCCATGATCTTGAGGATGGTTGATTTTCCGGCGCCGTTGGGGCCGACCATGCCGATCTTCGCTCCGGGAAAGAAAGACATGGAAACGTCGTCAAGAATAACCTTGTCACCGTGCGCCTTGCGCGCTTTGTGCATGGTGTAAATGAACTCTGCCATAGAACATAAGGGTATCGGCAGGGCCCTCGATCAGCTAATCCGAGGTATCGCAGTCAGTTGTCTTTGCGCTTGTGCATATCTTCACCGGGCAGGTGGCCAGCACCGTTGTCGTCGCTTCCTTCTTCCCGCTTTTCGCCCGCGGGCATCTTGACGCCCTTTGGACGGACGACTTCGCCGAGCAGGCAGTCCTTATTGGACTTCAAGGGCGGGTACAGTGCGGCTGTTGCGCCGCCGTTGCGGATTTCTCCGATGACGCAGCCCTTCTTCACCTTGACGGCGAACACCTTCGACGGGACGTCATGGCCCAAAGGGGATTCGTCTAGGGTCGCGGCGATGTTCTCGGGCTTGTATCCCCCGTCTTGGAGAACCGCGAGGGTTTCTTCACTCGTGGGGATCCCGTCTTTTTGGGTCAGCGGCTCAATGACTTTGAGAACCTTTTCAACTTCCGCCGTCTGCTTGCCGGCAGGGCCGCCCTCAGGCTCTGATGCCGAACCGAAAAGCCCACACCCGGACAGCACAAGAGCAGCCAGACTGCTGGATGAGATCACCACTGCCCCGCGGGCGCCGAAGAGTTTCACAGAAGACAACTGTAGTACCTTTCCGACGCCCGCACCGGCAGACCAGCCCGAAAAACGGAAACGAAGATCAGAATGGCGGGCCATCGTCCCCTGGAGAACCAGTGCCGACAACAGCCATTTCGGATTCGTCGGCAGGCCCTTCCACAGCGTCGGAATTCCCGGCATCCATCGGGTGGTCTGTGTTTTCGGAGCTTCCCGCAACAGGAGCGTCAACTCTGCTCCAGGGGCTGTCTCTGCGCTGCTGTTCAAGTTCGTCCATTCTCTCGCGTTCCTTGGCGGTCAGAGAAGTAGAGCGGAACACCGCCATGCCGAAAGCCAAGTCCGGGCCGACGGCGTGCGCGTTGACCGTCAGGCGCTCCCCACTTCCGCTCTCGTTTTCCCACTGCTCCATGGAGACTCTGCCGATCACAATGACCCGCTGGCCCTTCTGCAGAGAACCCGCCACATTGAGAGCCCACGAGCGCCAGACCTTGACGTCGTACCAAGTAGTTGGGCGATTGACATAGGAGCCGTCGTCCGTGCGGTAGGCGTCGTTGACTGCCAGGCGGAAGCTCGCCCACGAACTTCCGTTCGACGCAGTTCCCGAACGAATATCGCTGCCGACATTGCCGACAAGATAGGTGTAGTGCTGCATTGCCGTTCCTTTCAATCAGATGAGGTACAGCAATAGTCATCGGCGACGAGACTTCACCGGAAGATCGAAAGCGGCCCTGTGGACAGCCCGAAAGCCTTCCACAGGGCCGCTAGCGCAAGTCAGCGCAAAGCACTCAAAAACACAGCGGGTCAGCTCAGTCCGTCATAGGTTTCCTTGTGTTTGCGCAGAAGCCGCGTCACAGGTTCGAACACATTGTCCTTGGCAGCCGACTGAACAGCCCGGTCGATGTCACTTTCCACCTGAGCTCGGGCTTCGTCCGCACCCTTGCGCCGGGCACCGGCCGACAGAATAGAGGTAATGAGCGAGCCGACGATGCCGATCACCAGCGGGGCCGCAGCAACAAGACCCAAAACCTTCAGGTCCATATTCGGAACAGTGCTGGACAGGATTTCCGGGAAGAAGAAGGCCAGCACCGCAACCGCGGCCGTCGTAATGACTCCGAAGATCGTCAGAATGAAGAACAGCCACTGGAAGAAGCCTGCGACACCCCACCAACCTGGCTGACGATGCGCAATCTCAACCTCTGAGACAGCAGACTCGAGGTCTGCGGAGATGCGTGCGGCGCTTTGGTCTTCGGCAGCCGCCGCTGCGCGTTTCCACGCGGTCGGCAGCCTGCGAGTGGCGCCGCTGATGACCTCGTGGGCGGCCAGGTTGATCCGCGCCGTCTGCGGCTGGGTCAGCTCGGGCTGTGCGGCGCGCAGAAGAACCTCCCGGTCTCCCCCGTGCCGAGCACCCAGTGGGTCGGCCTTACCGCGGGAGGCCTTAGCCAAAGGCGGATAGGCGGTCTTGGCGTATGCGCGTCGAATGTAGTCATCGTGCACCGTCTGCGCAATTGCGGACGTGCCGATGGCCTCGTTCATAGCGCCGATGAGCATGTCCGACTGAGGAATCTTCTCGGGATCGTCAACCGGTCGGCCCAGTTCAGCGCGGATGCGGCCGGCGATATCTGCCAGTTCCTGCTCAATGCGCAGCTGGCCGGCCTCGCGACTTTTGATCATCTTCACAAGCTCGCGGCGAATCTCCGGTACGCCTTCGCGTGTGACAGCGCTGGCGGCTGCAACTCCGGCCTTCTCCATGCCGTCGGCTTCCAAAAGGCTGCGCAGGTGGCCCATGGTCGTCTTCTTCTGCTCGGCGTCCAGACGGTCAACCTGATTGAGCACCACAACAGTGCTTTCGGCAGCTGCCGACATCTTCGCCAGGTAGCGGTTGTGCAGCGTGAAGTCGGCGTACTTCTGCGGATCGACCACCCAGAAGACAACATCGACCATTTCGATGAGCCGATCGGAGACTTCCCGGTGGGCGTAGGCGGTCGAATCATGGTCGGGCAGATCAATGAGAATCAGTCCGCGCAGGGGCTCTTCGTCATCACCGTCGAGGGCAGATTCACGCCAGGTGCGCCGGGATTCGGGGACTTCCAGCCAGTCGAGGAGATCGTCGCCTCCCTCACCCCACACACAGGCGATCGGCTCGGAAGTTGTCGGCCTGCGCACTGCCACCTCGGCGATTTCCAGACCGGAGACCGCGTTGAACAGCGAGGACTTGCCAGACCCTGTGGATCCCGCGAAGGCAACCACGGTGTGCTCGCTGCCGAGCCCACGGCGTCCGTCTGCCCTGCGGAGCACCTCGGCAGCAGCCTGTGCGGTCGAAGCAGACAGCGCACCGCCCTCGAGGTCGAGTGCAGTGCGAATGCCCTTGGACAGTTCGTCAGAGCGGTTCACGTCAGGCCTTCCAGTCGGCGAACAGTAGCGAGCAGGTCTTCAGCTTGGCTTCCGCTGACTGCAACGGATGCAAGCGCGTCTTCAAAGGGCTCGCGAGCCCGCGACAGCAGGCTGATGCCTGTATCGAGCAGGCGACGGCGCGAGGCAGCGGCGAGCTCTTCAGTGGCTTCCGGGCCGAAGATCGTATTGAGCAGCCGGTGCACGGCGAGGCGATCCTCGGACTCACCGGTGCCGGCGTGGGCTGGTCCCGTTCCTCCTGCACCGGCACAGACGGCGTACATCAACACGGCGGAAACACCTGCCACGCCAAAGGACATAATGCGAGCCTTTGCCACTTTTGACTGGCCGACGCTGCGCACGGTGTCCTCGACACTCGACGCCCACTCGGCCACGCGCTGCTGGCACAGCTGATCAAAGCCCGCGGGCAATGAGCCCAGCTGCGGGTGACGCTCAACAACCGGGCGGCCATGTGGGAGCTCCTGCCACATTTCGACAATCGAACCGGACGCGCGAACAGCCTGTTCGCGCACCAGAACGACAATCGACGACAGAATGGCCTGAATAAGCAGATCGGCGCTGTCGCGCTGGCCGGTGACAGCCGATGTGATGCGATCACGCAGGCGGCTGACCGTGGGCTCAAGGCCGCGGAAGAACTGCCCGGTGCCGACGAAGTCCTGCCACCGGGCCTGCACTTCACCGCGCAGCACCTTGTCATTGACGAGAGCCTCACCCAGGTTTCTGCCTGCCGCAGCGAAACTGTCTTCGGCCGACCCCTGCAGTTCGCGGAAAGCACCCACCTGTTCTTCCGCAAAGTCAGCCAGGGCTTCTGTCTGCGGGCGCACGGAGGCCAGCGCGCCGCGGAGGGTGCGCTCGAGCACCGCGGTGCGCGCACGGGATGACCGTCCCAAGTTCTCTACCCACGACTTCAGCGGGTACACGGCTGTCTCGGGGATCAGGTCGTCTTCCAGCTGGAGTTCTGGAACAGTGAAGATCGGAGCGGAACCGTGCCCCGCCTCGGCGAGCAGCCGGGACAGATGATGGCGAACTTCGCGGTTGGCCTGAGGCGGAACCCGGTTCAAAACGACAGCAACAGATGTGCCGCGCTCGTCAGCCTGGTGCAGCAGATCCCACGGGACCGCGTCGGAATAGCGAACAGCAGTTGTGACAAACAGCCACAGGTCGGCAGCCGCCAGCAGCTGGCGGGACAGTCGGCGGTTGGAATCGCGCACGGAGTCGATGTCGGGAGAATCGACAATCGCCAGTCCCCGCGGTACGGCGGTACTGGCGACAAGGCGAAGCTTCTGCTGACTCTTGGATCCTTCATCATTGCCCCGGGTGCGCTGAAGGTGCGGAAGGATTCTGTCTGAAGCGAAATAGGACCGGTCCTCCGGGTGGTGAACGAGCACCGGCCAAACGGTTGTGGGCCTGACGACACCGGATTCGGTAAGCTCTTCGCCGACAATCGAATTGACGAGCGTCGACTTGCCAGAGCCGGTGGATCCGCCGACGACGACCAGCAGGGGCGCGTCAGGGTCACGAAGACGAGGCAGAAGATACTCGGAGATCTGCGTGCTGAGAGCACGTTGAAGTCGGGCGCCCTCCTCTGCCCTCTGCGTATGCAGGGGAAAATCGGCAGCTCGCACTCGCGCCGCAGCGTCCGATAGGATCGGCACTGCCTTAGCACGCAGGTTCGTTCGCTGTGAAATCACATATTCACTTTGACGAAATTTTCAGCTTGTCTCCACTCGCCGCGCCGACAGAACGGGACAGCTTTGGTAAGTCTGCTCACCAAAACCCCTGTTTTCTAGGGCTTTGCGGCGCTGGAGGCAGCCATTGCGCTTGGCAGGACCGCGAATCTCACACGGCAGAAACGTTCACACTGGCCCGCTGCAGCAGGCGCGTCGCACAGTCAAAAGAGCGGGGCGGTCAGGCGACCGCCCCGCTCACATCTGCCCCATCGACCTTGGAGCAGCTGTCAGCCGCCGAACACGGCGCGAAGACCCAAGACTCCGATCGCACCAATCACCGCGGCCGCCGGCACCGTGATGACCCACGCCAGCGCAATCGGCTTCATGAGGTTCCAGTTGGCGGCCTTGTTCACGATGCCGACACCGAGAACAGCGCCGATCAGGATGTGCGTCGACGACACCGGCAGACCGAGAACCGAGGCCAACATAACGACACCGGCGGCCGAAAGCTCCGCGGCGAAGCCGGACGCCGGGTGCATCTCAGTCAGACCCGAGCCCACTGTCTGGATGACGAACCGGCCGATGAACCACAGACCGGCGATCAGGGCGACACCGGCAGTGAGCATAACTGCCGGGTGGACCCCCGCCTCGTCATTGATCTGATTGGTCTTGAGCACGTCGAGAATCGCCGCGAACGGTCCGACGGCGTTGGCGATGTCGTTCGAGCCGTGGCTGAAGGCGAACGCGGCGGCCGTGAAAACCTGCATCCAGCTGAACAGCAGGAACGTTGAGCGCGACAGGTCGCGCTTCTTCAGCGAGCGCGCGAAGATGAAGACGGCCATCCACACGGTTGCCGCGATCATGCCGAGGATGAGGAAGTTGCCGACCGAGCTCAGTTCGAAGTTGAGGTTCTTCAGCCCCTTGAACAGCATCATCGAGCCGATGACCACGGCACCGAAGGCTGCCAGCAGAGGCACCCATGTTTCCAATGCGCGGTGCGCGTTGATTTCCTTCGCCCGGGTTTCCACGCGGTGCAGGTCACGGTAGTACTCCGATTCGAACTCTTCCGGATCGTAGTCGTCGCGCTGGTAGACCGAGGCGTCGCGCGCCATGGCATTCGTGTACGAGATCTGCTGCAGTTCGTCGAGACGTTCGAACGCCTGCTTGTGCTTAGTGCGCAGTTCAGCACGTTCGCGCTTGAGCTCGCGCAGCTTCACATCCATTTCCTCGTTGTAGACGAGGATGTGCTTTTTGATCTGCCCGAACAGCACCCAGGCCACGATTCCGCCAAGCAGCGGCGAGAGCACCCAGGACATGACGATCTTGCCGATTTCGCCCCACTGCACCATTTCGAAACCGCCGGTGCCCGTGGTGAAGCCCAGGGTCAAGGCTGCACCGACGATGCCGCCGACGATCGAGTGGCTTGTCGATACGGGCCAGCCCATGCGGGTTGCCACCAACAGCCAGATGGCAGCACCCAGCAGCGCCGACATCATGATGAACACGAAGTCCATGGGCTCAAGGTCAATCGCATTGAGGTCGACGATGCCCGACCGCACGGTCTCAGTCACTTCCCCACCGGCCAGCACAGCACCGCTGACTTCGAAGATGGCGGCGATGACAAGCGCCTGCTTCATCGACAGGGTGCCGGCGCCGACGCTCGTTCCGAAGGAGTTGGCGACGTCGTTGCCGCCGATGTTGAAGGCCATGAACAGTCCGAAGAGGACCGTCAGCACCAAAACCACCTTGTTCGCTCCGACATCGACGTAGCCGAATGACCACACCATGAACACGACGAGCGCGATCGTCATGAGGCCGCCGAAGGAAATATGCCACCAGCGGTCCGGTCCTAAGAAGCCGTGGCCGCCGGGTTTCACCGAGATGTTCTGCTGGGGTTTCATCGTCTGCGACATACAAAGCCTTTCCGTAGTGGCAACATCGTGGCGCAGACGGTTGACACACAGAACAAAGCTGTGTGAATTCTGTGTGACGATTGTGCGGCATGCAAAAGGCCCGGAGTCTCTGATGCTTGTTCAGAGACTCCGGGCCCAAGAAGCGCCCCCAGCAGGACTCGAACCTGCAACCTACGGATTAGAAGGCCGTTGCTCTATCCATTGAGCTATGGAGG
Organism: Brevibacterium sp. HMSC063G07; assembly: GCF_001810665.1. Classification (NCBI taxonomy): domain Bacteria; kingdom Bacillati; phylum Actinomycetota; class Actinomycetes; order Micrococcales; family Brevibacteriaceae; genus Brevibacterium; species Brevibacterium sp. HMSC063G07. The sequence continues at coordinate 16,511 of NZ_KV802348.1, forward strand.
CTTCAGCTCGTCATTCTAGCGCCCGCCGAGACGGTGAGAACGGCGGCCTGCATGCACCCGCACCCGTACAGACAGCTGGGCTCGGCATCGGAACTCCCCGAGGCCGAACCCAGCAGTCACTAGGACGGGATCAGGCCTGCGGCACCTGGATGATGAGGGCGTCACCCTGACCACCGCCGCCGCAGAGGGCGGCAACACCTTGGCCTCCGCCTCGACGCTTCAGTTCCAGGGCGAGGTGGAGGACAATGCGCGCTCCCGAGGCACCGATCGGGTGCCCCAGGGACACGGCACCGCCGTTGACGTTCACACGCTCAGCGTCAATGCCGAGGTCCTTCATCGACGCCAACGACACTGCAGCGAAGGCCTCGTTGATCTCGTACAGATCAAAGGAGTCCGCCGCCACGCCTTCGCGCTCGGCGGCAGCCTTGATGGCCTGCGAGGGCTGGTGCTGCAGAGTCGAGTCCGGGCCGGCCGTCCACGCGTGGGACTTGATTTCTGCGAGGATCGGCAGGCCCTGTTCGAGTGCCTTGTCCTTGTTCATGACGACGACGGCCGCAGCACCGTCGGAAATCTGCGAAGCGTTGCCGGCGGTGATGGTGCCGTCCTTGCGGAACGCCGGACGCAGACCGGCCATGGATTCAGCGGTCGTGTCCGCGCGCACACCCTCGTCGCTGTCGACGACGACTTCGCCCTTGCGGGTCTTGATCGTGACCGGGACGACCTCGTCGGCGAACTTGCCGTCAGCCCAGGCCTTCGCAGCACGCTGGTGCGACTGAGCAGCGAAAGCGTCCTGCTCTTCACGCGAGAAGTGCACACCGTCTTCGTCGTTCATCGATTCGGTCAGACCGCCCATAGCCTTATCAGTGAAGGCATCCCACAGACCGTCGTAGTCCATGTGGTCGCGCATCTGGATGGTGCCGTACTTGAAGCCGGCACGCGAGTTCTCCAGCAGGTGCGGAGCATTCGTCATCGATTCCTGACCGCCGGCGACGACCACATCGTATTCACCGGAGCGAACCAACATCGCGGCGTGAGTGATGGTGTTGATGCCCGACAGACACAGCTTGTTGAGGGTGACAGCCGGAACGCTCATGGGAATGCCTGCCTTGGCTGCGGCCTGACGGCCAGCGCCCTGACCGACGCCGGCCTGCAGGACTTGGCCCATGAGGACGTATTCAACGGCGTCGGGAGCAACTCCGGCCTTGTCGAGTGCACCCTTGATAGCGTGCGCACCAAGATCGACTGCGGAAAGACTTGCCAGACCACCGGACATTTTGCCCAGCGGCGTGCGGGCACCGGCAACGATGACGGCTTCTGCCATGAGAACTCCTTTGCTGAGGTTTCAGTGAGTCACGCCTCACTTTGGCAACAATCCTAGAGCACCGCACAGTGACCCACGACACTGCGGGCATCGGAAACTCCCTCTTTGAGGAAATGTGAAGCTGACTACGTAGAATTGTCCTAGGCGTTCAACACCGACGCGAACCGAACAACCGCAGCGCCGGACGCGCCGAGCAATTGGATTAAGGAGAATCGGAACCGTGACACAGCCGGAAGAATTCCGCACAGCTATGCGGGGGTACGAAAAAAACGAAGTCGATTCGCGTTTGAGCCAGCTCAAGCAGGAAATCGAATCCCTCCGCAAGGCTCTCTCCGATGCCCGCAGCCAAGTCATCGCGGCCGACCGCGCCAAGTTGCAGATCGCAGGAGAGCTCTCCGAAGTCAAACAGCAGCTCAAAAAGGCAGCCGATGACAGCGAAGCACAGGCCGGCCCTCCCGGCAGCCGCATCGACCAGCTGATCAAAATCGCAGAATCCCAGGCTCGCGAAACCCTCGCCCAGGCGACTGCGGACGCGGAGACAATTCGCAACAAGGCCCGGGCTGACGCTGCATCGTCCCGTGCTCGAATGCACACCGAAAGCAACGACACCCTCAGCAGCGCCCGCGCAGAAGCAGAAGCCACCGCCAAAGCAGCCGACCTGCGCGCCAAAGAAACCATTGAGTCCGCAGAAAAGCGCGCTGCCGAACTCAAGCAGACCGCAGAGCGCGAAGCACAGCAGATCCGCGACGACTCCGCTGCCGAAAAGTCCGATTCTCACGAGGCACTCAAACGCGAACTAAGCGAAAAGCGGGCCACAGCAGAGAAAGAAGCGGCAGATACAATCGCCGCGGCTAAGAAGGAAGCGGACACGCTCCTGGAAAAGGCGAAGGTCGAAGCGCAGGCTCTTCGAACAGAAGCAGAAAAACTGTCGACCGAAACTAAGAAAGCCGCCGATGCTCAGACTGCGAGCCTGGCCAAAATCCGCGCCGACCACGAAAAGGCAGAAAACGAGCGCTTCACCAAGGCCCAAGAAGAAAATCAGAAGCTGCAGAAAGCAGCCGCTGATCGCGCCGCAAAGGCCGATGCCGACGCCAAGGAAGCTGCCGAACGCGCTGAGAAGACCCGCCGAGAAGCCCTCGAAAAGGCCGACAAGATCATTGCCGACGGCAAAGCGCGAGCACAGGAGATCATCGACGAGGCGCGCGACACCGCCGAAGCGACACTGGAAGAATCAGCGGCCGAAGCCAAGCGGTCGGTTTCCTCGGCGCAGTCGCAGGTTGACCTGCTGACCAAACAGCGCCGCACCATCACTGCCCAGCTGGAACAGCTGCGCTCTATGTTCAGCGCACCGGGGCTGTTCGACGACGTTGACCTCGAGGATGACCGATCCGACCAGATCAAAGCAGCTTCCTTCCCCACCGAAAAGATCGGGTCTAAGGAAGAACTCGAAAAGCTCAAGAAAGCCGAAGGACCGGCACAGAAGACCGGCCCGGCAGCCGCCCCCGGCAAGAACAGCAAGCCCTCCATCCGGCCGACTTCGAAACAGCCTGCCGAAAACAAGAGCCCCGCAGCGGCGTCTGGCAATAAGCAGACGGGCCAGGCAGCCGGTCCGGCCAATGGCAAGAACGCAGGCAAGTGATCTGAGCAAACAGCCAAAACCGGCGCCGCAGGTGCGGCGCCGGTTTTCTGTGTCTGTTCAGCTGCGCTGATCCGACAGCGGCTGCCTCAGCGCCGACTGCGGGCATTGAAACACGAAGTGTGCCAGTGGCGCCGCTCACCCACGCCGGTCCCCCATCCGAACTCATCGTCTGAGCGCCATGCGACTGTATGCGGTGTCGACGCCGGTAGGTCCTGATTGCAGCCGGGGCAGATGTACACCTTGCCCGAAGTGCCGCTGCGAATCTGCTGCACAACCCACGTGCCGTCCGGTTCTGTGATCGACCGGCGCACAGAGTTCATCGACGACAGCGGTCGATGCGGCTGCTGCCACTTATTGCGGCGGCGGTTCGACGGGGAGCGTGGCATAGAAGTCATTGTGTCACGTAGAGTGTGCGACGTGCGTTTGGTGATTGCTCAGTGCAGTGTTGACTACGTCGGTCGTCTGACCGCCCACCTGCCCATGGCCACCCGGCTTATCATGCTCAAGGCCGACGGTTCGGTACTCGTTCACTCCGACGGCGGTTCCTACAAACCGCTTAACTGGATGACCGCTCCGGCTCAGCTTAGAGTCGATGATCCCTCCGACGATCAGGTCGCGGCCGGCATTCGAGAAGTCTGGACCGTCAGCGCTGAAAAGACCGAGGATCGGCTCATCATCTCGATTGCCGAAGTTCTCCAGGACACAACACACGAGTTCGGCGTCGACCCCGGCCTCATCAAGGACGGTGTTGAGGCGCACCTGCAAGAGCTTCTAGCCGACCAGATCGACACACTCGGCGAGGGCTACACAACCGTTCGCCGGGAGTACATGACGGCCATCGGTCCGGTCGATATCCTCGCCCGCAGCGCAGAAGGAACCTCGGTTGCGGTGGAAATCAAAAGACGAGGTGGAATCGACGGGGTCGAACAGCTCACCAGGTACCTTGAGCTGCTCAACCGCGACCCGCTCCTGGCTCCCGTCACCGGGATCTTCGCCGCCCAGGAAATCAAACCGCAGGCGCGCACCCTCGCAGAAGACCGGGGAATCCGGTGCGTCATCCTGGACTACGACGCCATGCGCGGAGTCGATGACTCTGAGTCCCGCCTTTTCTGACCACCACATGCCGGCGACGCCAAACTGACGACGGCTTTGATCCCCGAATGTTAGGGTCAACGCGGTGGGCGCGGAAGGTGCCTGTCGAAGTCTGTCGACCCAAGCTGATTACCCTCGCAAGGAGCGAGACGACCAATGAGCAATCTGGAAAAACGGCCCCGTGTCCACGTATGCACAGCAGCGGATGTCGCTGAGCTGACCGTGGTCGAACCGCGTGACATTCGCAGTGTGGACACTCACGGCATCCCCCTGCGTCGGGCGCTGCCCCACGCCGAGCTCGGGATGATCGGCCCGTGGTGCTATCTTGACCACTTCGGCCCACAGGGCATTGACGATGAAACCGGCAGACTCTCAGTGCCCACGCACCCCCACGCGGGCATCGCTTCGATTCCCATGCTCTTCAGCGGCAGCCTCACACAGACCGACTCGACTGGGTCCACTGTCACGGTTGAGCCCGGTCAAGCGTCTCTGTTCATTTCCGGCCGAGGGGCTTCGCACTCCGAGTTCACGACGGAAGACACAAAGATTCTCCACGGTGTAGAACTGTGGTATGCGCTGCCGGACAAACACCGTTTCGCTCCGGCGTCGGCCCAGCTTCATCAGGCTGAGTGCTTCTACGCCGGTGACTGCAAAGTGACTGTCTATCTGGGCTCACTCGGCGAGGTGCGCTCCCCCATCGACCCTGTGGTCAGTGTTGTCGCAGCGCAGCTGGACATCTACGGCAACACGCAGATCACGCTCAGCGAACATTTTGAGCACGGTCTGCTCGTTGACTCAGGCGAAGCCCACCTGGGGCTCGAAGACGGCACCACGACTGTCATCGAAGCTGAACAGCTGGCTTTTCTACCTCGCGGCAACACCACGGTCACACTGTCAGCGGATATCCCGACGCGACTGGTGCTCATTGGCGGTCGGCCATTCGACGAAGAAGTCGTCATGTGGTGGAATTTTGCGGGCCGTTCTTACGAAGAGATCGAGCAGTGGTACGCCCAGTACAAGAGCGAAGTCGACGGCGACGAGCAGCAGCAAGCCGACGAGCAGATCTCTGTGTTCGGCCCGCTGCCGCACAATCCGGCTGACACACTTGCTCTGCCGACCCTGCCGGAAGCCGAGTGAGCTTAGGCTCTCAGCTGAAGTCGAGAACCTCGGGAACAGCAGCGCGCTCAACGTCAGCCCCCAGGGCGCGCAGCTTCTCAGCGAAGTGCTCGTATCCGCGATCAATGTGATCGACACCGGCGACTTCGGTCGTGCCGCTGGCAGCTAGACCGGCGAGAACCAAACCCGCGCCTGCGCGAATATCGGAGGCTTCCACCTCGGCACCCGTCAGGTCCGCTTGGCCGGTGATAAGCGCATGATTGCCGTCAATCGCGATGTTCGCACCGAGGCGGGCAAGTTCATGCACAAACCGCCAGCGAGCCTCGAACAGGTTCTCGGTCACAACGCCAACACCGTCGGCGACCGCGTTCAGGGCAATGGCAAACGGCTGCAGATCAGTGGGGAAACCGGGGAACGGAAGAGTAGAGATGTTCACCGAACGCGGCCGCTCAGGTCCAATAACACGCAGACCGCGCTCAGTGTCAGAAATCGTGGCGCCGGCTGCATCGAGCTTGTCAAGAACGTTCGGGAAGAGATCACGCGTCACTCCCACGACTTCAACATCGCCGGCCGTGATCGCCGCAGCGTAGGCCCACGTGCCGCCCACAATCCGGTCCGGTACACAGCTGTACTCAACCGGATGCAGCTTGTCTACGCCGTCAATTACAAGACGAGCGGTGCCGATGCCGTCAATGTGCGCGCCCATGCGCACCAGCATGGCGCAGATGTCGATGATCTCCGGTTCCTTAGCCGCGTTGTCAATGACGGTGCGCCCATCTGCCAGAACCGCGGCCATCACCAGATTCTCTGTCGCGCCGACGGAAGGAAACGCCAAGGCGATCTCAGCGCCGTGAAGGCCAGCCGGTGCCTCTGCAACGAAATAGCCGTGGTCCAGATGAACATCGGCACCTAGAGAGCGAAGGCCGGCAGCGTGCAGGTCAAGGCCGCGCGAACCGATCGCGTCCCCGCCGGGAAGGGCAACCTTTGCACTGTGCATACGCCCGATGAGCGGGCCCAGAACCGAAATGGAGGCGCGCATAGCGCGCACGAGCTGATAGTCGGCCTGAATGTCTGTGCGCTCAGGCACGTCGATCGATACGATGCCGGCCGGCGCATCGTATTCAACAGAACAACCCAGCCGCTCCAGCAGACGGGCCATGATAGACACGTCGAGAATCGCCGGCACGTTCGTGATGACTGAACGGCCGGGCGCAAGAAGGGCGGCGGCCATGAGTTTGAGGACGCTGTTCTTAGCACCTCGAACTTCTACTGAGCCTTCGAGCCGAACAGGGCCGCGTACGCGCAGAACTTCCATCAGTTGAACCTTCCGACGGCTATGTTGTCGCCGGGAGGAGACGATTCGATCCAGGCGGACAGAGCAGACAGCGAATCCGCATCGAGTGCGAGCCTGCAGATCTGCGGATCCGGATTGCCAGTGGTGATCGCCAGTGTAGCGATGTAGGCGTCCGACATAACGGCGAAGCGTTCATCGCCTTCCGGTTTCGTCCGCTCCGCGATTTCCATAGTCGAACGCGGCAGACGCACTGCCGGGCGGGACGAAAAGCCGAAGATCGGATACCAGTCAAGAGTGCGGACGCTGAAAACCGCAACGCCTAAACGCCAACGTGGGCGGTGACCAGAGCCACCGCCCACGCAGTATGAGCAGTCAAAGGCGCCCTTGAGGCGACCGATGGCGCGGCGGCGAAAAGAGACTGCTGCAACTGCAATAACAGCCAATCCCACCAACGAGAGCAGAATAATCAGCAGGACGGATGCGTTCACAGTAACAGTCTAAATTCGCGGGCGTCGAAAGCGGTCAGACCAGTTTTGCCGTGTCGGCAACGATGTGCACACGGTCGTTTTCGACCGAAATGAACCCACCGGCCGCGTGTGCGGTAACCAGCTGATCTTCAGAGTCAATGATCCTCACGTCGCCGCCGGCGATCACGGCAAGCACCGGTTCGTGACCGGTGAGGATGCCGATTTCGCCTTCAACGGACTTAGCGACAACGCGCTTGGCCTCGCCGGACCACACTTCGCGGTCAGCGGCGACGACGGTGACGTCGAGTGCCATGGATCAGTTCTCCTTCTGGAGCTGCTCGTAGTTGCGCAGCACATCGTCGATTGGGCCGACGTTGAAGAAGGCCTGTTCGGGGATGTGGTCGAAGTCGCCGTCGCAGATTCCCTTGAAGCCTTCGATCGTGTCCTTGATCGGAACCGTCGAGCCTTCAACACCGGTGAACTGCAGAGCGGTGTAGGTGTTCTGCGACAGGAACTGTTCGATGCGACGAGCGCGGTGAACCGTGAGCTTGTCTTCTTCGGACAGTTCGTCAACACCGAGGATGGCGATGATGTCCTGCAGTTCCTTGTTCTTCTGCAGAATCTGCTTGACGCGCACAGCGGTGTCGTAGTGATCCTGACCAACGTAGAGCGGGTCGAGGATTCGCGACGACGAGGTCAGCGGGTCAACAGCCGGGTACAGACCGCGCGAAGCGATGTCACGCGAGAGCTCCGTGGTGGCGTCCAGGTGGGCGAACGTCGTAGCCGGAGCTGGGTCGGTGTAGTCATCTGCGGGCACGTAGATGGCCTGCATCGACGTAATCGAGTGACCGCGGGTCGAAGTAATGCGCTCCTGGAGCACACCCATCTCATCGGCCAGGGTCGGCTGGTAGCCCACTGCGGAAGGCATACGGCCCAGCAGAGTCGAAACTTCCGAACCCGCCTGCGTAAAGCGGAAGATGTTGTCGATGAACAGAAGCACGTCTTGCTTCTGGACGTCGCGGAAGTACTCAGCCATTGTCAGACCGGTCAGGGCGATGCGCAGACGCGTGCCCGGCGGTTCGTCCATCTGGCCGAACACCAGGGCGGTGTTGGGCAGAACTCCCGATTCATCCATTTCGTGGATGAGGTCATTGCCTTCACGGGTGCGCTCACCGACGCCGGCGAACACGGACACACCGCCGTGGTCTTGGGCGACACGGGTGATCATTTCCTGAATGAGCACGGTCTTGCCGACGCCTGCACCGCCGAACAGACCAATCTTTCCACCCTGCACGTAGGGGGTGAGGAGGTCGATGACCTTGATGCCGGTTTCGAACATCTGGGTCTTCGATTCGAGCTGGTCGAAGTTGGGGGCCGTGCGGTGGATGGGCCAGCGTTCGGTGATCTCGTAAGGTTCGTCGATCATCGAGTCGTTGAGCACGTCACCGGTGACGTTGAAGACCTTGCCCTTGGTGACGTCACCGACGGGCACCGAAATCGGACCGCCGGTGTCGCGGACTTCCTGGCCGCGCACAAGGCCATCGGTCGGCTGCATTGACACGGCGCGAACGATGCCGTTGCCGAGCTGCAGCTCGACTTCGAACGTCAGTTCGCGGGTGCCCTCAGACAGTTCGACCTCGGTCTTGAGTGCGTTGTAGATTGCGGGAACCGAATCGAGCGGGAACTCAATATCGACAACGGGGCCGATAACTCGAGAGATCCGCCCGACCCCACCCTTGACCTGGGGTGTTTCAGTAACGGTTGCAGTCATGTTCTCTTTCTTTTCTGCTCTCTTAGGGCGTTAGACGCTTCAGTCAGCAGATCCCGCGCCGGCGAGTGCGTCTGCACCGCCGACGATCTCAGAGATCTCCTGGGTGATCTCAGCCTGACGTGCCGAGTTGGCAAGCCGCGTGTACGTCCGGATGAGGTCGTCTGCGTTGTCGGTTGCGGTCTTCATTGCCTGCTGGCGCGCTGCCTGCTCGGATGCTGCCGCATTCAGCAGTGCAGCGAGGATGCGCGACTCGATGTACTTCGGCAGCAGCGCGTCCAGCGCGGTGTCTGCGTCAGGTTCGAATTCGTACAGCGGCAGAGGACCGTCGGCGGTCGTCGGCGCCGGATTTTCGTCATCGGCTTCGACGACCTCGAGCGGAAGCAGACGACGGTGTTCGGGCTCCTGGGTAACGGAGTTCACGAACCGTGTGTAGACGAAGTAGATTTCGTCGACACCGTCGTTGCCGAAGTCGCGGTCGAATGCTTCCAGAAGGGCATTGCCGATCTTCTGTGCGTCTTCAACCGAAGGGTTCTCAGAGAATCCCGTCCAGGCGCCGGCCAGCTGACGCTCGCGGAACGTGTAATACGTTTCGGGCTTGCGTCCGACCACGTAGAGCTGCTGTTCGACATCTCTTTCGTCAAGAAGCTGAACGAGCTCTTCTGCTCGCCGGATGACGTTCGATGAGTACGCACCGGCGAAGCCGCGGTCGGGGCCGATGACGACAACAGCCGCGCGGCGCACGTTCTCCGGTTCCGTTGTCAGCACGTGGTCGACATTCGACTGCGTTGCGACGGCGGAAACGGCTCGCGTGATCGCGTTGGCGTAGGGTGTTGCGTCCTTGACCCTGCGGATGGCCTTCTGAATACGGGAAGCCGCGATGAGCTCCATCGCCTTGAAGATCTTCCTCAAGGACGATGTCGAGTTGATCTTCGCTTTGAAGACCCTCTGTGAAGCTCCCATCAGTACTTCCTTTCCCTATACCGGATCAGCGCTGCTTGACGATCTGCTCCTGAACGACTTCTTCTTCGTCAGTTGCGTCGAAGTCTTCAGTGCCGACCGCCGAGCTTCCGTCCGAGGACTGGAACTCGCGCTTGAATTCGGTGATCGCGGTTTCAAGCTCTCCGAGGAGATCCTTGCCGAGCTTGTCGTTCAGGTTGGCGATCGTGGACAGAATCTCGGTCTTGCGCTCGAGGTAGTCGTGGAACTCCCGCTCAAAGCGCAGGACGTCTTCAACCGCAATGTCGTCGAGGTGGCCTTCGGAGCCTGCCCAGATGGAAACGGTCTGCTTTTCCGACGGCATCGGGTCGTACTGGCCCTGCTTCAGAAGTTCCATCAGACGCGCACCTCGGTCGAGCTGACGTTTGGTGGCCGCGTCGAGGTCTGAGGCGAACATCGCGAACGCTTCGAGCGAACGGTACTGCGCCAGGGAGATCTTCAGGGTTCCCGAAACACCGCGCAGCGGCTTGCGCTGAGCCGAACCGCCGACGCGCGAAACAGAAACACCGACGTCGACGGCCGGACGCTGGTTGGCGTTGAAGAGGTCCGACTGCAGGAAGATCTGACCGTCGGTAATCGAAATGACGTTCGTCGGAATGAACGCACCGACGTCGTTGGCTTTGGTTTCGATGATCGGCAGACCGGTCATCGAACCGCCGCCGAGTTCGTCGGAGAGCTTGGCGCAGCGTTCAAGGAGGCGCGAGTGCAGGTAGAAGACATCGCCCGGGTAGGCTTCACGGCCCGGCGGGCGGCGCAGCAGCAGCGAGATCGCACGGTATGCCTCAGCCTGCTTCGACAGGTCGTCGAAGACGATGAGCACGTGCTTGCCCTGGTACATCCAGTGCTGGCCGATAGCCGAACCGGCGTAGGGTGCCAGGTACTTGAAGCCTGCCGGGTCGGAGGCTGGCGAAGCCACGATCGTGGTGTATTCGAGAGCGCCGTTTTCTTCCAGAGAACGGCGGACCGAAGCGATAGTCGAGCCCTTCTGACCGCATGCCACGTAGATGCAGCGAACCTGTTTGTTCGGGTCACCGGATTCCCAGTTGGCCTTCTGGTTGATGATCGTGTCGATCGCGAGTGCGGTCTTGCCGGTCTTGCGGTCGCCGATGATGAGCTGACGCTGACCGCGGCCGACTGGAACCATGGCGTCGATGGCCTTAAGGCCGGTTTCCATGGGCTCCTTGACTTCCTTGCGGTCCATAACGCCGGCGGCCTGGAGTTCGAGTTCGCGGCGTCCTTCGGCTTCGATGTCGCCGAGCCCGTCGATGGGGTTGCCGAGCGGGTCAACAACACGGCCGAGGAACTTGTCGCCGACGGGAACCGAGAGGACCTCGCCCGTGCGGTACACCTTCTGCTCTTCGGCGATGTTGGCGAATTCACCGAGGATGACCACGCCAATCTCGCGTTCATCGAGGTTCTGGGCCAGGCCGAGCGTTCCGTCTTCGAAGCGCAGCAGTTCGTTGGCCATAACTCCGGGCAGCCCGGACACGTTGGCGATGCCGTCGCCAGCGGTCACAACGGTGCCCACTTCCGTTTTGTCAGCCGAGGTCGGCTTGTAGTTCTCTACAAACTTCCCCAGCGCGTCCCGGATCTCCTCCGGGCGAATTGTCAGATCCGCCATCGCGGTTTCCCTGCTTCCTTGGTTTCTGCGGCGCGGCCGCGTTTAGCTTGCGAGCCTGCGCTCGACTTCTGCGAGTCGGTCGGCAATCGTCGAGGTCATCACTTCGTCTCCCACCTGCACGCGCACGCCGCCGACAACGCCGGGGTCGATGCGGATGTTGAGGACGAGCTTGCGGCCGAAGCTGGCCGACAGAGCGGCCTCGAGACGGGATTTCTGCTGTTCGCTCAGCTCCCGTGCGACCGTGACGTCAGCAACTGCGCGCTGCTGGCGGAACGCCAAGACCTCCGAGAAGTTCTCGTAGGCTTCGGCGACTCGGCGGCGGCGCGGGTTGACTGCACCGTGGACGAGCAACATGAGCGTTTCTGCCGAAACGCGATTGCCGACGATCTGCTTCAGCAGCTGTTCCTTGGCTGCCGGCTCTGCGTCAGATTCGAGAGCGCGTTCGAGGTCGTGGTCGGAGAGAACCAGGCGCGTAAAGCGGAACAGCTCTTCTTCAACCTCCCCCAGGCGCTCCTGCGACTGAACGTGTGCAGCCAGAGACGCCACGCCCGCGGTTTCGACAGCGGTCACGTAGTCCTGAACGCGCGCCCACCGACGGCCAGCGGCGTTGACGAGCAGATCGACAGCGGGAGCCGAGAGCTTGCCTGCGAACAGTGAGTTCAGCAGGTTCCGCTTGGCTTCGATGTCGACTGCCGAGTCCGTCAGAACGCGTCGCAGCTGAACATCCGAAGCGAACACGCCGACAGCTGCCAGAAGATCGGCGGCGAAGCCGGTTCCGGGCGTGACTGCAGACGATGCCTCGTCAACGGTCTGCAGCAGTGAATTTCTGCTCGATGCCAGCATCACGCGTCCTTGCCGGCCGGAGCCTGTGCTTCGAGGTCAGCGATGAAGCGGTCGACAACACCGTTGGAGCGGGCGTCGTCCTGCAGCGATTCGCCGACGATGCGGGATGCGAGGTCTGTGGCCAGCGTGCCGACTTCGCTGCGCAGCGAAATCATTGCTGCCTGGCGCTCAGCTGCGATCTGCGCTTTGGCAGTCGAGATGATGCGCTCGGCTTCCTCGTTGGCCTGCTGCTTCATATCAGCGATGATCTGAGCTCCGTCTTCCTGAGCCTCGGCACGCAGACGGGCTGCCTCTGCGCGGCCCTCGGCGAGCTGCATCCGGTACTCTTCCAGCGCTGCATCGGCCTCAGCCTGTGCCTTTTCGGCCTTTTCGATGCCACCCTGGATAAGCCTGGATCGCTCGTCAAGGACTTCCTTGAACTTCGGAAGGATGAACTTCCAGAAAGCGAGCAGGATGATGACGAAGCAGACCATCGACCACACAATGTCGTAGACAGCCGGAATCATGGGGTTCTGGTCAGAAGCCCCAGCGGCGATAAAAGTAGTCGGGGTCAAGAGTCAGTCCTTATTCCAGATCAGACGAAGATGAAGTGGGCTGCAATGCCGAGGAAGGCCAGGAGCTCGACGAATGCAATACCCAGGAACATGGTGGTTCGCAGCTGGCCGGAGACCTCAGGCTGGCGAGCCATGCCCTCGACGGTCTTGCCGACGAGGATGCCGATACCGATACCGGGGCCGATAGCGGACAGACCGTAGCCGACCGTTGAGATGTTGCCCGAGACTTCAGCGAGAATGGTGGTATCCATGGGATGTTTTTCCTTCCAGTATCTTGGCCGACTCGCTTAAGCCGACCGTGGTCCCGTGTGTTACAGGAGTTTGTGGGATTGTGCCTCAGTGGTCCTGAGAGATGCTCAGCTGGATGTACACAGCGGTCAGCAGTGCGAAGACGTACGCCTGCAGCACGGCGACCAGGATTTCGAAGAGAGTGAACGCGAAGCCGCCGATCAGCGTCAGTCCGCCGAGCGCAAAGAGACCGCCCCCGACTTCGAAAAAGAAGAATTGGGTGGCAGCGAAGCACAGCACCAGCAGCAGGTGACCGACGATCATGTTGAAAGTCAGACGCAGTGTGAGCGAAACCGGGCGGGCGATGAAGGTCGAGACGAACTCAATCGGCGTCACGATGATGTACATGAGCGGCGGGACACCAGCCGGGAACAGCTGGCTCTTGAGATATGCGCCACCGCCCTGGGCCTTGATTCCCGCACCGATCATGACGAAGTAGGAAACGAGGGCCAACACCAGGGGCATGCCGATGTTGGAGTTGGGCGAAATGTTCAGGAACGGGATGATGCCCGTGATGTTCATGCAGAACACAGTCAGGAAGATGACGGCGATCAGCGGGAAGAAGCGGTCGCCATCCTTCTTGCCGAGGATGTCGTGGGCGATGCCCTTGCGGCAGAAATCAAGCGCCATTTCCGCGATCGACTGTGCACGGGTGGGAACCAGGCGTCCGCCGCGCAGCATCAGCCAGAATGCAAGCACCATGAGGAGGGCAACTGCAATCCGAATGATCATGATTCGATTGAGTTCGAAAGGGGTCCCAGCGAAGAGCACAGCGCTTGGGAAGAACTCTTCGAGCCCTGGTGCGTGGAAGCCTCCTCCCTCTGCGACGAGGGACATCGGTGAAGTCAGAGCTGACGCGTTAAACAGGGCGAACTCCCAAAGCTCAGGGCACACGCGTGCGGTGGCCATATGCGGATGGTCGATGTGTTTGCAGGGCTACGATTGACGGCCCCGGAAGAACACACACGATTCCCAGTGGAATCATCGCGGTTTCACTGAATCCTACCAAGCACGACTACTCTTTCAAAACTCAGTCCCGTTTCCCAGCAGTCGGATCAACAGTGGGAATCCGCGCGTTCTGAACAGCCCAGGTTTCGATTGCCAACGACGCGACGGCTCCCGCGACGAGCGTGATGAACAGGACCATCGGATGGTAGAAGTCCCGTCCCGACAGAACCGCAACCACCGCGAACATGAGTGCGATCTTGACGAGAAAACCGCCCATTGCGGCACCGGCTGTCACAGCCGGCCCCGAGTCTGCGGTGAAGAGCATGATGATCGCGGTTATGCCGAAGAACACAAACGCGACAGCCGCACCGATGAGCGCACTGTAGACACCGCTCACGCCCACGACCAGTCCCCCGATCACCGCGCCGATCAGCCCGATGGCGATACCGGCGATCGCACTGAGCAGGAGAATGCGCCGCATGAGCTGGCTGATGATTGCCGCGCTGGTGGACTGCTGGCTCATCTGGTTATTTCCCTTCGATACCGACGGCGGGCGATCACAGGGTAGAAGGTGACCGCGAGTGTTATGAGGAGGCTGATGCCCATGACGATGATGACGATGTCTGTTGGAAACAGCAGGAAGCCGATCGCACCGAAGGCGAAGTTCGCCGTCCACAAGTACATGATGAGCACTGCGCGTGCGTGTGAATGACCCAGGCGCAGCATGCGGTGATGAAGGTGCTTGGCATCCGCGCTGAACGGCGATTTGCCCGCAGCCATGCGCCGAACGACGGCCAAGAAAAGGTCGATCAGCGGCAGGGCCATGACGGCCAGGGGCAGAATGATCGGCATGTAGGCGGCGAACACGCGTTCGTTTGACAGCAGCGCGGGGTCGACCTGACCGGTGACTCGAATCGTCGAAGCCGCGAGCAGAAGGCCGATGAGCATTGATCCCGAATCGCCCATGAAGATGCGTGAGGGATTGAAATTGTGGGGCAGGAAGCCTATGCAGCCTCCCACCAGCAGGGCGACGATCAGCGAGGCCAGATTCGCGTAGCTGGCGGGGCTGGTGTCCACCGCGAGCTGATAGCTGTAGATGAAGAACGCCACGCCGCCGATTGTGACGACGCCGCTGGCCAGGCCGTCGAGCCCGTCGACGAAGTTGACGGCGTTGATTGTCACCAGAACGACGAACACCGTGAGGATGACCGACATGCGGGGCGACCCCACGATGATGTCAACCCACGGGATCGACAGCATAGCCACGCCGTTGAGTGCCATGAAGCCGGCAGCCAGCGCCTGCCCGGCAAGCTTCGCCGCCCAGTTGATGTCCCAGATGTCGTCGATGACCCCGATGAGCACCAGCAATCCGCCTGCCCCGGCTACGCCGATGATCGGGGCGGGGTTGTCGAACAGGTGCCGCAGAAACGGCGTTTGGGAAGCAAACAGCAGTCCCACGAGAACACCCGTGTAGATGGCCACTCCGCCGAGCCTGGGGGTGGGAACCGAATGGACGTCGCGATCGCGCAGCGGCGAGAAGATGAGCCCGCGTTCGGCGACGCGACGGACCATGGGCGTCACGAGATAGGACACGATGGCCGATATGACGACAATGAACAGGTAGACGCGCATCAGCCGTCCCTATCGGCCTTTCCGGAAGTCGGCTTTTCCACCGCGGCTGGCTCATCTTCGAAAGACTGTGCTTCTGCGGCAGTCGGCGCATTGGCCTCAGAGCCAGCCGGCTCCTGACCGACGTCGAGAAGGTTCGGCACGTGTTCGGCCAGGGCGGAGTACGGAATAGGACCGGAGCGCACAACCCGCGGCGGCTGCGCCGTCATGTCGATGATGGTCGACGCCCCCTGCCCCTCGGCAGGACCTGAATCGAGGTACAGTTCGATGTTCTGCCCCAGCATCGCCTCAGCGTCTTCAACGGTCTGCGCTGCCGGCTGTCCGTGTTCGTTGGCGGAGGAAACAGCCAGAGGACCCGTGCGGCGCAGCACGTCGAGAGCGGGCTCGTGATCGGGCATGCGCACAGCGACGGTCCCGTGAGTGTCGCCGAGGTCCCAGTCGAGCATGGGCTGGGCTCGACAGATGATGGTCAGCGCACCGGGCCAGAACTCTGCCGTGAGCGCCATTGTCACCGCATCGACACCCTCGGCAATGCCCATGAGAGTTTCCGGGCGGGCTATGAGCACAGGCGGCGGCATGGTTCGATCGCGGCCCTTGGCATCGAGCAGCCGTTCAACCGCTTCGGGAGAGAATGCGTCGGCTGCTACACCGTAGACGGTGTCAGTGGGCAGAACGATGAGCTTGCCGTCTTCGATGACCCGTGCGGCTTCGGCTATCACGAGGTCGTGGACCTCTGAGCTGCGAAGGTCATAGTGCCGCGACATGGGTCTCCTCGTGTGGTTTGAAGCCGGTTGTGAAACGTTCCCTGCCAGTGTAGTCGCGGTGGACCTCGACCTGTTCAAAGCCTGCGTCTGCAAAGGCGGCCCGCATCTGCTGGACTTGGTACTCTGCGTGTTCGACTGCCAACGCCCCGCCGCCGACCACGATTTCCGCTGCATGGGCGATGAGTGCACGGGGAAAGTCCATACCGTCCTCTCCCCCGCCGTACAGGGCGATTTCGGGGTCAGCATCGACTTCGGGAAGATTGGGCTGGCGGGCACGGTCAACGTACGGCGGGTTGGACACGACCAGGTCCACTGGACTTTCGGGAATGAACTGCAACGCGTCTGCCTGGATGACTGCGCACTGCGAACCGCAGCGGCTGAGCAACGGCACGTGGTTTTCGATGTTTGCCTTTGCCCACCGAGTGGCTGAGGGACTCAGCTCGACACCCGTTGCCGAAGTGGCGCCGACCTCACTGGCCGCGGACAGTGCCAGGACCGAGGTGCCGGTGCACAGATCAAGAACCCGCCGACTGCCGCGGGGACGGCTGCGCAGAAAGTCAATGCCCCACTGGGCAAGAAGCTCAGTTTCGGGGCGGGGAATGAAGACTCCAGGGCCCACCGCAAGATCGAGATGCCGGAAAGCCGCCCTGCCGGTGATGTGCTGAACCGGAACCCGCTCGGCCCGCCGGGCAAGGCCCTCTTCAAGGCGCTGTGCAACGTCGTCGGGCACAGCGGGATCCGAAAGGAGCGTCAGAGAGAGGCTCTTAACGTCGAACTCCCAAGCCCACGCCAGCAGGAGGCGCGCCTCCGCATCGGCGGTTTCGATTTCCGCTTGGCGCAGCCGTGCGCAAGCGGCGGACAGCGCCTGCCGAGCGCGGATCGGCTCAGCAGACAATCAGCCGATCCCTTCGAGCCGTTCAGCCCGCTCAGCAGCACGCAGCGATTCGACGACCTCATCCAGTCTGCCGTCAAGCACCTGGTCGAGGTTGTAGGCCTTATACCCGGTCCGGTGATCGACAATCCGGTTTTCCGGGAAGTTGTAGGTGCGGATGCGCTCTGAACGGTCGACCGAGCGCACCTGCAGGCGGCGCGCGCTCTGGGCTTCTGCCGCAGCTTCTTCGGCCTGCTTTGCAAGCAGGCGTGCACGCAGAATCCGCATGGCGGCCTCACGGTTCTGCAGCTGCGATTTTTCGTTCTGACAGCTGGCGACGATCCCCGTGGGCAGGTGGGTGATGCGCACAGCGGAGTCCGTTGTGTTGACAGACTGGCCGCCGGGGCCAGAAGAACGGTAGACGTCGATCCGCAGATCATTGTCGTCAATGCGGATTTCATCGGGCTCATCGACTTCCGGGAAGACCATCACGCCCGCCGCGGATGTGTGGATGCGGCCCTGCGATTCCGTGACGGGAACCCGCTGTACGCGGTGAACACCGCCTTCGAACTTCATCCAGCCGTACACTCCGCCTTCGCGCGACTTGACAGCCAGAGTGATGTCTTTCCAACCGCCCAAAGCGGTTTCAGTGGAATCGAGAACCTCCACGCTCCACCCGCGGTTGGATGCCCAGTGGCGATACATGTTGACGAGGTCCGCGGCGAACAGGGCCGATTCGTCCCCGCCCTCGCCGGCTTTGACCTCCAGCAGGGCGTCGCGAACATCGTCGGGGTCTTTGGGAACCAGCAGTTCCCGCAGCCGCTCTTCGAGGTCGGCGATCACGCCGTCCAGACGATGCGCCTCGTCAGCAAAAGAACTGTCCTCTTCGGCAAGCTCAGCGGCAGCTTCACGGTCGCTGCGCGCAGTGTCGATTGCATCGACACAGGTCTTGACCTGACCGAGCTCGGAGTACCGCCTGGTCAGCTTCCGCGTCCGCCCGGCATCGGCGAGCACGTCCGGGTCGGCCAGTTCCGCCTCGATCCGGTCGTGCTCGTCAATGAGAGAGCGAACGCTGGCTTCCAGCTGCGAAGAGTCAAGCGCCATCAGTCGTCAGAGGCGGCTTTCGGCAACGGAGTGGTCTTCTGCACCTGCATGAGGAACTCGGCGTTGTTCTGCGTTTCCTTGAGCTTCGACAGCAGAAGCTCAAGTGCCTGCTGCTGTTCAAGGCCTGCGAGCACACGGCGCAGACGCCACATGATCTTGCGCTCTTCTGCGCCCATGAGGTTCTCTTCGCGGCGCGTGCCGGAGCCGTTGACGTCAACGGCCGGGAAGATGCGCTTGTCTGCAAGGCTGCGCGACAGGCGAAGCTCCATGTTGCCGGTGCCCTTGAACTCTTCGAAGATGACTTCGTCCATCTTCGAACCGGTCTCAACGAGAGCAGTTGCCAAGATGGTGAGCGAACCGCCGCCTTCGATGTTTCGCGCAGCGCCGAAGAAGCGCTTGGGCGGGTAGAGGGCGTTCGCGTCGACACCACCGGAGAGGATGCGGCCGGAGGCCGGCTGGGCCAGATTGTAGGCCCTGCCCAGGCGGGTGATGTTGTCCAACAGGACCACGACGTCTTGGCCCATTTCGACCAGCCGCTTAGCGCGCTCGATGGCGAGTTCCGCAATTGCCGTGTGGTCATCGGCCGGACGGTCGAATGTCGAGGCAATGACTTCGCCGTCGACGGCGCGCGTCATGTCCGTGACCTCTTCGGGGCGTTCGTCAACCAGGACGACCATGAGGTGAACATCGGGGTCGTTTGCTTTCACCGCGTTGGCGATCTGCTGCATGATCGTGGTCTTGCCTGCCTTGGGCGGGGCGACGATCAGACCGCGCTGGCCCTTGCCGATGGGGGCGACAAGATCGATGATCCGCTGTGTGACGTTGGACGAAGTCGTCTCCATCCGCAGGCGCTCCTGCGGGTAGAGCGGGGTGAGCTTCGAGAAGTTCACACGGCGCTTGGCATCTTCGACTGACAGGCCGTTGACGGAGTCCAGGCGGACGAGGGCGTCGAACTTTTCGCGGCGGTTGTTGCGTTCGCCTTCGCGCTGCTGGCGAATGGCGCCGACAACGGCGTCGCCTTTGCGAAGCCCGTTGCGCTTGACCATGTTGTTCGACACGTAGACGTCGTTCTGACCCGGCAGGTAACTGGACGTGCGCAGGAAAGCGTAGTTGTCGTGCACGTCGAGGATGCCGCTGACGGGGATGAGGACGTCGTCCGGACGCAGGTCATCGTCACCGCGACGGCGCTTGCGGTCGCGGCCGCGCCCGCGGCGACCGCGGTCGTTGTTGTCATCCCGACCCGAATCGTCGTGGCGGTTGCCGCGGTTGTCGCGATTGTCACCGCTGTTGCGATTGTCAGCGCCGTCATCGCCGTTGTTTTTGCGGCCTCGGCCGTTCTTGTTTTTCTTCTGGCCGTGTTTGTCGTCGCGGTCGTTCTTGTCGGCACGACCGTTTTTGTCGTCGTGGGCGCTATCATCGCGCTCATTGTTGTCGCGGTTCTTCTCGCCGCGTTTGCCATTACCGGACTTAGCAGCGTCCTCGGAGTTGTTATCTCCGCGCTTTCCACCGCGGCCGCGACGGCGTGAACGACCGCCGCCTTCACCGTTGTCCTCAGCGTCTGCGCCGCTTTCGGGCTTCGCCTCGGCACTCTGGCTGGCGCTGTCGTCGTCCTTCTGGCCAGCGCTTTCGCCGTCCGTCTTTTCGTCAGCGGTCTCGGTCTTCTCCGCGGGAGCGTCCGAGCGCTCCTTCTTGTCTGCGCCGGCATCAGAACCAGAAGGGGCGGCCCCGCCCTGAGCCTTAAGAATTGCGTCAATCAGATCACTCTTGCGAAGGCGGCGGTAGCCTTTGATGCCCAATCCTGCGGCCATTTCCTGCAGCTGCGGCAGGCGAAGGGCGGACAGGCTTCCGGAGTGGTTGAAGTCAGTGTTTTCTGACACGAAGGTTCCTTCTCCCTCGTTCGGCTGAAGCACACAGAGGCATTCAGCAGTGGTCTGCACATGAAAGTGGCTGTGAAAGCACCAACGTGGGTGCTGAGGTGATTGTTCTTCATCGGAGACAGAATCTGTCGATCCGAGCATCACAGCAATCGCTGCGGAAGAACAGCCTAAGCATAACGTGAAAAAACGGTGCAAGGCTAATCAGCACGCCGACAGAACAGCGTACTGATTGGCTTTATGCGCCTGTTCGAGTGATGGTTGCCCCAAAATCGGCAATCGAGGCGGCAATGACGTCGGCATCGTCTTCACCGATGACTGAGACGACCTCGTCGCGCAGATCTTCGCCGGTGCCCAGCACCAGCGCCGTCGGACCAGCTCCGGACACAACAGCGGCAAGGCCGTGTTCGCGCAGCGCATCGACCCGGGCCAGAGTTTCGGGCATGGCCGGCCTGCGATATTCCTGGTGCAGGTGGTCTTCTGTCGCCGCAAAGAGCAGCGAGGGATCACGCCCGATTGCGTGGATGAACAGCGCCGCGGCCGCCGAGTTCGCCACGGCATCAGCGTGCGGAACCTGTTCGGGGATGAATGATCGCGCGTAATCGGTGTCCAGCGTCGTGTCGGGAACCACGAGCACCGCCCTCACAGCAGGGTGGGCGGGAACTGAAACCGAGCGCGGACTGCCCTGTGCATCGGCCATGCTGATGGAAACGCCTCCGAACAGCGCCGGTGCAGCATTGTCCGCGTGCCCCTCAAAGTGAACAGCCCAGGCGAGTCGCTCGGCTTCGCACAGCTCGCCTCGGCCGACGCACGCGAGAAGGGCATCGGCAATCGAGATCCCCGCGACCACAGCGGCAGCCGATGAGCCCATCCCCCGCGAATGCGGAATCGTATTGGCGCATCGCAAAGTCAGCCGGTCTGCCAGTTCGGCGCTGCCGTGGTGGTCGAGCACTTCGCGCACGACCCTGTGGATCAGATGATCCGAGGAGGCGGGCACTTGGCCGGCACCCTGGCCCGTAACCTCGACACAGCTGCTGAGGTCGACGGGAGAGGAGTGCAGTTCGGCCACCACCTCGTCGGCAATGTCGAGGGCAAGGCCGAAGGTGTCGTAGCCGGGCCCCAGATTGGCCGAAGTCGCAGGAACCGAGACCTCGATGCTGCAGGGCACTCTCAGTCCTCCAGACCCAGTGCGCGCGCAGCGCTGACAGCGTCAACGGGCACGCTCCCCGCTTCGAACTGACCTTCTGCGGCCTTCAGCGCCCAGTCGGCGTCTTTCAGTCCATGACCGGTGACTGTGCACACTATGACAGCCCCCTGCGGCACTCGACCGGCCTCGTGCATCTTCAGCAGACCGGCAATAGACGCTGCCGAACCGGGTTCGATGAAAATGCCCTCTGTGGAAGACAGCAGGCGGTGAGCCCGGATGATCTGCTCGTCTTCAACCGAGTCGATGAGTCCGCCCGATTCTTCACGAGCGGCAATCGCCTTGTCCCACGACGCGGGGTTGCCGATCCTGATGGCCGTCGCGATAGTCTCCGGTTCGTCAATCGGATGGCCGGTGACAAGCGGAGCCGCACCGGCGGCCTGGAAGCCCCACATGCGCGGGGCTGAGTCCGCCAGACCCTTCTGTTCGTACTCGGTGTAGCCCTTCCAGTAGGCCGTGATGTTGCCCGCGTTGCCCACCGGCAGCGCGTGGATGTCCGGGGCTTTGCCGAGCGCGTCGACAATTTCAAAAGCGGCTGTCTTCTGACCTTCGATGCGATCGGGGTTGACCGAGTTGACCAGGTGAACCGGATACGATTCCGACAGCTTTCGGCAAAGCATCAGGCAGTCGTCGAAGTTTCCGTCGACTTCCAGCAGCTGAGCGCCGTGGGCTACCGCCTGGCTCATTTTTCCGGGGGCGATCTTGCCCTTGGGCACAAGAACCGCGCAGGTCATGCCCGCCTTGGTCGCATAGGCGGCAGCAGACGCCGAAGTGTTCCCGGTCGATGCGCAGATGACAGCTTTGGCACCGGCTGCTTTGGCTGCGGTGATGGCCGCGGTCATACCGCGGTCTTTGAACGAACCGGTGGGGTTCATCCCCTCGTATTTGACGTAGACCTCGGCTCCGGTGCGCTCGGAAAGCTTTTCGGCGAAGATGAGCGGCGTCCCGCCCTCACCGAGCGAAACCGGGTCTGCCTGCGGGTCGATTGCAAGGTGTTCGCGGTATTCGGTCACGACCCCGCGCCACTGGTGTGCCATGGTCTTTCTCACTGTCCTTCAATGCGCAGAATCGAGACGACCTCGTCGACCACGTCAAGCGCGCGCAGCCGCTCGACCGTCGATGCCAGCGCGGATTCGGTTCCGCCGTGGGTCGCAATGACGAGCTTGGCCCGCGGGTCAGCCGCATCATCGAGGCTCGTCTGCTCGACGAGCTTGATGGAGACCCCCTGGTCAAGGAACACCCCGGTTACTGCGTGAAGCACACCCGGGCGGTCCTGGACAGCCAGCGTGATGTGGTAGCGCGTGTTGATGTCGTCAATCGGAATGATCGGCAGCGATCCGCTTTCGAGCTTGCGGTACTGTCCTGCTCCGCCGAGCACCTTGCGGCGGGCCACGGAGACGAGGTCGCCAAGCACTGCGGACGATGTCGGGGCTCCCCCGGCTCCCTGGCCGTAGAACATGAGTTCGCCGGCGGATTCGGCTTCGACGAACACGGCGTTGAACGCTCCTCCAACGCTGGCAAGAGCGTGGTCCGCCGGAATGAGGGCCGGGTAGACGCGAGCTGAGACCCCCGCTGCCGGAATCTCTTCGCAGATGGCCAACAGCTTGATGGTGAAGCCCTGGCTGGCTGCGGTTGAAATCATGTCGGCGGTGATGTTCTCAATGCCCTCCACGTGAACATCGTCGATGCTCACTGAGGTGTGGAAGGCCAGCGAGGCGAGAATCGCAGCTTTGGCGGCAGCGTCGTGCCCGCCGACATCAGCTGTTGGATCAGCTTCGGCATAGCCGAGCTCCTGAGCGGTCTTCAAAGCGTGCTCGTAGTCCCAGCCCTTGGCTTCCATCGCATCCAGGATGAAATTGGTGGTGCCGTTGACGATACCGAGCACACGGGTGATGCGGTCACCGGCCAGGGAGTCTCCGACGGGGCGGATGATGGGGATCGCCCCGGCCACAGCGGCTTCGTACTCAAGGCGAACTTTGGCTTTGTCGGCGGCGGCGAAGAGTTCCCCGGAGTGCTTGGCCAGCAGCGCCTTGTTGGCGGTCACAACCGATGCACCGGAATTGAGGGCTTTGACCAGCAGTTCGCGAGCCGGTTCGAGTCCGCCCATGAGTTCTACGACGATGTCGGCGCCTTCGATTGCCGCTTCGAGGTCATCGGTGATGAGATCAGTCGGAATACCGGGGCGGGCCTTCGAAATGTCGCGCACACCGACGGACATGAGCTCGAGTTGGCTTCCGATGCGCTCGGTGAAGCTGTCGGCGCGGTTGAGGATCGCATCGGCAACTTCACTGCCGACGGTTCCCGCTCCGAGCAGGGCTACCTTGAGAGGCTGTGCGCTCATTTTTCTCCGTTCTCATTGGCCCGGGCGAAACCGGGATCCGATGCAAACATCTGTTCGTAGGTTTCAGGAAGCACCACCCACTCGGCCTGTCCGTTTTCAACGGCGACGACGCCGGGGCGCGGCACGTGGTTGTAATTCGACGACAGCGGCCTGCAGTAGGCGCCCGTGCCGGGGACCGCAATGAGATCACCGCGGCTGATGTCCGCCGGCAGATATTCATCGCGGACGACTATATCGCCGCTTTCGCAGTGTTTGCCGACTACGCGGACGACAGTCGCTTTGGCGTCAGACGACCTCGAGGCCAGTGTGCACGAATAGTCGGCATCGTACAGAGCGGTCCGTATGTTGTCGCTCATTCCGCCGTCAATTGACACATAGGTGCGGATTCCCGAATCGGTTTCGACTTCCTTTATGGTTCCAGCGGTGTAGAGGGAGAACACCGCCTGCCCGACAATCGCTCGCCCCGGCTCAAAGGACACCGCGGGACGGGGAAAGTCGGCGTCGTCGCACTCTTCGGCAACCGCGGCAGCCAGGAGAGCCGCCATCTGCTCAAACGCGACGGGTTTGTCCTGCGATGTGTAGCGGATGCCGAAGCCTCCGCCCAGGTCGATCTCCGGTATTGCGAATCCGGTGTCTGCGCGCAGGCGGGCGGAGAATTCAATGATCCTGCGGGCGGCGAGGGCAAAGCCGTCTTCTTCGAAGATCTGAGAGCCGATGTGGCTGTGCAGGCCCACCAGTTCAAGATTGGGGTCCGTGATGACAGCACGGGCGGCGCGGTCAGCCGCTCCCCCGCTGATGGACAGGCCGAACTTCTGGTCTTCGTGGGCTGTGGCGATGAAGCTGTGCGTGTGCGCTTCAACGCCGACTGTCAAACGCAGCATGACGGGCGCGGTAATGCCGCGAACCGCAGCGGCCTGGGAGACGCGCTCAATTTCGTCGAGTGAGTCGATGACGATCCGGCCGATTCCCCAGTCGAGGGCCATTGCTATTTCGTCATCGGACTTGTTGTTCCCGTGCAGGCCCACCGCTTCAGCGGGAACACCGGCGGCCTGGGCTGTGCGCATTTCACCGAGTGAGCACGTATCGACTCCCATGCCCTCCTCGTGAGCCCAACGGGCAACTGCGGTGCACAGAAAGGCCTTTCCTGCGTAGTAAGCGCGCGCCTGCATGCCGTGAGCTTCGAACGCGTCGCTGAATGCTCCGACGAAGCTGCGGGCACGGTGGCGGAAGTCGTCGACGTCGAGCACATACAGCGGGCTTCCGAAGCGCTCGGCAAGCGCTGTCGCCACAACGCCGGCGACTTCGAGTACGCCGTCAGCGTTTTTGGAGGTGTTGCGCGACCACAGGGAGGCCATGAGTTCGTTGACGTCGGTGGGCACGGGAAGCCAGACGGGCGACGGTCCGGCGTGCAGAACGCCCGAGGGGTGAGCCGGCATTACATCTTCTCCGGTGCAGAAACTCCGAGCATGCGCAGCCCGTTGGCCAGTACAGTCTTCGTTGCCCGATCGAGAACCAGGCGAGTGCCGTGAACAGCAGTCAGATCTTCGTCTGTCCGCGGCACAACACGGCACGCGTCGTACCACTTGTGGAAGCTGCCAGCGAGAGATTCAAGATAGCGGGCAACCCTGTGGGGTTCACGCAGCTTGGCGGAGTCGGTGACTACTCTCGGGAAGTCTGCCAGTGCCGAAAGCAGGACGGCCTCGGTGGGATCTGTCAGCGTCGCCGGGTCCACGGGGGCCTGGTCCACTCCCGCCTCGACCGCGCGGCGCTCAACACTGCAGGCTCTGGCGTGGGCGTACTGCACGTAGTAGACGGGGTTGTCATTCGATGCTGAGCGCAGCACCTCCGGATCGAGCGTGAGCGGCGAATCGGTGGGAATGCGCGCCAGCGAGTAGCGCAGGGCATCAGCTCCGAGCCATTCGATCAGGTCGCGCAGTTCGATGATGTTGCCCGCCCGCTTGGACAGCCGCGCGCCGTTGACGCTGATCAGCTGGCCGATGAGAATCTCGATGTTCTCATCGGGGTCGTCTCCGGCAGTTGCAGCCAGCGCTTTGAGTCGTCCCACGTAGCCGTGGTGGTCAGCGCCCAGCAGATAGATCTTCTTGACGAAGCCGCGGTCCTTCTTGGACAGGTAGTAGGCGGCATCAGCAGCAAAGTAGGTGGGGCTGCCATCGGCGCGGACGAGCACGCGGTTCTTGTCGTCGCCGAAGTCCGTGGTGCGCAGCCACACGGCTCCGTCTTCGTCGAAGATGTGGCCCTGTTCGCGCAGGCGCTCTACTGCCTCGGCGACTTTGCCTGCATCGTGGAGGGACTTCTCTGAGAAGAATACGTCGAAGTCCACTCCGAATGCGGCGAGCGTGTCTTTGATGTCCGCCATCTGCAGTTCGTAGGCTTCTGCGCGCAGTTGGTCGTAGATGTCAGCGTCGGCGCTGTCTGCCCATTCGGGGTGGCGCTGCCGAAGAGCGTCGGCGATTGCCTGCACGTACTGGCCGGGATAACCGCCCTCGGGAACGTCGTGACCGCGCAGACGCGCCAGGACGCTGCCGGCGAAAGTGTCCATCTGAGAGCCGAAGTCGTTGATGTAGTACTCGGCAGTGACATCGGCTCCGGCAGCCCGCAGAACGCGGATCAGAGCATCGCCGACGGCGGCCCAGCGCGTGTGTCCGAGGTGCAGCGGGCCAGTGGGGTTGGCTGACACAAACTCCATGTTGACCGGTGCGCCCGCCAAAGCTGTCGATTGCCCATAGGTTCCACCGGCCTCGACAATGTCGAGGGCAAGCTGACCTGCTGCCGCTTTGTTGAGGGTGATGTTGAGGAAGCCGGGTCCGGCGACGTCCACGGTGTCGACACCGGGGTTTTCACGCAGCTGTTCGGCAAGTCTTTCTGCCAGTTCCCGAGGTGGAACTCCCGCTTGTTTGGCAAGCTGAAGGGCCGCATTGGCCGCCCAGTCGCCGTGATCTCGGTTTTTGGGTCGTTCGACCGTGAGCTTGTCGGGGACTGCAAGGTTCAGGCCGCCATCGGCGAGAACCTGGATGGCCTGTGCAATTGCTGCTTTGAGATCTTCCGGAGTCACAGGGACAACGATATTACGCCCGCGCCCCCAGCGGGCAACCAGGTGCCGCGGCACAGACTCAGCCGCGTGCCGCCGGATCGCACATCAGCATCGAAGCACCCTGCGTGAAGCGGCTTTTCTGTGAACGGCCCGTTCGGCGACGCGCCACGCAGAACAGAAGAATCTCGGGGCATCGGCAGTCGAGGTCCCGAGATTCCCACGATTGTGCCCGCGACAGAATTCGAAGCCACGACCTTTTGCCCTCTGGGTCGCTAGGTGCGGCGGCGAGGAACTCGCGGGCCCGCGAGCGCGCCTCACTCTTGGTGCAGCCCGGAGCGAGCCTGCTTCTGGTGGGGCTTTGCGTTCGCCGCGCGTCTTGGAAACCCGGGGCGGGTCGGACAATTGACTTTTGTATCGACATGCATCAATATCGATGCATGTCGATACAAAAGTCAATGGTTGTCGGGTCTGACCCTGCCGTCTGTACCGATGGAGTCCCGGGCACGGAGATGATGGAGGCGACGCGTGCTCAGGCCGAACGGTTTGGTGCACGCATCATCTTTGATAACTCCATTTACCTCGATCTGCCTGGGGGAAGTCACGACCGCCGACACTGGCCTGGGTGAAGCAAAGTCGTCAAGATCGATGCCGATACCAATCCCGGAGCCGTTACAGCGGCCGGAGTGACATCCATTCCTACGCTCGGCTTTTACCGGGACGGCCAACGACGCGACGTCCCCATCAGAGCACACCCGCACCCAGACATCGTGAACAAAATCAAGGAACTCCCGGCATGACTGCAGACACCACCACACAGCAGGCAACACCCGCACGCCTGTCGACACTGGATAAGGGGTTACCGGCCTGGATCGGCCTGGCCATGATCGCGGGCCTCCTCCTCGGCCGGCTGGCCCCAGGGGTCTCTGAGCTTCTTTCCCATTTGGAAGTCGGCGGCATCTCAGTGCCCATCGCCCTTGGCTTGCTGGTCATGATGTACCCCGTCCTCGCTAAAGTCCGTTATGACAAGGTCGCCGATGTCACCGGCGATAAGAAGCTGCTGATCTCGTCATTGATCCTCAACTGGTTGGTCGGGCCCGCCGTAATGTTCGCTCTGGCCTGGACGTTCCTGCCAGACCTCCCCGAATACCGCACAGGATTGATCATCGTCGGCCTGGCCCGCTGTATTGCCATGGTCGTGATCTGGAACGACCTCGCCTGCGGTGACCGAGAGGCAACCGCTGTGCTGGTCGCGATCAACTCGATCTTCCAGGTGGTCATGTTCTCAGTCCTCGGCTGGTTCTACCTCACTGTCCTGCCCACGTGGTTGGGACTTGATACACAGGGCCTGGATGTGTCAATGGGCCAGATCGCTCTCAACGTGCTCGTCTTCCTCGGCGTCCCCCTGATCGCCGGATTCGCCTCACGGTGGATCGGCGAGAAACGTCGCGGCCGTCAGTGGTACGAAGAGAAGTTCATTCCCCGAGTGGGGCCGTGGGCGCTCTACGGTCTGTTGTTTACGATCGTGCTGCTCTTCGCGCTCCAGGGCGAGCAGATCACCAGTCAACCGTTGGACGTGGCTCGAATCGCACTGCCATTGCTGGTCTACTTCTCGCTGATGTGGTTCGCCGGCCTCCTGCTCGGCAAGAGCCTCGGTCTTGGCTACGCTCGATCCACAACACTGGCGTTTACGGCAGCGGGCAACAACTTCGAACTCGCGATTGCCGTCGCCATCGGCACCTTCGGCGCTACCAGCGGCCAGGCCCTGGCTGGAGTCGTCGGCCCCCTCATCGAGGTTCCTGTTCTGGTCGGCCTCGTCTATGTCTCACTCTGGGCCGCGAAGGCATGGTTCCGCACTGACCCCTACGCCACGGAGTCGAGATCGTCATGACTGAAACCACTGTGATCGCGACTGCCGATGAACCGTGCGCCCCCGACCCGTCCCACGCCATCGCTCTCGACGTCGCGACGACGCTTGCCGGCACACTCAAGGCACTCGCTGACCCTCTGCGGCTGCGGATGCTCTCAGCGATCAGCACCGATCCGCGTGGAGAGTCATGTGTCTGCGACCTTGCAGAGCTTGCCGATGTTTCCCAGCCAACTGTCTCTCATCACTTGAAAGTGCTGAAGACAGCGGGGCTGCTCGACTCTCAACGTCGCGGCACCTGGGTCTGGTATTCGATTGCTGCTGGTCGCCATGCCGCTGTGAGCGCTCTACTGGAAGGGTTCGCCCCCGCCGTCATCGCACCAAACCCGCCGCGCGAGGCAACAATGGTGGGCACTGCCTTCGACGTCGATGCCCACATCAGCCGTTTGGCCGCAGACCTGTCGGAAACGTCGGCTGGTGTGTCGCCAGAGACCGTCACCGGCATCGTGCGCGATTCCTACACAGCGCTGGCTCGATCGGCGAAAACCACTCGCTGCCTCTTCCCCTTGACCGAGCGCTTCGCGAAGCAGCGCTTGGCTGACATCACCCGGGACCGAGCCAGCGCGCCTCCGCAGGTCCTCTTCATCTGTGTCGCCAATGCAGGCCGGTCCCAACTCGCCGCGGCCCTGACACGTCACTTATCCGGAGGTAAGGTCATCGCCCGCTCCGCAGGTTCGACTCCCGCGGCCGGAATCAACCCGAACGTCGCCGAACTCATCAGCAACCTGGACGGGGAGAACGTCGGGGAACTGTTCCCAAAGCCGTTGACCGATGACGCGATTCGTGCGGCTGATGTTGCGATCACGATGGGTTGCGGCGACGTCTGTCCCATCGTGCCCGGGCTGCGCTACGAGGATTGGCCAGTCGCCGACCCAGCACTGGCCTCTCCTGAAACAGCGACACTCATCCGCGACGATCTTGCGGCCCGCGTCCAGGCCCTACTCGATTCCCTCACCAGCTGATCGAAAGAGAGACCGCCCCTATGACTGACCACAAACCATCTGTCTTATTCGTGTGCGTCCACAACGCTGGACGTTCCCAAATGGCCGCCGACTACCTGCGCCATTATGCGGGCAACCGCATCGAAGTCCGCTCAGCAGGATCCGTCCCGGCCGAACACATCAACCCCATCGCGGTCGAGGCGATGAGCGAAGACAGCATCGACATCACCGCCGAGCAGCCGAAAGTTCTCACAGACGAGGCTGTGCAGGACTCAGACGTGGTCATCACAATGGGCTGTGGCGACGCATGCCCTTTCTTCCCGGGAAAGCGCTACGAAGACTGGGAACTCGATGACCCAACAGGCCAGGGCATCGAAGCGGTTCGCCTGATCCGCGACGACATCAAGATCCGCATCGAGGCGCTCGTGGCTGACTTACTCGGTCAAGATTGAGGGGGCACCGGATGACTGATGTCGTAGTCATCGGCGGTGGGCAGGCCGGCCTCGCCGCTGGATATTTTCTTCGCAGAGCAGGTCTCGAATTCGTGATTCTCGACGACCACGCCGGCCCCGGCGGAGCCTGGCAGCACGGGTGGCAGTCGTTGCGTCTGTTTTCACCCGCCGAATACAGTCCACTGCCAGGCTGGCCGATGCCTGCGCAGAAGGGTGAGTCATTTCCCACCGCCGATCATGTCGTTGACTACCTGACCCAGTACGAACACCGTTACGATCTGCCCGTTCAACGCCCGGTTCACGTCAGCAATGTCTACCAGGATCGGGGGCAGCTGTTCGTCGATACCGATACCGGCACCCTGGAGACCACGGCGGTCATCAGCGCCACCGGAACATGGCAACGCCCCTATGTCCCTCACTATCCGGGCTGTGAGGATTTCACGGGACGACAGCTGCACACCGTTGAGTACTATTCGCCCGAGGACTACACCGACCAACGGGTTGTCATCGTCGGCGGTGGGAACTCCGCCGCCCAGATCGTCTCGGAAGTCTCGACCGTGGCGCAGACACTGTGGGTGACGCAGCGCCGACCACGGTTCATGCCTGATGACGTCGATGGACGAGTGCTCTTCGATGTTGCCACCGCCCGCGAGGCGGCCCAGCGGGCCGGGCGCGACCACGATGGCGTGTCGGGGCTCGGCGATATCGTCATGGTCCCTCCCGTGCGGGCTGCACGCGATCGTGGCGACCTGAGCGCTTCGCCGATGTTCGAGCGATTGACCTCGGCTGGGGTTTCGTGGGCCGACGGCAGTGAGTACAGCTGTGATGCCATCATCTGGTGCACCGGCTTCAAACCACACCTCAAGCATCTCAAGGGGCTCGAATTGACCTGGGAGAACGGGCATCCAGTCACCGTGGGCACTCGAAGCATCGATGTTCCTGGTCTGCACCTGCTGGGGTATGGCGATTGGACGGGGTTTTCCTCCGCGACCATCATCGGTGCCGCCCGCACAGCGAAGTCTGCGGTCGCGGACGTGAGCGAATACGTGCCAAGCACTCAAGCACAGTAGCTACCGCGACACCAATGCGGATCGAGTACTGCTTCAGCTGGCGCTACAGTGGACGGGACAGCCCTGGAACCTGACATCAGTATCGAGTTGTCAGCCCACCGGCACCAATGAGCAATACTGCCATCACAATTGCCATAGCAGGATATCCGCTCAGCAGACCGGCTCAAGCGGGTCCGGCCACAGGGGCAAAGGCACCGACAAACGTCATCGGTGCGGTGGAGACTGCGCAGAAGACCAAGAAGCAGAGCATCTATGAAACCCGGAGCTTGGCAAGGCGCCCTGCTTCATGTCCAACGTCGGCCACACGAATGCATACCGTGAGAACGGCAGGCACCCGACGAACGCGTGCACCCGCTGACTGCGACCGCCGACGGGATCCGACAGACGCATCGTCTTGCCCGACCAGTCGACCTCGACGCTCTGACCTGCTTTGCGGCGGACTCGCGTTGAGAGTCCGGTGACGAGGCCATGCTGCTGACACGTCTTGCAGAACCTGTTGCACCCCATCGACGGCGCCCCCATCGCAGTGCACGCATCGCGGTGCTCACCATGCAGCAGTTTCAGCGCTGCTCCGACACCGGCGAGTTCGCGGTGGACGAAGTCCCAATCAGGCTGGGTGCATAGACGCTTTCGCGTTCCCCGCGCCCCGGCGACCAATCGCGTATACTTGCGTGCTATTCGACTTTCTCCTTCTGCCGTGTGATCGGCCACACGGCAGAAGGAGCCGAGATGTTGTGGGCATGACGCTGCAGTCGCCAACCGGGATGAAGGAACGGGCACCCGAACTGCACGATGGGTGGTGTCTGAGCAACCATCCAGCAGAACGAGCCCCGTTCCGATGACCCACGCTATTACCCCGCTGGCCCCGGAAAGAAGACACAGCTTCGTAACCCGCGTCCTCGACGACAGCCGGCTCCGTCCCGAACACAAACGGTCAGCTCGGCGCATCCATCTCGAACTGACACAGTTGGGCCACCACCGCGGCCTGCGCACCGGCATCACGCGCCTCATTCGCGTCGTGCCGGAGAAAGGGACCAAGTTATCGAGCGATACCAGCGACTGCTTTCCGAGGAATGCCTCTTTGCCCGCGTCAATGAGTCCAAGCAGGATCACCGGAAGGCAATAGAGGTGCGGGGCCATCACTACAACTGTCATCGGCCTCATACCCCCTGTGCATATCAGCCACCGGCCACCCGCGTCCACGAACGTGTCGACCACGTCGTGACCCCATACACCTAAAGCGGCGGAAGATCGACACGACAGCCGATCGACGACCATGCGCCGTCTCAGTGCCGTAGGACTCGCAGCTCTGCGCGGACGAGTCTGGTGAGCGACAACGCTGCCTCCAGAGGATTCGGGTCTTGCGCAGTGCCCTGGACCTGTCAGGTCAGCAGCTCAGCGTTGAGCACGGTCTCATGTGAGCCCCAGGGGCTCCCAGTGACTGGCGACTCCTGGAAGAACTCGTCGATGCGCATGAGCTCATCATCCCTTGGGCGGCCCCCACGTGCAGCCGGCGGCCCGTTGAATATTGCGCACTTCAGTGCATACATGCCCCTAGAGACAGGCATGAAGAAGGCCCCTGATCGACGTTTCCGCTGACCAGGGGCTCGTTCTCGTGCCCGCGACAGGATTCGAACCTACGACCTTCTGCTCCGGAGGCAGACGCTCTATCCACTGAGCTACGCGGGCAAAAGCTCTCCAACTGTATCACGCATCAGAGAGCCGTGTCGGTCATTGGCCCTTGATCATTTTGCGAGCTGGTACGTATTCCCAGTGCCAGGGCTCGTACTTGCTCGACTTTGCCCAGTCCGGGTTTTCCCAGCCATATTCCCCGGCATTTGCGACAAGCCACTCGTACTGCTGTCCACTGGCGGTTTCCGTCCCGCCGCCGAAGTCGATGGCAATGCCCCAGCCGTGCATTGAGGTTCCAGGCTTTGCGGCAAGTCCCGGCTTGGAGGCCGCTACTGCCTGTTGGGAACCGATGGGCCGGTAGCTGTCGGTGACCTCAAGCTCTTTGCCGGTGTCCGCTTTGTACGCAGCGTTCATCTGAGCGAAGGCAACCGCAGCGTCAGCACGAAGCTGGTGTCCACCAACACCGATCTTGCACATCCATTCGTCCGGAAGCTGTCCGTTCTGGGCATCGCCCGAGGGAGCATCGCCGGAACAGCCGGGAAGAGCGGTGCGTTCAATGGTGCGCGAAGCAGCGTGGGCTTTGTCGCCCTCAGACTGCAGAACACCGCCCGAGAGGCTGCTCGTCTGGCCGAGAGTCGAATCGCCGCTCTGTGCGCCTGCACCGTCCACTGCTTCCAGCAGCAGGCCATCAGGTGAATCCCCGACTTCTTCGGCCTTGGCATAGGCCGAAGAGCCCAGACTTGAGCTCATAACGGCGAAACCGCCTCCGATCACGCCGATCGCGGCGACTGCAGCGACTGAGGAACCGGCAAGCTGGCGGCGCATGCGGTATGCGCGCAGGCGAGAACCGTCAGAGCCACGGCCGATCGCCGCCGGGACCGGCCCGTTATTGACCGGAGCCAAGGGGACAACAGAGGCGCGCCTACCCGCAGCCGACGACACGGCGTCCGCACGGCGCATAAAGCTGAACTTGCTCTTTTTCGCAGAGCGCTTTTCAGCCATGAGAGCATCGCGTCGGCTCATAGGCTGGCGATTGGGCACCGCCTCGACAGCACTTCCGCGCATGCCGCGCTTTTCAGCCAGGAGCGCTTCACGGCGGCTGATAGGCTGCGCATTCGGCATCGTGGCGGAGGCTTCCCCGCGGGCGGCGCGCTTTTCAGCCAGGAGCGCTTCACGGCGGCTCATAGGCTGGCCATTCGTTCCTGCGTCCACAATCCTCCCTCGGGTAACAACCTCACGGATGCGCCGTCATCGACAGCGTCCGATGTCACAACAGTGTAACGACCAATAGCCATCTTCACAATTCTGTTATCGCCTTGGCATGTTAATCACAGACAGATCACCTATGGAGTGCTCATTCAGCCCGTCAGCTGGCCGATCCGCGCTGCATCACGTCGCGGACCTCGCCGACAAGCTCTTCGAGAACGTCTTCCAGAAACAGAACGCCGACCGGCTTTCCTGCCGCGCTGATCACGCAGCCGACGTGATTTCCCGCCTCCTGCATCTTCTGCAGAGCATCTTCGATTTCAGCGTCCGCCGAAATCGTCACCAGCGAGCGAAAGCGCTTGGAGTGCACGGGGCTTTCATAGTCGACCTCGTCTTCGACGTACAGGACGTCCTTGACGTGGATATAGCCGTCGGGCGCACCGTCGGCATCGAGCACAATGAACCGCGAAAAGCCCTTCTGCCCAACAAGAGCTGAAATGCGCTCAGGCGTCACGTCCGGCGCAACAGTGACAACCTTCTGGATGGGAACCATGACATCGGAAGCTTTTTTGTCGGAGAACTCCAAGGCCCCTTTGAGCAGTCCGCCGTCGTCGGCCAAGAGACCTTCGCGCTTGGACTCAGCGACAATCGCCTGCACTTCTTCGACCGTGTAGGCGGCGTTGACGTCATCGCGCGGAGTGATCCCGCACAGCTTGAGCAGGCCATTGGCAAAGGCATTGAGCGGATGAATGACGAAGCCGAAGATCTTCGCCAGGAAGACCAGCGGCGGAGCCAGAATCAGCACAGAGTGCTTCGCTTCTGCCAGCGCAATGTTCTTCGGAATCATCTCGCCGACGACCACGTGCAGAAAGGTCACAGCCGAAAGCGCAATCGCAAAGCCGAGGGCACCGGCAGCCGCGGGAGGTATCTGCATCCACTCGAGCGGGCCGGCCAAAAGGTGGTGGATTGCAGGCTCGGCAATGCCGCCGAGCATAAGCGAACAGACCGTGACGCCCAACTGGCAGATGGCCAGCATGAGCGACACGTGCTCCATTGCATACAGCGCGGTTTTGGCTGAACGGCGCCCGGCGTCAGCCAAAGGCTCGATCTGCGAACGGCGAGCCGCCACAACACTGAATTCAGCGGCCACGAAGAAGGCATTGCCCAGAATGAGCACCACCAGCCAGAAAAGTCCCAACCAGTCGTTCACAGTGCCGTCCTCGAAAAGTCGGGGATCATGCGCAGCCGCTCGATCCGATGGCCCATCATCCTCTCGACAACGAGATCGGCGCCGTCAATGCTGATGCGCGCGCCGACCTTCGGGATCTCTCCCAAACGATAGAGAACCAGGCCGGCCATGGTTTCGTAATCGGAATTCGAGGGAATCGCCATGCCGGTAGCCTCCACCACCTCGTCCGGGCGCATCATGCCCGGCACAATCCACGAGCCGTCGCGGGCCGGCCGCACCATGACGCGCAGACGATCGTGCTCATCGGCGACCTCCCCAACGAGCTCTTCCACAACGTCCTCCAGCGTGACAAGACCCGCGGTGCCGCCGTACTCGTCGATGACGACAGCCACCTGGTTGCCCTCCTGGCGCAGGAGCAGGAGGAGAGGCTCCAGTTCCAAGGTGTCCGGCACCTCGCGCAGATCGGACATAAGACCCCCGGCGTAGGCGTCCTCACGTTTGCTGAACGGAACGGCAATCGCGTGCTTGACGTGCACAATGCCCACGATGTCATCGCGCGAGTCACCCGCCACCGGAAAGCGCGAAAAGCCAGTCGAACGTGCGTGCGCGATGATGTCCGCGGCAGTCGAGTCCTTGTTGACCGACACCATGCGCGTGCGCGGAGTCATAATGTCCTCCGCCGTGAGTTCAGAAAAGCTCAGAGTGCGGGTAACCAGGTCGGCCGTCTGTTCGTCAATCGCACCTTCATCGGCAGAATGGCGCACAAGTGCGGTGAGCTCATCTGCCGACCGCCCCGCCGTCGACTCTTCCTGCGGTTCAATTCCCATTGAACGCAGCGCCCTATTGGCCGAACCGTTGAGGAGCGCGATCACCGGCTTGAAGACAACAGAGAAGAAGTACTGAAACGGCACGGCGATCTTAGCCGCGGTCATGGGAGCGGAGATCGCCATGTTCTTCGGCATGAGCTCGCCGACCACCATCGACAGCACGGTCGAAATGATGAGCGCAATGACAATTGACAGGGTCTGCGCCGCAGCAGCGGGAACATCAAAGCCGGTGAACAGCTGCCTGAGCAGCACACCGACTGACGGCTCCATCAAGAAGCCCGTGAGAAGCGTGGTGAGCGTAATGCCCAGCTGTGCTGCAGACAGCTGCGTCGACAGGTGATTCAGCCCCAAATCCAGGTACTTAGCACTGCGCTTCCCTTCGGCGAGAGCCTTGTCGACATCGTGCCGATCGAGTGTCAGAAGAGAGAATTCGCCGGCCACAAAATAGCCCGTGCCGACGATCATGAGGAGGGCCAAGCCCAGATACAGCCACTCCACTACGAAACCACCTCGAACGTCACCGAGGCGCACAAGAACCCGACGGTCAACGCCGGGCCGAAACTGGCATATTTCATGACGCCATCCTAGCGAACAGTCAGCGGGATTCGAGTCGCCAACCGCGCGGCAGATCGGCCGCGCTTCGACCGGGGTGACGGACGACACAGGAGAAATCTAAACCGTGCGGGATACTGCCGAATCAATTGGCTAGACTGGTTCGCGACGTCGTTGTACCCACCAAAGCTTAGGAAGAAGGCGATCAGCGCCGTGTCTGAATCGAACCCGACCATCACGGCCGATGACTTCGGCTCGAACGAATGGCTGGTTGAGGAACTCTACGAGCAGTACCGAAAAGACAAGAACTCAGTAGACAAGGCCTGGTGGCCCGTCTTTGAGAAGTACGAAGCTCAGAGCAGCGATTCGGCCCCTGCCGCACAGAAGGCGGCTCCGCAGAAGAAGGCCCCTGCCACATCTTCGCAGAGCACAAAGAAGAAGAGCTCGACGTCGTCCAAGGGCGTAACCCCTTCGTCGACGGAAGCGGAAACCCCTAAGGCCGAATCCAAGACCGCCGCCTCCAAGAAGACCGCAGCCGGCAGTGCGCAGAAGACCACCTCAGCGCCTCAAGATGCTGAAGACAAGGTCACCAAACTGCGCGGACCTGCCAAGGCCGTAGCCGTCAACATGGACGACTCCATCAACGTTCCCACCGCTACGTCCTACCGTCAGCTTCCGGCTAAGGCGATGATCGACAACCGGATCGTCATCAACTCGCACCTCAAGCGCACTCGCGGCGGCAAGGTCTCCTTCACCCACATCATCGGCTTTGCCGTGATCCGGGCACTCAAGGCGATGCCCACCCAGAACGTCTACTACGACGAACAGGACGGCAAACCTGCAATGGTACAGCCGGCCCACGTCAACTTCGGGCTGGCAATCGACGTGCCCCGCCCCGACGGCACGCGCATGCTGTTGGTGCCCAACGTCAAGGCAGCCGACACTCTGACCTTCCGCGAATTCATGGCGGCCTACGACGACCTCGTCGAACGCGGCCGGGGCGGCAAGCTCGGAGCCGAAGACTTCGCGGGCACCACCGTGTCGCTGACCAACCCCGGCGGCATCGGCACCATGATGTCCGTCCCCCGCCTCATGCGCGGTCAGGGCGCAATCGTCGGCGTCGGCGCCATGAACTACCCCGCAGAATTCCAGGGCGCAAGCCAGGAGACCATCAACCGTCTAGCCGTTTCCAAGGTCGTGACCCTGTCGTCGACCTACGACCACCGCGTCATCCAGGGTGCAGGCTCGGGCGAATTCCTCAAACTCGTCCACGAATACCTGCTGGGCGCCGACGGCTTCTACGACGAAATCTTCGAGTCCCTCCAGCTTCCCTACGAACCAGTGCGCTGGCTGCCCGACCTCGATGCATCCGATACCGACGATGTCAACAAGACCGCCCGCGTCATCGAGCTGATCGACTCGTACCGCACCCGCGGCCACCTCATGGCGAACATCGACCCGCTGGTGTACCGCCAGCGCACGCACCCGGACCTCGACATCAACAACCACGACCTCACCCTGTGGGATCTCGAGCGCTCCTTTGCAACCGGCGGCTTCGGTGACAAACCGGTCATGCCTCTGCGCGACATCCTCGGGCTGCTGCGCGACGCCTACTGCCGCACGACCGGCTACGAGTACATGCACATCGCCGACCCGGAGCAGCGCCGCTGGTTCCAGTCGAAGATCGAAGTTCCGCACGAAGAGCTCACCCGCGAAGAACAAGGCCACATCCTCGGCCGGCTCAACGCAGCAGAAGCCTTCGAAACCTTCCTGCAGACCAAATACATCGGCCAGAAGCGCTTCTCGCTCGAAGGCGGCGAATCGACCATCGTCCTGCTGGACGAAATCGCCAACGAAGCCGCCGACGCAGGCCTGGAAGAAGTGGCTATCGGCATGGCCCACCGCGGCCGCCTCAACGTTCTGACGAACATCGCCGGAAAGTCCTACGCACAGATCTTCCGCGAGTTCGACGGTGTGCAGTCGCCCGAATCCTTCCAGGGCTCCGGCGACGTCAAGTACCACCTGGGCATGGACGGCTCCTTCACCTCGCCGGCAGGCAACACCACCAAGGTGTCGGTCGCGGCAAACCCCAGCCACCTCGAAACCGTCAACCCCGTTCTCGGCGGAATTGTGCGCGCCAAGCAGGACGAACTCGACCACGGCGAAGAGGGCTTCGGCGTTCTTCCGATTCTGGTCCACGGCGATGCAGCCGTCGCCGGTCAGGGCGTGGCTTTCGAAACCGTTCAGCAGTCCGAACTGCGCGGCTACCGCACCGGCGGTACGATCCACGTGGTCATCAACAACCAGGTCGGCTTCACCACATCACCGGCATCGGCCCGCTCGTCGTTCTACTCCACCGATGTCGCCAAGTCGATCTCGGCTCCGGTCATCCACGTCAACGGCGATGACCCCGAAGCCGTCTTCCGTGCGGCCCGCCTGGCATTCGAATTCCGCCAGACGTTCCACCGCGACATCTTCATCGACCTCGTGTGCTACCGCCGCCGCGGGCACAACGAAGGCGACGACCCGTCGATGACCCAGCCGGTCATGTACTCGCTCATCGACAAGAAGGCCTCGGTGCGCAAGCTCTACACCGAATCCCTTGTCGGAAGGAAGTTCATCAGCGACGAACAGGTCTCCGAAGTCGTCAAGGACTACCAGAACAAGCTCGAAGCCGCCTTCGAAGAGACGAAGGAAGCCGAGAAGTCCGCAGGTGCCGACGCCGGATTCCCGCAGAAGATCGACATCGCGCCGACCGACTTCGGCACGGAGATCGAAACCGCTGTGTCCAGCGACGTCATCGAAAAGATCGGCGACGCCCACGTCGACGTCCCCGAAGACTTCGAAGTTCACAAGAAGCTGCGCAGCCTTCTGAAGAAGCGTCAGGAAATGTCGCGTTCGGGCGGCATCGACTGGGGCTTCGCTGAGCTGCTGGCCTTCGGTTCGGTGCTCATGGAGGGCATCCCGGTCCGCATTGCCGGTCAGGACTCCCGCCGCGGGACCTTCACCCAGCGCCACGCTGTGCTGATCGACCACGACAACGGCAACGAATGGACTCCGCTTGCCAACCTCACCGATGATCAGGCTCGCTTCTGGGTCTACAACTCGCTGCTGAGCGAATATGCCGCCATGGGCTTCGAGTACGGCTACGCCGTTGAGAACAAGAAGGCCCTCGTGCTGTGGGAAGCTCAGTTCGGCGACTTCGCTCAGGGCGCGCAGTCGATCATCGACGAATACATCGCGTCTTCTGAACAGAAGTGGGAACAGCTCTCCGGTCTCGTTCTTCTTCTGCCCCACGGCTACGAAGGCCAGGGCCCGGACCACTCCTCGGCCCGCATTGAGCGCTTCCTCCAGCTGTGTGCAGAGAACAACATGACGGTTGCAAACCCGTCGAACGGCGCCTCGCACTTCCACCTGCTGCGCCGCCACGCACACACCGAGAACAAGCGCCCCCTGGTGGTCTTCACGCCGAAGTCCATGCTGCGCCTCAAGGCTGCCGCAACAGATGTCGAGCAGTTCACCTCGGGCCGTTTCGAACCGGTCATTGCCGACACGACCGTCGATGCTTCGAAGGTCAACCGGGTGGTTCTTGTCTCCGGCAAGTTCTACTGGGACCTCGTGGCTGAGCGCTCCAAGCGCAACGACGAAACCACGGCTATTGTCCGCATGGAGCAGCTGTACCCGCTCGACACCGACGCGGTCAAGGAAGCACTCAGCGCCTACCCGGCCGATGCAGAAATCGTCTGGGCGCAGGAAGAGCCCGAAAACCAGGGCGCTTACCCGTTCATGGCCCTGCACTTGGACCCCGCGCTCGACGGTCGCACGCTGCGCCCCGTCGGCCGCGCATCGTCTGCAGCACCGGCTACCGGCCTGAAGAAGGTTCACGACTTCGAACAGGCCGAAGTCATCAAGCGGGTCTTCGATAAGTGACTCCGCACAGGAGCACATCGATCGTCGTGGCCGGTGACCATCTGGTTGCCGGCCACGGCGATGGTCGTGCCCTGGGATGGGTTGGCCGTGTGGCTGTCCGCACGCACCCAGTGCTCGAGGGGGCCAGATTCTATACTCTGGCTGCCCCGGGCGAAGATTCCGCGAAGTTTGCAGACCGCTGCATGGCCGAAGCCCCACTGCGCTTCGACGATGACGGTGACAATCGGCTGGTGCTCGCTCCAGGCTGCGGCGATATCGCCGCCGGAACTTCCACGGCGCGTTCCCGGCTGAATCTGGCTAATCTTCTCGACCAGGCTCTCAGCCGCGGGTACTCGGCTTTTGTCGTCGGCCCAACCCCCGCACGCGACCACGCCGACAACCGCAGGATTGAAGAACTCAACCGCGGATTTTCAGAAGTTGCCCTGCGCCGCAGCATCCCCTACGTGGATTGCTTCACTCCCCTGGCAGACCACGCTGTCTGGCAGCGGGAACTGGCGGCGTCAAACGACGGTCTGCCGCGCCAGGAGGGCTACGGACTGCTGTCGTGGCTCGTGCTCAACCGAGGATGGTTTGAATGGTTGGGCGTGGAGGACGCCGTCGTCTGATTCGAGGCGCTGCTCACTCTATTTGGCGTGGGAGCGGCAGTGTGAAAGAATACCGTAGTTGACCAGGAGGAGATCATTATGAGCAAGCGCGGACGTAAGCGCAAGGACCGCAGGAATAAGCCCGCTAACCACGGCAAGCGCCCCAACGCAGGTCGCTGATCCTCGGTCTCTACAGACGCAAGGGCGTGATGGTGTTCTTCACCATCACGCCCTTCTTTGTCTGCTTCAGGCTTTTATGAAACGCGAAGCCTGGTTCAGCTGTCTGATGCTCCGAGGTTCCCTGTCAAACCGCAGCATCACCCGGCACATCTCAGCTTTGCCAGCGTATCTGGGTGCTCTCGACTGTGATCCTGGCCCGGATTCGCTCGACGAGTCCTTCAGGTGCGACATCGCAGTTGCACGAACGGCGCACAAGCTTCTTCAGCATTGATTCGATCTGGTATTCATCCGAACATTCTTCACAGTCACGCAGATGAGCTTCGATTGCCCGACAGGCTTCGGGGCTGAGTTCACCGTCGAGGTACCCGTAGATGCGTTCCAGGCTTTCCATGCGACACGAACTCCATCGGTTTGTCTCAGTCATTTCTTGACCTCCGTCTTCGCAGTGCCGATGCCTCGCTCAGCTGCGTAGTCGGTGAGCTTTTCACGCAGCTGGCGGCGTCCGCGGTGCAGTCGTGACATCACCGTGCCGATGGGCGTATCCATGATTTCGGCGATTTCTTTGTACGGGAGTCCCTCGACGTCCGCGTAGTAGACCACCATGCGGAAGTCGTCCTGCAGGCTGGCCAGCGCCTCTTTGACGTCGGAGTCAGGCATCTGGTCGAGCGCTTCGAGTTCTGCAGAACGGCCCTGATCCGAGGTGTGGCTGGCCGCTCGGTGCAGCTGCCAGTCCTGTATGTCGTCATCACTGGATTCCAGCGGCTGACGCTGCTTTTTCCTGTAGTTGTTGATGAACGTGTTCGTCAGGATCCGGTAGAGCCATGCTTTGAGATTGGTTCCCGGCTTGTACTGGTGGAAGGCCGCGTATGCCTTCAGATACGCCTCCTGCACGAGGTCTTCGGCATCTGCCGGATTGCGCGTCATGCGCATGGCGGCTGCATACAGCTGGTTGACATACTGCAGGGCGTCGGCTTCAAAGCGCGCTGCGCGCTCTTCGTCCGTTTCGCGTT
Source organism: Brevibacterium sp. HMSC063G07 (assembly GCF_001810665.1). Taxonomy (NCBI): domain Bacteria; kingdom Bacillati; phylum Actinomycetota; class Actinomycetes; order Micrococcales; family Brevibacteriaceae; genus Brevibacterium; species Brevibacterium sp. HMSC063G07. The sequence continues at coordinate 58,797 of NZ_KV802348.1, forward strand.
CAAGGTCAATCGGTTCACTCATCACGGTCAATGCTACGTCCCCGCGATGTGCGCGCTCTGGGAAACTATCCGCGGAAGCACCAGCGGAGCCTGTCGCTTCGGTTTGAGCTGGCGACCGTCGCTCCTGGCACAGCACCATGCGATCTCCTCTCGGTCTTTTCACTGGGCACAACGGCCGGTGCCGGGCAACTATTCCGCGGCAGCCCGACCGCAGGTTCGGCCGACTCTGCCGTTCGCGGTCGTGGGCGATATGCTTGAACTGCTCTCGAAAGAAAGGACGCAGCTTTGTCTCTCGTACGGCTTATTGCCCGCCCAATGCTTGCCACGTCGTTCATCGCCAACGGCGTCAGCCGGGCACGCCGCCCCCAGTCCGCTTCTATCGCCCCTCTGACCCGACTGCTGGACGAAAAGTTCGACGTCCAGGTCAGCCCCGAACTCGTTGCCCGCGGTGCCGGTGCTGCACAGATCGCAGCCGGCAGCCTGCTTGCCATCGGCAAAATGCCGCGCCTGTCGGCCGGTCTGCTGGTGAGCACCTACCTCATCGATGTCGTTGCCGAACAGCTCGACAGTGAGGCTGAGAAGAAGACCTCCCTGGTCACCAAGACTTCGCTGCTGGGCGGAGCCCTGCTGGCCGCTGTCGACACCGCCGGCCGCCCCAGCCTGGCATGGCGTGCCCGCCACGCTGCCGAGAGCGCGTGGGACAGCATTGAAAAGCAGTCCGCTAAGGCAATGGACGCAATTTCGCCGACATCCTGATGACTGACACCCGCACTACTTGGCCCGCACCCGCTGTTTCTCAGCCGGTGCGGGCTCGTGTTTCTGTCCCCGGTTCGAAATCTCTCACCAACCGTCTGCTTGTGCTGGCAGCCCTCGCCGAGGCACCCTCGATTCTGCGGGCACCGCTGATCTCGCGGGACACTCAGCTCATGCTCGATGCGGTCACCGCTCTCGGCGGCTCTGCTGAGCTCGACGGCGACTCCGTGCGTATCACACCCATCCCGGGCGTTTCCAGCAGTGCTCCTGTTGAGGTCGCGTGCGGTCTGGCCGGGACTGTCATGCGCTTTGTTCCTTTTACGTGTGCTGCCGCCGGTGTTTCCGCCCGCTTTGACGGAGACGAACAGGCCCGCGTTCGCCCCATGGGCACCGTGCTCACGGCACTGCGCGACCTCGGTGTTGCTGTCAGCTCCGAAAACGAGGCCCTGCCGTTCACCATGACGGTCGACTCTGTGCCCCGGGGCGGATCCATCGACATCGACGCCAGCCGATCCAGCCAGTTCGTCTCCGGCCTGCTGCTGGCCGCACCGCGTTTTGCCAATGGCCTCACCGTGCGCCATACGGGCGCGTCCCTGCCTTCTGTTCCGCACATCGACATGACGATCGAAACGCTTCGCTTAGCCGGTGTCGCGGTCGACACCCCAAAGCCCAATGTGTGGAGCGTTCGCCCCGGCCCCATTGCGCCGCTGGACGTTACGGTGGAACCCGATCTGTCGAACGCCGCGACATTCCTCGCTGCCGCGCTGGTCACCGGCGGCGAAGTGACAGTGCCCCACTGGCCGGATCGCACAACGCAGGCAGGCGATGAGTTCCGCCGCATTGCGCAGGCATTCGGCGGTGAATGTGAACTCACCGGCGGCGAACTCACAGTCCGCGGCCCCAGGCAGCTGACACCCGTGGACCTCGATCTGTCCTCCGTCGGCGAACTCACCCCGGTGACAGCAGCAGTGGCAGCTGCGGTCGGCGGCACCTCGCGAATCACCGGAATCGGGCATCTGCGCGGGCACGAAACCGACAGGCTCAGCGCACTGGCGACCGAACTTTCGAGCTTAGGCGTCAAAGTAGAGGAAAGTGAGGATTCCCTCACGATCACCGGCCAGCCCTCCCACTCCGTCAGCCCACGCACAGACCGGGGCTGGAACACCTACGCGGATCACCGCATGGTCATGGCCGGAGCGGTCCTCGGGCTGGTCACCCCGGGGCTTGTCATCAACGACCCCGACACCGTCGGCAAAACACTGCCCGCATTCACCCGAATGTGGGACGAGGCTTTCGGCTGATGGCGGGCCGCTACGCGCACTTCACAGAAGAGGACTATCGTCCTCGCCCCAACCGCAAGGGCAAGCGTCGGCGGACAAAAGAGCTGCCAAGCTATGACGGAGCGATAGGCGGGATGATCACATCGGTCGACCGGGGCCGCTACAGGGTTCAGCTCGACACGGGTGTTGACGTTACGGGCGTGCGCGCCTCGCACCTGCGGCGCACTCCCCTGGTCCCGGGCGACCGTGTACGGCTGGTGGGCGATACTTCGGGAACCGAGGGAACTTTGGCCCGCATTGTCGTGCTCGACGACCGCAAGACGATTCTGCGGCGCAGCGCAGACGACAATGACGACTCCGAACGGGTGATCGTCGCCAACGCCGACCAACTGGTCATTGTCACGGCGGCAGCTGACCCAGCTCCCTCGGAAGGGCTGATCGACCGGGCGATTGCTGCGGCCTTCAATGCGTCCATCGAACCGATCCTCGCGGTCACCAAGCTCGACCTTGCGCCGATTGACTCTCTGTGTGAACGATTCGCGGACACGGGCGTCCCCATCATCGCGTGCGGTTTCGATTCTTCTGGCAAGCCGAAGACGACTGAGCTGGCTGCCCGTCTGCACGGCAGAATCAGCGTTCTGCTGGGACATTCCGGGGTGGGCAAATCAACACTCATGAATGCGCTCGTCCCCGAGGCCGACCGTGCTGTCGGGCACGTCAACCAGGTGACCGGACGCGGCCGGCACACCAGCTCATCGGCCCTCGCCCTTCCGCTGCCCGACGGCGGATGGGTCATCGACACTCCCGGAGTGCGCTCCTTCGGCCTTGCCCACGTTGATGTTGACACTGTGATCACAGCATTTTCCGACCTCGCACCGGCGACCGCACACTGTCCGCGCGGGTGCGAACACCGGGCGGACTCCCCCGGCTGTGCGCTGGACAGGTGGGTCGCCGATGGCCGCGCCGGCCAAGGAGGGGCCGCGCGGCTGGACTCGCTTCGCCGCCTTCTGGACAGTCTCGGCACTGCTTAGGCCATTCGACTAGCCTGGTGGGCATGGACGACCTCGAACTTGCCCACTATTTGGCAGACAAGGCTGACGCGCTTTCGCTGCCGGCGTTCCGCGCTCAGGATTTCAGCGTCGCACAGAAACCGGACATGACCCCCGTAACTGATGTCGACCGCGCTGTTGAACACGCCCTGCGCGAAATCATCGTCGACAACCGCCCCGACGATTCGCTGTACGGGGAGGAATTCGGCGCATCTGGAGAAAGCTCGCGTCGTTGGATCATCGACCCCATCGACGGAACCAAGAACTTTGTCCGCGGAGTTCCCGTCTACGCAACACTCATCGGCCTGTACGAAGGTGCCACTCCCCTTCTGGGCATGGTGAGCGCTCCGGCACTCGGCCGCCGCTGGTGGGGTACTCCCGAAGGTGGGGCATTCTTGAGGTTCGACGGTGATGACCGCAGGATTTCGGTCTCCGAAGTCAGTGAACTGGCCGATGCGTCGCTGGCGTTCTCATCGCTGTCCGGTTGGCGCAACCTGGGCCGCCGCGACGCATTTATTTCATTGACGGACCAGGTGTGGCGCCTGCGCGGCTATGGTGACTTTTGGTCGTACATGCTCGTAGCAGAAGGGGCCGTCGACATTGCAGCGGAACCTGAGCTCGAACTGTACGATATGGCCGCCCTTGTTCCCATTGTGCAGGCTGCCGGCGGCGTCTTCACTGACGTCGACGGTCGTCCCGGGCCGTTTGGGCCCAACGCGGTCGCATCAAACGGACACCTGCACCGAGCCGCCTTGGAGAAACTCGCATGACACCTGAGCTCAGCCCGCTGCCCGAAGAGGTCAACCGCGCTGCCGGACTGCTGGATGCTAACGGCAATCCCACCGAAACGATCTTCGGCGTCATGACGAAGTTCGCGGCCGAACACGGTGCCGTCAACCTCGGGCAGGGAGCCCCTGGAATCCCCGCGCCGGAACGGCTGCTCGACGCGGTCGACCGCGCTATGCGCGGCGGCGACAACCAGTACCCGCCCGGGCAGGGCCGCCCTGATCTCATTGAAGCGGTGTGCGCGCAGCGGCAACGCGAATACGATCACAGGATTGAGCCCGATCAGGTGCTCATCACTGTGGGTGCCACTCAGGGACTGACGAGCGCCATCATGGCGCTGCTGCCCCGCGGTGGCAAACTTGTCACCTTTGAACCGTTCTTCGACTCCTACCCTGCGGCTGTTGCAATGGCCGGGGGCGCATTCGCCACAGTGCCGCTCCTGCCCGCTGAAGGCAGCTGGCAGCCGGACTGGGATGCTTTCGAACGCGAGGTCGAGGGTGCCTCGATCATTCTGGTCAATTCGCCCCACAACCCCACCGGCACCGTGTTCTCCGCTGAGGCTCTCGATCGCATCTATGACGCGGCGGAGCGCGCGGGCGCGTGGATCCTCACAGACGAGGTCTACGAGCACCTGGTGTTCGACGAGCACCTGGTGTTCGACGAACACGAATATCAGCCGTTTGCCGCCCGCTTCCCGGATTCTGAACGCATCGTCTCAGTGTCCTCTGCCGGAAAGGCGTTCAACATCACCGGCTGGAAGATCGGCTGGCTCATTGCAGCACCTCGCGTGCGTGCCGCTTGCCAGGCAATTCAGCAGTACATGACGTTCGCCGCGGGCAATCCGCTGCAGGCAGCACTTGCGCAGGCAATCGGCGAAGGCTGGTCCTTCCCACAGGAGAACCGCGACACTCTGCAGCACAACCGCGAAATCATCGTCAGAGCACTCGAAGATGTTCCCGGTCTGCGTGTCCACGCACCGCAGGCCGGCTACTTCCTGCTGGCTGACTTCTCGCAGCTGACGGACAAGGATGCGACGGAGGTCAATGACACACTCACCCGAAAGGTGGGCGTGACGGGCATTCCCGCACCCGCGCTGTGCCGCAAGGGCTCGGAAACCGCGAAGCGCTTCCGCAGCTTCATTCGCTTCAGCTTCTGCAAGTCAACCGAAGAGGTCGAAGACGCCGCCCAGCGCATTCGCAGCAACCTCGATGTGTTCCAAAATCTCTGAGGTTTGAAGTGGGCGCGGGTACGAGCTGCGCGGGCTTCTCCCCTCACCGCAGATGTACGCCTAAGCCGCGTACGTCCCGGCTCGTAGACCAGACTCACGCTGTAATGCAGATTTGCGCGCTAATCCAGCGCATTAACGCGCGAACCTGCATTACAGCGTGAGAACAGCTCGCCATGGCGATGACCAGGAACGTCTAGGGCCCCGGCACTTCTGTGCCGGGGCCCGGTCTGCTCACCCCTGCCGAGGTGCCACGCTCCCCTGCCTTCCACCTCGGGCGTTTTCCGGTGGCTGTGGGGGCAGGACGCGGTGTCGGTCAGACTGCGTCTGTTCCCCGCTCGCCTGTGCGCACGCGGATCACATCTTCAACTGGTGTGACCCAGACTTTTCCGTCCCCGATTTCTCCGGTGTGGGCCGTAGAGACGATTGCTTCGACAGCAGAATCCAGTAGTGGATCATCAACCAGCACTTCGATGCGGACCTTGTCTACGAAGTCGACTTCGTACTCAGCGCCGCGATACATCTCGGTGTGTCCCTGTTGCTGTCCGTAGCCCCGAACCTGCCAGGCCGTCATTCCGTGTATCCCCTGGGCTTCGAGCGCCTGTTTGATTTCAGATGCCTTGAACGGCTTTACGACTGCCGTGATGAGCTTCATGTGAACTCCCTACTGTGCTTTTCGATCCGTGGTGTTTGACGCTCAAACGCTGCGCTCATAAGCGGATTCACCGTGACAGGTGATGTCAATGCCGGTGAACTCCTGCTTCGGCTGCACGCGCCAGCCCATGGTCGCCTTCAGAACCCAGGCGATGAGCGCAGTGAAGATGGCCGAAACCAGCATTGCGACGACCGCAATGAGGATCTGAACAGCGAACAGCTTGAGGCCTTCAACGCCACCTCCTGTCAGCAGTCCTCGATCGGTTGCAAGCAGTCCGACGCCGACTGTTCCCCACAGCGCGGCCACCAAGTGCACACCGACGACGTCAAGCGAATCGTCGAATCCGAACTTGAACTTCAAGCCGACTCCCCAAGCTCCCAGCAGACCGCCGATGAAGCCCAGAACGATTGCCGTCAGAGGTGTGAGGTCTCCCGCTGCCGGGGTGATTGTGACGAGACCCCGCAACAACACCGGAGGCCGCACCGAGTGAAGTCGGCTGACCTTCCGTGACTTTCTCGTAAGCGAGCCACCCGAGCATCGCCGCGCCGGTTGCGACAGTCGTGTTGATCCACGCCAGTCCAGCCGAACCACAGCAGCGCCGAGCCGAGCATGACAAACGGAACATTGTGTGGCCGGTGCGGAGACTTCATGAAGTTGTCGCGCTTACCCACGATGAGCGCAAGCACCAACGCGACAGTTCCCGCTGAGATATGAACAACCGTGCCGCCCGCGAAATCGATGGGTGCGACCGATGCCTCCTCACTCGCTGTTCCGAACAGCGCTGCCGACAGGCCGGATGCCGAATGCGACAGGAACCCTCCGCCCCACACCATGTGAGCAAGTGGAAAGTAGACGAAGGTGGCCCAAAGCGCCGCGAATGCTAACCAAGTGCCGAACTTCACGCGCTCCGCGAGAGCACCGGATATTAGAGAAACCGAAATAGCCGCAAATGTCAGCTGAAACCCAACGTCAACAATGTTGGCATATCCATTAGCACCTTCAATATAGTTTCCGCGCGAATCCAGAATAGAATCTTTCAGACCAAAGAATTCGAATGGGTTTGCAAACAGACCGCCTATTGACTGGGAACCGTAGGACATCGACCAGCCCCACAGCACGTACACGATGCTCACGACGGCGACCGCACCGAAGCTCATGAGCATCATGTTCAAAACGGACTTCTGCCTTGACATACCGCCGTAGAACAGCGCCAATGCGGGAGTCATCAATAATACGAGAGAGGCTGCGATCAGCATCCAACTCGCGTTGCCCGATGCCGCCGCTGCCTGATCCGGAGTCATTGTTCTTCCTTCCTGTGCCGTCGACCGTCTTTCTGATCTCTCTGACCTCTTTCCCGGCGATCGACGGATTAACGCTACAACACATAACTCGGATATGTAATGGATTGCTGGCTTTACGGAGAGGCGTGAAGCTGTGAGCGGGCGCCCACTCCAACTGCTTTCACAAAGCTAGCTGAAATGTCCATTGAATATTTGAAGCCGGGTGATAGAATCCAAAAGATGCTTTCACCCCTCCGAGGGGTTCCGCGAATTGCGCAGGGATGCGCAGCCTTACGATCCACAGATCCCCACGCACCGACACTTCCCCTAAAAGACGCGGCTCACCAACCCATTCCGGCACAGCAGCGAGCTGCATAAGTGCCATTCGCTCAAAGATCCACGCGCCCACTATTCAAGATGCGCATATAAACAGGTATGCACATTTTGGCGGAGCCTCCCAACCCCAACAATCTTTGTATTTGCACACCCGCATTTGTCCGCGATTTCGGAACTCCTTCATGGCTCCCCTGGCTCAACCCCTCCCGGGACCACGCCTTATGCAGTACAGCAAACTGCATCTCGCCCTGTATCTCGGCACGGGCCTGTCACGTGCTTCCGCGGCGCAGCGGTCACGCCGGCGACGGAATTTCAGACGGCGACGCCGACAAATCGGACTGCCCCCCCCCTGGCGACCATCCGCAGTAGGCTTCTCCAACAGAACAATCTTCTAGTCAGCTCGCTCGTCGACTCGCGGAGGACCACGATGCCCACCCCCTCATCTCAGCCCCTGCACGTACTCCTCGTAGCTGATCCAGGGCTGCCCAGCAGACGAGCGGCGTCTATCCAGGCCTCGTTGGAACGCTGCCTGCGCGAGGCGTATGGGGCCGCAACGACGCTGCAGACCTGCACCGATACGGTCTATCTGACGCCCGAAAGCGAGCTGGATTTAGACGCAGCTGAAGACCTTCGTGCTGACTACCCCGATGTCAGCGTCATCCTCATCCTCACAGAGATCCCCCGACACACCCAGGGTGCCCCTCTCATTGCCGAGGCCTACTCCGACCGCAGCCTCGCAGTTGTTTCCTGCCCCACACTCGGAGCGTGGGCCACCAAGCGTCGCATCATCAAAGTCATGATGGGCTCAGTCAACAAACTGGTTCCTTGGGGTCCCGAAACCACAACGCCCAGATTTTCTCTCCGATGGTCGAACTGGTCCCATAATGAAGATTCCGGCCATCAGTCCCTGCATGCCCACACCCTCACCGGAGGCCCGCGGCTGATCTTGGGAATGACGATTTCCAACGAACCCTGGCGCACAGCGCCAAAACTCTCAGGAGCTCTCGCCGCAGCATCTGCAACCGGAGCTTTCGGCATCTTCTACAGTTCGATCTGGCAGATGTCGACCTACCTGTCCACGCTCCGCCTGCTCTCAATCGGCGCTCTCGCCATCGTGGTAATGGTCGCCTGGTTGATCATCAGTCACAGACTCTGGGACCAACCGATCAACGAACGACTGGCCACAGTGGTCATGTACTACAACCTCTCCACCGTGCTCACACTCCTGGTCACTGTGTTCGCACTCTTCGCGACATTGGTCGTCCTCATTCTCCTGGGCGGCCTCGTCGTGATCGATCCGGAGTTTATGACCCAGCAGATTCAGCAAGACGCATCGTTGACCAACTATCTCGATATCGCATGGCTCAGCGCAGCCATGGGTGTGGTGGCCGGCGGCATCGGCGCCAATTTCGACACTGACACCGACGTGCGAAGGCTGACTCATGGTCAGCGGATGCGGCAGCGAATCTATACAGACAACAGCACAGACGACACGGTCGAGAACAGCTGAGCGATATCTGGCTGGGGCTGCGCGCCAGCTTGGGCGGCCCCGCCCTTGTTCCCGCTAAGACGACTGCCGTCCGCTGCCCAGCGCAACCCAGCCTCGCGCTCTAATGCAGATCCACGCGCAAATGCGCTGCATTAAAGCGTGAAAGCACATTAAAGCGAGCACCCATCGCAACGAACATCGGCGGGAAGCCAACACGGCCGCCGCGCCGCACTTCGTCCCGACAAGCACCGACGGCGGCGAACATATAGAGCCTTCAGCGCAGGAACCATGACCCGACGCATATGCAGCCCAAACACAAAAAATCCCGGGATACCTGTGCTAGGTATCCCGGGATTTTTACGTGGTGGCGGGGGAGGGATTCGAACCCTCGACCTCCGGGTTATGAGCCCGGCGAGCTACCGAACTGCTCCACCCCGCGGTGCGTGTTCAACTATACGGAACATTGCGGTGAACACCAAATTACAGGCATGTGATGTGCATCGCACCACCCTCGCTGAAGCGAGCGGGGCCACCGCGCCCGCTCCGACCACCTCACGGTCGCCGGAGCGAACGGAACGGACGCCGCTGAGGTCAATCCCCTGCGCCCTGTCCCGCACCGGCGTCTGCACCGTCAGCCTTCATGGCTTTGTCCAGTGCGTCACGCAGGCGATCCTGAGCCTTGCCGTACTCGTCCCAGTTGCCTTCCTTCATAGCATCGTCCGAGTCCTTCATGGCCTTGTCAGCTTCCTTCAGAGCCGCGTCAAGTCCGGAACCGCCTCCAGAGGCGTTCTTGTCGCCGCCATCCGAACCGTCAGCGGTGACGGACCCCTTTTCTTCGTCTGAAGCCTGACCGGACTGACCGTGGTCGCCTGCGGACACACCGGAGTCGCCCCCGAACACCTGGTCGAGCGCTTCGTCAAGAGTGGGCGCAAAGCCGATCTGCTCGCCGAATGCCACAAGGACTCGCTGCAGAACCGGATAGGAGGTTTCACCCTGCGAACGCACATAGACCGGCTGCACATAGAGCAGGCCACCGCCGATTGGCAGTGTGAGCAGGTTGCCGTTCTCCACCTTCGATTCGCCCTGACGCAGCAGGTTGAGGTTCTGCTGAATGGCCGGTTCGGTGTTGAAGTTGTTCTGCGCCTGACCGGGACCGGGCACGGTGGTGTTGCGCGGCAGCTGCAGCAGGCGCAGCCGGCCGTACTCCTCGCTGACCTTGCCCTTTTCGCTGCCCGCGTCACCGCTGGCGGCGAAGTAGCCGGTGAGGTTGTTGCGCGTCTGCCCCTCAATGGGACGCGGAATGAAGCTCGAGGTCAACGAGAACGTGGGTTGATCCTGACCCGGCATCTGCAGGGTCATGTAGTACGGCGGCTGCATGAGCCGTTCCTCGCGGTCAACCGTCGGGTCGAGCGGAGTGGTCCAGAAGTCCTGCTTGGTGTAGAACGAGTTCGCATCCGGCACGTGGTACTGCGTGAGCAGCTGACGCTGAACCTTGAAGAGGTCTTCCGGGTAGCGGACGTGGCTCATGAGGTCACCGCTGATCTCCGAAATCGGCTTGAGCGCGTTCGGGAAGATCTTCGACCATGACTGCAGAAGCGGATCTTCTTCATCCCAGGCGTACATGTCAATAGAACCGTCGTACGCATCGACAGCAACCTTGACTGAGTTGCGAATGTAGTTGACCTTCTGCGGCGGAAGCGCAGCCACAGAACCCTGCCGCTGGGTGTTGGAGTCTTCCGTCACATTCTGGAGAACCTGCGGTGTTGAATACGGGTAGTTCGAGCTCGTGGTGTAGGCGTCGACGATCCACTTGATGCGGCCGTCGACCACGGTCGGATACGGATCGCCGTCCACTTCGAGGAACGGTGCGATCTTCTTGACGCGTTCGCGTGGCTGTCGGTTGAACAGAATCTGCGATTCCGGATTGACGGCATCCGAGAGGACGATCTGCTCGTCCTGGAACTTCACCGCGAAGGCCAGACGGTTGAACAGGCTGCCCACGTTCGGTCCGCCCTCACCCTGGAAGGTCGTGTAGACCTGAGCGCCGCCGTCCTTTTCATCGTCGGTCGGGTAGTCGATTTCGCGCTTCTCACCGTCCTCGGGTCCGCCGACAATCGAGTAGGTGGGCGACTGTTCGCCGAAGTAGACGCGCGGTTCGTATTCGCCGAGCTCGCCGGTTGGCGGGATGTTGGACTCAAGGAACGCCGGACGCCCGTCGGCTCCCTGTTTGTTGCCGTAGGCGGCAACAATTCCGAAGCCGTGCGTGTAGACAACCGCCTGGTTGAGCCACGAAGCAGAAGCCTGTGATTCCGGATTGAGTTCACGCACCGAAATCACGGTGTCCTGCTGTTTGCCGTCGATTTCATAGCGGTCGACGTCCAGCTGCTCGGGGAAGGAATAGAACGACCGCTGCTGCTGCAGCTGTCGGAACGTGTCCGACACCAGGTTCGGGTCCAGGAGTCGAATAGAAGCCGCAGTTTCAGCGTCAGCCCGAAGGGCACCTCGTTCGCCTTCTGTGGAGGGCTTGTACTGCTGCACTTCGACATCGTCAATGCCGTAGGCATCCCGCGTGGCATCAATGTTGCGCTGCAGGTAGTCCTTCTCAAGGCTCTGCTCACTCGGCTGCACCATGAACTGCTGCACTGCCGCGGGCAGGCCGATGATGGAAACAGCGCCGAGCACCAGCAGCATGACGACTGACACCACCGAAAGCTTCCACATGTCTCGGAAGGCATTGGCAGCAAGCAGGGCCGCAACGACCACGCCGGCAATGGCGATGATGAGCAGTGCCGGAATCGTGATGTTCACGGCGGTGTAGGTGGCACCGGCCATGAGACCGGATTCGTCCATCAGCCGAGTGTAGCGCTGCAGGAAGATGCGGCCAGCCTGAATAAGAACCAGGATCGCTGCCGTCACCGCCAGCTGCACGCGAGCTGCGCGGGTCAGCTGAATGCCCTTCTCTTCGCCGGGTCGGATCCCGCCGAAAAGGTAGTGGGCGACAGCTGCAGCGACAAGCGACAGCAGCGCCGCCATCGCCAGGAAGTCACCAACCACTTTCAGCATCGGCAAGGTGAACACGTAGAACGAAATGTCCAGACCGAATTCCGGGTCTGCTTTGCCAAACGGCGTGGGATTGAGGAAAAGGAGGACCTCTTTCCACGCACCACTCAACGACACTCCGCCGATACCGCCGATGACCAGGGGCATGACAATCGTCATGAGACGGCGCAGCGGTTCAATGGCTTCCCGATAGCGGTCGAGGTTTTCCTGCTGCGGAGTCTGCGGCACATAGACCGGACGCTTGCGGTACGCCAGCGTCAGCGGAAGAAAGACAGCAAGACCCATGACGATGAGTCCGACTGCGAACAGTGCAATCCGGGTGATCCACTCCTTGGTGAACACCGCCAGGTAGTCAACCTGGGAGAACCACAGGACATCCGTATAGATCTGCGCAAAGAGCACGTAGAGCGCCAGCAGGGCAATGACCGCGGCTATCGTCAGCACGAGGGGCGATGGGCCCTTTCGCTTCGCTGTTTCCTGACTGTTGGACACTGGGTTCCTTTCGAAGGCTCTCACTTGTCGGCGCTGCACGAAGGCAGGTCGGATGTTCGGTCTTCTGCAATGTCCTCCAGCGCGGTCCTCGCCGCGTGGAGATTGTCAATTCCTATGACCGTGATTTCACGGTTCTCGGCGGCTTCAAGCGCTTCGGGGCAGTTGCCGCGCGGAGACAGGAAATACTCGCTGCCCGCGTCGTCAGCGGCAGCTACCTTCTGGCGCGCTCCCCCAATGGGCTGGACTGTGCCGTCGGCCGTGATCGCTCCGGTTCCGGCGACCTTCTTGTCGCCTGCGAGCGGGCCTTCGGTCAGCTTGTCGATGATCGTCAGGGCGAACACGGTGCCCGCTGACGGCCCTCCGACGTTGTCGAGGTTGAACTTCACGTCAACGGGGAAATCGAAGTCCTGGTCGAGCAGGACTCCCATCCGGTGTTCGCCGTCGAGCATCGTCGGCTGGATCGTTTCGGTCCGCTGCTGCCCTTCGCTTTCGAGGCGGAGCTCCACTGGCTGGCCCTTTTCGACTTCGCCGTGAATTGTCTGCAGGGCGTCGGGCCCTTCGACTTCTTTGCCGTTGATGGCGAGCACAGTTTCGCCCTGGGTGACTTTGCCGCGCGCCGGCCCGTCTGCTGGATCTTCAGCCACCCGCATGCGCACCGTGTAGTCCATGCCCAGTTCGCTGAGTGCCGCGGCTGTCGCAACGTCCTGCGAACTGGTCATCTGCGCCGTGTTCGTCTGGCTGACCTGCTCTCCCGTGATTTCCAGCGGGTAGAGGGACTCGGTCGGCACGACCGTCTCTGTACCCTTGACCAGCCCGATGAATGCGCGCAGGGCGCTCATGTGTCGATCTGGGCCTCCCACCACGCCGACGGTGAGCATATTGAGCTGCCCGTCAGTGGGATAGGTCTGCGCACCCGTGATTTCAACGACGTCCTTGTCGGTGTCTTCGACTTTGCCGAGCGTATTGAACACCGGCCCCGGAGTTTCTACGATGTACGCCACGGGCACAACAGCGGCGATGAGCACGAACACGAACGCGAGAAAGCCCGAAAGAGCGAATGCGGAGATCCGCCTGCGGGGCTGGTGAGAGGGCCTGGCCACAGTGTCCTTTCGGTTTGTCGGCTTGCAGCATTCTAGTCGGTGCTGCAGCGCGACCACCATTTGGCATTACGTCCTCAGCGAAATGCGCACTCCCTGCGGCGCAGGGAAATCTTTTGAGCCCGGGCTTCGTTACTCTGAGAAGAACGATCAACCCTTGGGGGCCAACATGAGTGATGACAAAGACCGTCCAGATGACGACCCGATGAACAACATGTTCGGCATGTTCTTCAGCGGCGGGCAGGGACCTTTCAGCATGGATCCAGGCCAGCTGGGCTCGATGATGAGCCGCTTCCAATCGATGATGACCCCTCCCGATCCCGAAGACGCCGCTCTGCAGACAGCCGAAAGCGCCGTCCCCCAACCTGACCCGACCGTCACGAGCGAGACCAGCCAAGCCGCGGCAGACGCATTCCGACTTGCCGAACTGTGGCTGTCGAAGGTGACAGACGCCTCGTCAGAGGCTGCGAGTGTTGAAGCACTCAGCCGTCGAGGCTGGGTCAAGGAAACCATCGGCGGCTGGCTGTCGCTGGCCTCCCCCATTCAGGAGCGCACCGCCTCGGGACTGACCGAGAGCATTTCTGAGCAGATTCCCGAGGAGATGCGCGGCTTTCTCAGCAGCGCGCAGCCGATGCTCGCCTCCATGACCACCTCGATGTTCGCCTCTCAGCTGGGACAGGCCGCGGCGGCACTGTCCGGCTCCGTACTCACCGGCACGGAGTACGGCCTGCCGCTTGCAGCCAGCGGACGTCCGTCCATGGTCAGCGCGAACATCACCGGCTTCGCCGCCGAAATCGACGTCGACGTCAACGAGCTGCGCGTCTACCTGGCCACACTGGAACTGGCGCACTACGCACTCTTTGCGCGCGCTGCGTGGCTGCGCAAGCACATTGAAGACGCCGTGCGCGCCTACGCCGCGACGGTGGAAGTCAACGGCAGCGCACTCGGCGGAATCGCACCGGACATGGATCCGCAGAAAATGCAGGAAGCGGCCGAACAGATGCAGAAGGAACTGTTCAAACCAGCCGACACGGCGGAGCGCCGAGCCGCCGAGCAGAATCTCCAGCGCCTGCTGTCGACGGTGGCCGGCTGGACTGATGTCGTCGCCTACGCCGCGGTTGAACCACTCGAGAAGCGCGACCAGATCCGCGAAGCACTGCGGGAGCGCTACAGCGCCCAGTCCGAAGCAGAAGCCGAATTCGCTTCGCTCATCGGCCTGAACATCCACCCGACCCGCCTCAACGATGCGGTTCAGCTGTTCACCTTCCTCGAACAGACAGAAGGCGCCGAAGCGCGCGACGCGGTGTTCAACCAGGCCGAGTCCCTGCCGTCTGCTGTTGATCTTGACGACCCACTGGGCTACCTGGAGCGCCGCAGCCCCGAAACCGGGGATGCCGATATTGACAACATGGATGAAGCACTCCAGCGGCTTCTGGACGAGGAGTCCGGCAAGAACGACTGAGCATCGGCGGCTTCTGCTGTACCGTGCTGAAGCCGAACTCAACGGAAGGGCGCTGTGGGCATACCCCCAGCGCCCTTCGCGTCAGCTGCGGACTTCAGCTGCCTGCCGCACGATCGTGCGTCAGCCGCACACCGCGGCCTCAGCGGCATCCTCGCCGTGAGCGAAGCCTGCGAGAAAGATCTCCGCATCAGCCGTTCGCGGGTGCCGGTTCGCCAGCGCCCGAAAAGCCGGCGAGTGGTCGAGGTGCCGCAAGTGCGCGAGTTCGTGAACAAGAACCGCTTCAAGCACCCAGCGAGGAACGTTCCGCAGACGGTCCGACACCCTGATGTCGCCCGTCAGGCCGCTGGCAGAGGCGAATCTGCGCCGCTGGTTGCCTGTCCAGCGCACCGAGCCCGGTTCGATTCCATCGCCGAAATACCGTTGGTTGAGCTCTTCTGCCAAGGCGCGAAGCTTGTCGTCACTTCGCGGAGCGTTAGCCCGCCGGCGCTGCGCACGCTCTAAGAGCTCGGCTATTCCAGCAAGGTTTGCAGTGACGTCAAAACGCTGGGGCACCGCAAGCTTCCAAGCGTCGCCCGCAGGCTGGAGCGTGTAGGTTTTCTTTCTGCGCGCAGAGCGCACAACCGTCATCTCGCCGCTGCGCAGCATCCGTTCAACTTCTGCCGCAGTCATGGTGCTCATCCAAGCAGAGGCCGCGTTCGAGAACAAAGTGACACCAAAAGACAACTGGTGTGATAGACACCACACTGTTAAATCCAACAGTTTCTCGAATTTTATGAATCAACACCCGAAAGCCTTGTGTTTCCGGGATTCCGCACCCTTTGCCAGCACCGTTATCCACATCAGTTTCCACAAGCCCGGGAGAAGTCTCCACAGAGAATCCGCACATGTCCACACTGCCGCCGGGAAATCGCTTTGACGGCACCCCACACAGCCCTCTAACTTTAGGAATGGACCCGCGGAAAACGCAGTGATCACGGGCAAGGGGAAGGCACGTGAAAACTGACGGCCCTGCGGGTCCGCCACCCGAGCAGGGCCTGCACAGTGACTTCGGCGCTCACCCGCCGACGGCCTCACAGTAGGCCCTGCTTGCGTTTTATCCACAGGTTTTCCACAGATGCGGAAAGCATCTTCCATCTTCTGAGCATGCCCCGTAGATTGACTGCACTACCGGAGGTGAAGATGCTCATAGTCGATCCGGCCGTTGCCGTCATCAGCCGAACACACGCGTGCGTTCAATTCGGAATCGATGCCCCCGTTATCCTGTCCGGACTCAGCGACAGCGAGTCCGCCCTGCTGGACGCCCTGCGCCTGGGCATTGAAGAACACGACCTCATATCCGAAGCCCAACAACTCGGAGTCGAAGCGGACCGAGCGCACGAACTGTGCAGACTCCTGACGGATGCAGGGGTGCTTGTCGTCACCCAGGTTCCCGGCGCATCTGCCCCGTGGCGCCTGCGCACCTGGGCAGCACAGAACTCGGCCGATCCCCTCGAGCTCGCCGCAAAGGTGCGCCGCTCCCCCGTCTACGCCATCGGCCCTTTCAAAGGCGAGTTCGCCTCGGCAGCTGAGGCTGCGGGAATGCGGGCCGCACCGGCGGACAGCAGCAATGACCCGCGAATCCACCCCGGCAGCCTGGTGATCCTCACTGCGGTGTGGATGCCGGACCTGCTCAGCGCCGATTCGCTGTATGCCCGCGACATCGACCACGTCCATGCTGTCATCGGCGACCACTTCGGAACTGTCGGCGGAGTCGTTGTTCCCGGCG
Source organism: Brevibacterium sp. HMSC063G07 (assembly GCF_001810665.1). Lineage (NCBI taxonomy): Bacteria > Bacillati > Actinomycetota > Actinomycetes > Micrococcales > Brevibacteriaceae > Brevibacterium > Brevibacterium sp. HMSC063G07. Next base: position 75,526 of record NZ_KV802348.1, read on the forward strand.
CATCACCGTGCTCACACTGCGGCGTGCGCTGGGCCAAACAGCATGATCCCGGTTGGCTGGACGCCTGGAAGGCTGTTCATCGCAGCGGCCCGCGGGCTTCGCAGGCTGACCCTGCACTCGTAGCCATTACGGCCGCTCACACGGCATCCCGACTGCGCGCAGATCGCGCAGGGATGCCGGGCCTGCACAGAAAGCTGATCGTGTCAGATTGGGGAATCGAAGAAGACGATGTCGCGTTCCACCCCGACTGCCGGTGCCGTCAGGGTTCCGAAGCCACTCCGGAAGCGGCGGCCGTAATGTCCAGCAGCTCCGATCCGAACTGTGCGAGTTTGACCGACCCAAGCCCTGGAATAAGAGCCAGCTGATCCCTGTTGCCCGGCATCGCTTCGGCTAGAGCACTCAGCGTCGCCTGTGTCAGCACCATGTATTCGGGCACGCGGAGTTCTTCGGCTTTGGCGGCCCGCCACCGGCTGAGTTCGCTCAGCAGCCCGCTGTCTGCAGGAGACGCACAGCTGGCGCATCTGCCCATGCGCCGATCGGCAGGTTCCGAAAGTGCCTTTCCACACTGCCGACAGGCTCTGCTGACTACTGTGCTGCGCGGTGCATCTTCGCGGCGTACAGCCTGAGCCCCGCGCATTTCTGCAACAAAGCGCGACACTCTGCGCTGGGTGCGCGACCCCGACTGCCGCATGCGCGCCCATGACAGGTCGAGTGAATCCCGGGCACGGGTCACTGCAACATAGAACAGTCGGCGCTCTTCGGCTATGTCGCGCGGAGTCTGCGCATAGGAAATGGGCATGAGCCCCTCGGTGAGCCCAATGAGGTGTACGCAGCTCCACTCCAGGCCCTTCGCGGCGTGCACGCTGGCCAGCGTTACTCCGTCAACGGTCGGGGCGAACTGGTGTTCACGGCGGTCTTCGAGTTCTGCGCTGAACTGCGGCAGAGTAATGGGCAGCTGCGAGTTGCGCTGCATATCCGAGGCCAGCTGCACGAGCGAATTGAGCGATTCCCATTTTTCTCGCAGCGCACCCGTTGCCGAGGGAGGCTGGGCCTGCCATCCGATGCTGGAGAGCACCTCGGCGACTGCCGTATCGAGCCGCTCCGTGCGCCGTGCGGCAGCAGACGAGCGCAGAAGGACCATGGCTTCTTTGACTTCCCTGCGAGCAAAGAAGCGCTCTCCCCCGCGCAGCACGTAGCTGATACCGCGGGCTTCGAGGGCTTCCTCTACAGCTCTGCTCTGCCCGTTGGTGCGAAACAGCACGGCGATGTCAGATGCCCGCACGCCCTGCGCTATCTGCGCTTGAATCCTCTGGGCTGCCGCAGCGGCTTCCGAAGCGTCGTCAGCGTATTCCGAGGCGGAGGGCGGCTGACCGCCTTCGCGCACCGGCTGCAGTTGCAGGGCGCCGCTGCCGGTGTGAGAGAGGACCTTGTTGGCGGCCTCGACAATGGATGCGCGTGACCGATAGTTGCGCACCAGTTCGATGGTCGTGGTGCCTGCGAACCGCTGGGCGGTGCTGAGAAGGTAGTTCGATGTGGCTCCCGCGAAGGTGTAGATAGTCTGAGCGGGGTCCCCGACAACGCACAGAGAGTCTCGATCGCCCAGCCAGCGCATGAGCAGGTCGTACTGCAGGGGCGACACGTCTTGGAATTCGTCGACGACGAAGTGACGATACTGACTGTGCACCGTGGCAACGAGATCGGCACGCGTGCCCAGCACTCCCGAGAGCGTCAGCAGAACGTCCTCGAAGTCGAGCAGGCGCCGTTCTGTTTTGAGGTCGCTGTAGCCGCGCATGATGTCGACAATCGCCGAAGCGCTGAGCCCGCCGGGCAGTTCCCGACTGTGGGCCTGCTGGGCGTATTCGTCGATGCCCAGCAGACTGACAGCCGCGTACTCGATTTCCGCAGCTACGTCGCGGACGAGTTCGCGCTCGACCGTCAAGCCGAGGTTTCCCATAACGCGGGCAACGGAACCAGCTTTGTTGGGCATGAGTTCCGGGAACGGCCCTTCGGCGAACATCGGCCAGAAGTAGCGCAGCTGGCGCAGTGCCGCGGCGTGGAATGTGCGAGCCTGGGCGCCCGCAACACCGAGGGAGCGCAGCCGAGAGCGCATCTCACCCGCTGCTTTTGCCGTGAACGTCAGAGCCAGAGTCTGTTTGGGGTCACGTTGGCCGGTAAGCGCACCGTAGGCAATGCGGTGTGTCATGGCCCTGGTCTTGCCGGTGCCGGCCCCTGCCAGCACGACAAGAGGACCGCCGGAGTGTTCGGCTACTGCGCGCTGTTCGGTGTCGAGCGCTTCCAGCAGCTGTGCCGCTTTGGATGTCACAGCATTGGATGTCACAGCAGCTGTTCTCCGTTCATCCACGCGCTGATGATCTGTCCGGCAATGGAGACTTCGCCGGGCAGGGAAAGCGAGCCGTCAGCTGTTGCCGATGCGATGTCGTCACGGCTGAACCATTTGACGTCAGCGATTTCGCAGCCGTCGGCTGTGATCGTGGCCGACCGGGCTCGCGCTGCAAACCCGAGCATGAGCGAACAGGGAAACGGCCACGGCTGCGAGCCGAGATAGCGGATGGTGTCGCAGTCGATGTTGGATTCTTCCTGGACTTCGCGCCGCACTGCCTGTTCCAGAGTTTCTCCGGGTTCGACGAACCCGGCCAGAAGCGAATAGCGGCCTTCTGGCCACAGTGCGTTGTTGCCCAGCAGAATGCGCTCCGTTCCGCTGTCGTCAGTGTGCAGAACGGCTGTTATGACGGCCGGATCCGTGCGCGGGAAGTGCTCCGTTCCGGCTGCGGGATCGACGCGCACCCACCCGCCTGCCGAAGGCACCGTAGGGTCTCCAGTGCGCGGTGAATGCGTGTGGGTTCTGTGCCAGTTGTCGAGTGCCACGGCGGTGGTTGCCGCATCAATGTCAGCATCGCTGAGTTCTGCGGCAAGAGCGCGCAGGTCAACCCACGTGGGGTCGTCCATTGCGGCACCGGCCGCCGGGGCCAGCAGGAAGTCGTCGGCTGAGGCCGCGCTGTCGTCAAGAACAGCACTGTCGGCTGTTGAGCGGCCGGCGTCATCAAGCAGCAGCGCCACGAGGTCCGCGGCCCCGCTGCGGCCGATGTAGACCCGCGTGCCGGTCAGTTTGTCCCAGTGCGGCTTGAGATCGGCCAATGAGAACATGTGCAGACCTTCGCGGGACACGAGAAGACTGCCGCGGTGGCAGAAGAAGATCCGTGTGCCGCTGCGGGCCAGGACATCTGCAACGCTGCCGTCAGCGCCGCGGTCGGTGTGGTTGCGGTCTGTCCCAACACGGGACAGTGAGCGGGTCGGCAGCAGGTAGCGGTTCATGACCACCACGATAGCCGTCAGCACTGACACTGATCTGACACGCGCCTCGGCGAACCTGAAGAGCAGGTCCTGCCCGGGTAGATTGGGGGACGTGGACACTTTCGATCTTCGTGCAGTGGCAATCAGCACCGTCATGTTGGACGGTTTCAAGGCCAAGCGCTGGAAACGGCTCGATGACGAACGCGGCCCGCGCCTGTTGGTCAGTGACGATGACCGCACCGTCGTCGTAGCAGCCTTTGACCAGGCGGCGGCGATTGACGCCGAAGCGGAAAAACTCGCATCCGCTGTTCTGCGCTCTATTCTGCCGACAGAACGCAGCTTCGCCGTGCCCCGCGTTATTGAGTCGCGGACTTTCCGTCCGGGACAGTTCAGCGACGACGAATGCTGCATTGCGATTTCGCAGCCGCTTGAGGGCGCGCCCATGTCGACGGAGGATTTCCGCACGGCACCGAGTCACGTTGATTCTCTCGCCGAGTGTCTTGCGGTTCTGCACAGTGCGGAGACCGGTCCGATTGCCGATGCGGGGCTTGTGGTTCACGAGTCTCAGGAGGTTCGGGGCCTGCTGTGGGACCTCCTGGACCGAGGTGCCGCCACCGGCCAAGTGCCACCCGAACTGCTGGAGCGGTGGGAGACTGTTCTCGAAACTCCCGCCGTGTGGCATTTTCTGCCGGTTCCCCTGCACGGCGATCTCACGATCGATGCCCTGCGCACGAACGGAAAGTCCATTGTGACGGTCGCAGATTTCAGTTCCCTGCGCGTGGGCGACCCTGCCGTTGACCTCGAAGCGGTATCGCATCTGCTGGATCCCGAAGAGTTTGACCGTTTCCTCCGCGTGTACGCGGAACGTGTGCGCCATGACGACGCTGGTCTGCGCAGTCGTATTGACCTGCGCAGCGAAATGGCTGTTCTCGAACTTCTTCTGACCGCCGTCGATTCGGGTGAGAAAGCACAGATCAAAGAAGTAGAGGTTATGCTCGCTGACCTTGCCGCGCTCACTGCTCCGCAGGGCGGCAATGACGCTGCCGCGGACAGCGAAGCTGCACCCCAACCCGACGCCTCGCAGGAAGAGACCTCGCAGGCAGTCGACAAGGACAGTGACGCTGCGGCCGACGAAGCAGCTTCCGGCAACACCGCAGCAGTCGACGATCCATAGTCGGCGGGTGAACCCGACCGCCTGCGCCCGCTGTCCTTCGACGCTTCTGATGACGACGGTGATGCCACCGACGTCATTGACCGCTGACGGCTGCCACCAGCTGTTCCCACGTGAGCAGGCTCGGTTCGCTGCCGGGCGTGCCCGCCGCGGCGAAGCGCACGACGGTGTCGCTTCCCAAAAAGTAAAACGCCGCTGACACATCCCGGCCCGCAAACTGCGGCATGCGGGCGACGGCGTGGGCGTACATGGACAGCTGGACAGCACGATCTGTCATTTCGCGTTCACTGCGCGGCGCGGAGTCGGTCTTCCAATCAACGACTTCAAGCGCGCTTCCCAAGTCGAATACGGCATCGATTTTTCCGGAGATGACCTTCGGTCCGACCTTGAGTTCAAAGGGCAGTTCGACCGCAGCCGGCGTCCGCCTGGCAAACTCTGAGCTTTCGAACCTGTTTTTGAGCTTCTCCAGCCGTGCTCTTTCGTGTTCCCCCAGACGTCTGGGAGCATGGTCGTCCAGTTCGAGCAGACTGGACTGGCCGAACCTGTTCTCGACCCAGGCGTGAAACTCCGTGCCAAGGGCTGCCGCCGAAGAGGGCTTCTGCGGCATGGGCCTGCTGCGCTGCCGGTCGAATTCTTCGCGGTCTCCCACGAAGTCGACCAGGGCTGTCGTTGACAGCCGGCTCAGTTCTGCCGGTTCGCTGTGCGGTTCCGGTTCGAGCAGCGCCTGCGCGCTTCTGACCAGCGGTCCGATATCGGGCCTGTCGGCAAGTTCGTGCAGTTCGATCCCGGCAGCTGACCGGTAGACCGCGAGAAGTTCTTGCCTGTGCGAGCGTGTCTGATCGTCAATCGCCGGCGGCCATTCCACGCTCGTCGGGGGTCGGCTGACGCCGTCAACTGCTTCGGGCATCTGCACCTCCCGGCCGAGTGCTGCGCCGATCTCCTCCAAAAACGGCGACAGGGTGTTCGGCTTGGTACGGCTGGTGATTGCCGATGCGCCGAGCCACAGGTGTGACTCCGCGCGAGTGACCGCAACATAGGCGAGGCGACGCTCTTCCGCCAGATGATCGTCTTTGATCTGCTCGCCGATGGGCCCTCCGAACAGCTCTTTCGCATCCGCTGCCGTGCTCAGATCCTGCCGCGTTGTGTCCAGGTCCACCAGGTGCTGCCGGTCTCCGCGGAGAGGGTATGGCAGTTCGGCGCCCGTCAGCCAGGCCTTTGTGCTCTTCGGGAGGGTCGGGAGGTCGCCGACGGTGTTGTCGGGAATGGCCACCGCACTGAATTCAAGCCCTTTGGACGCGTGGATCGTCATGATCTGGACAGAATCTGGGTCGGCTTCTTCTGCAGCTGCTTCGAGCGCTTCGCTTTCTTCTGCCACCATGAGCCAGGCGAGGAAGTCCGCAGCCGTTGCAGACGGGTGCTGTGCCCCGTAGTTCTGCGCCATCGTCTTCAGAGAATCGACGGCCCTGCGGTGGGGTTCGGGATTGGGCAGAGCTTCGATGTCCAAGTCGAGATTGAATACGCGGACGACGGAGCGCAGGGCTTCGACGGGTGAAGACGCACTGCGGCGGACCGCTCTGAGCCGCAGCGCCAGGGAGCGCAGGCGGCCGACCGCCGCCGTGGACAGTCCCGCCTGCTCTGCGAGATCGGCTGATGTGGTGTCGTCGACGAACTCGTCAATGCACTCAATGAGCGTTGGGACTGCTTCTTCGTCGAGTCCTTCACCGCGCATCCGGCAGAATCGGCTGAGTGCGCGTATGTCCTTAGCCCCCAGTGCGGTCTGCGGACCGCTGAGCAGTCGCATGACCTCGGTTGCCGCCGTAATGTCGACGGCCGATGCCAGGGCTGCAACCGCATCGGCGGTGTATGGGTTGTCGAGCGACCCGCGCGACCCGACGATCGCGTACGGCACTCCCGCTGCGCGCAGCGCGTCCGCAATGGGCCCGATGGACTTGCGAGCCCGAACCAGCACCGCGCGGCTGCCCGTCCGATCCTTCATCCACAGGGCCAGTTCTCGGTACTGGTCAAGGCCGTAGTCAACATCTGTGTTGCCCTCTGTCACACAGAAGGTGACGGTGCCGACCGCCGCCTGGTCTGACTGCGGCTCGGCGGGGCCGCCTGTCTTGGCGTGCGATTTGTGCTTCAGCGGCTCCGACGCGGTTTCGGAAATTGCTTTGAGCGGTTCTGACACGGCGTTGGCAGCATCGAGGATGAGCTGCGCGTTTCGGAAGGAAATGCTGAGCGTGTATTCCTGTGCCGGATGGCCGCGGAATCTGAACTGCTCTGGGAAGTCTCGAAGGCTTCCGGCCGAAGCCCCTCGCCAGGCGTAGATGGACTGCCGGTAGTCCCCGACCGCGGTCACTGCTTTGCCCGCAAACAGGGTCTGCAGAAGTTTGAACTGGCTGTCCGAGGTGTCCTGGTACTCGTCGAGCAGAATGATGTCCCAGCGGCCGCGCTCTTCGGTGAGGGCCTGTTCGTCGGCATTCATGATGGTGTAGGCCGATGCGACCTGGTCGGAGAACTGCATGCGCCCGGTTTCGCGCTTGTGTTCTTTCCACCGGCCGGCCAGCAGCGCGTACTGTTTTTTGCGCATCAGCGATTCGATGAGCTCCGATGTTCCGGCTTCGCGCACTGCTGCCACGGCTCGGTCGGTGAATTCAGGTGTCAGCGTGCGCATGCCCGCGGCTTCGCCGGCCAGCTGTTCAAGACGGGCGCCCAGGGCGTCTTTTTCTTCTTTGGGAATGCGTTTGCGGCGAACCGCGGCAGCGTGTTTGACCAGCTGCTCGGAGCCGACCGCGTGGGCCAAAGAGAGGTCCAGGTAGTCGATGACATCAGCGGATGTCTTGAGGTGTTCGTCAATCTGCGAGGCCAAGTGCAGTGCGTCTTTGATGACTGTGGCGCGTGATTTTTCAGAGGGAATATCTGCGTCGGTCGCTTGGTCGACGAGCGAACCGAACTCCTGGATGGCTTCGGCGTCGTCCAGAATGGCGGTGCCGTCTTCGATTCCAACGGCCAGGCCGTACTGGCTGACGAGTGCGGCGGCATAGGAGTTGTAGGTCTGGACGGTCGGCCCGAACAGTGCATCCAGCGGGTCAGATGCGCCCACTGTGCCGCGCTGCCCTTCTGCCGCGCGGGTCTGCCTCTCGACGTTCCACCGCTCTGCGCCGTCGCGGCAGGATGCTGCGTGGACTTCGAATGCGCGGATGAAGTCATTGATGCGCTTGGCGAGTTCACCAACTGCTTTGCGGGTGAAAGTGAGTGCAAGAATGCGGTCCTTGGCGACGTAGCCGTTGGCCACGAGCCACAGCACGCGCTGGGCGATAACCGCGGTCTTGCCCGAACCAGCACCTGCGATGACGACTGCCGGGGCGTCGACGGGGCTTTCGATGATCCTCTTCTGTTCGGCCGTGGGCATCGGTTTGGTGCCGTCTTTGAGAGGCGTCCCGACAATCTGGGCTAGGTCTTCGGCTGAATACTGCGGCGGGGTTTGGTTCACGATTCGTCCTCTCCGGTCTGGACGGCGGGGCACGAGCGCTTGACCGGGCAATAGCGGCAGGCCTGGGCACTAGGTGTGGCTGGGAACTGGGCCGAGCGAATGCCGGCTGCGGTTGGCCGCACGCTGTCGGCCAGGAATGCACGTCGTGTTTCTTCACTCATGGCGTCTTGGGTGCGCACGTTCGATGTTCCACGCGCCCCGGCAGCTTTGCGGGGATACATGAGCATGCCGCCCCCGGCGCCGTTGCCGAAGTCCTGCAGCGGAGCCGAAGCGGTTTCCTCCGCTATGCGGGCCCCGGGCAGACCCATGGCTGCCTGATAGGCGGCCAGCTGCGGATCGGCTTGCGCGTCTTCTTTGGATTTCGGGGTTTTTCCGGTCTTGAAGTCGACAATGTGCAGCCGGCCCTCGCTGTCGCGTTCCAGTCGGTCGATGCGCCCGCGAATCAGCCAGCCTTCGCGGCTGTCGGCGACAAGGGTCTTTTCGGCGCCCATAAACCGGTAGCCGTCGCTGCGTCTGCTCACGAGGAAGTCGTTGAGGTTGCCCACCATGTCGAGCCCTTCGGCGTACTGTCTGTCGCGCTCCCATCGTGAGGCGAACTCAAGATGCTCAAAGCCCTCTTCGAATGCCGCTTTCAGCTCTGTGTAACCGCCGTGCGGATGTCTTTCGGCCAGAGAGTGTATGAGGGTTCCCAGCCGCTGGGCGTTTGTCGACGGCAGTGCGCCGGCGTGGCGCGACAGCAGCCATTTGAGCGGACACTCCAAGAACATTTCGAGGGTTGACGGTGAGATCGTCACGGGGGCGTCATCGGCTGCTGCGGGATCGACGGTGGACCGTTCGCGCCATGCACTCCACGTATGAGGCGACGCGGCTTCTACACCGGCTTCGGCGAGGCCCGCCAAAAGCAGCGCCCACGGTGCAGAGTCGTCTCTGCTGTTTTCAAACCGGCCGCGCGCAAATCCCACCAGCTGGCGCATTGACGCCGGCCCCACGGTCGCGTGGTCGGATACAGGGCTGAGAACACGGGGTTCGGGGGCCGGCTGTGTGCCCTCACGGCCGAACTGGGCGGCGGCTTTCTGCGTGTGCTCGAAGAACACTGACGGCAGGATTTCACCGTCATTGACGGCAAGAACCACCGCCGTGGAGCGGGCCCGGGACAGCGCTGCTAGGAACATGCGGCCTTCGTCGCGGACCGTGGCCTTCTGCAGTTCACGGTAGCTGGGGGCGCTGTCGAGGGCCGCGAAAGCATCGATGCCACCGCCGCCTTCGTCACCATCGGCGATGCGCCACACACCGGCGGCTAGGTCTTCGTCGAGACGCTGTTGGAGGAAAACGGATCCCCGGACCCTGGTGTTGGGCCACGTGCCCTCTTGGACATCGGCGATGATGACGTGTTCGAAATCGCGATGTGCCACCGCGGCCGGTGTGGACACAATGACTTCGCGGCTCTGTCCGGAGTGCGCCAGGGAGTCCTGGGCAACCGCCTGGCCGAGAACTGTCACCGCAAAGCTTTCGGCGTCGACTTCTCTCCGGTCGGTGAACTTCTGTGCCAGCGTCTGCAGTCGGATGACGGCGTCGAGGTCCGCGTTGCGTTCGTCTTCTGGATCAGATTCCGCACGCCGCTGCCAGTCATCGGCAACACCGAAGGCCTCCCAGACCTCCCATACGGCCGCTTCGGGTTCGAGCCTGCGCACCCGGTCTGCCGCAATCAGCACGTCTGCGAGCATGCGCACCGTCCGGGGCGCGCTCGATGCAGCGTCTGGGCCGTGCACACCTGTCGGCGCGTCGGCGCTTTCAGCATGTGCTGCTGCAGCGGCCGCCAGAAGAGCACCCAGACTGCGGTCACCGCCGTCGTCCCTGCTGTCAGTGCGCATCAGCGCTCGACGCAGACTTCCCGCGCCGACAACGTCGAGCTCCCCGTAGGGGCCGGTGGCGATGTCTTCGCACAGGCGTTCGCGTTCACCCGGTTCGCAGCTGTCCCCAAGGGCCAGCAGACGAAGAATGTGGGCGGTTGCCGGCTGCGAACTCAGCGGCTGAACCTGCTTCTGCACCGGTATTCCGTGGGCTGCGAGCTCTGCCGCGAGCGCGGACGCAGACCCGGATGAGCGTGACAGCACAGCGCAGTCGTCCCATTGTGCGCCGTCGTCGTGCCACGTGCGGATGAGGGAGGCCGCCAAGCGCGCTTGGTCGGACTGGGTGCTGACGGCACTGGCACACACGGTTGACGCTCCGGCGGCAAAATCTTCGGCTGAAGCTGGAACGTGCCGGCGGTGCAGATCAGACGAAATGATGCGGGCCAGGGAATCGTAGGCGCGGCGCACACCACCTGCACCGCGGTGCACACGGGATGCTCCGTCGAGAGTGAAGGTCTGCGCGCCGGCTGCAAGCGATTGGAACAGCCTGCCGCCGGCACCGCGAAATCCCTGCACGGTCGTGTCGGGAGATGTCCACAGTCCTATCGTGGCGCCTTTGGATTCGAGCGCCAGCAGGAAGTCAAGCGCGGTGTCCGGGAAGTCCTGTGCTGAGTCAAGCAGAATGTGCGCCGGCAGGGGTTCAGAGGAGAAAGACCACTTCTGACCGGCCCTCGTGCCGTCGGCTGTGACGACTGCGGCTGCGCGGGCGAAGACCGCAGCGGTGTCGACTCCGCCGAAACCGGGGACCGCCAGGAGGTTTTCGTAGTCTTTGAGCACGACAGCCAGGGCCTGCCACTGCGCAAGTCCTCGCTGTCTGCCCAGCCGTTCGAGCTGGGCTGGTGTCACGCCGTAGCCCATGACGGCGTTGAGAGCGTCGCGCAGCTGACGGCGAAAGCCTGCGGTTGTCAGGAGTTCGGCGCTGAATCCGCCTGGCCACCGGGGGCCCGAAACCCGCCCGGATTCATAGCCTTCGAGAACTGAGGCGAGAAGATATTCCTGGTCCGCACCGGAAATGAAGTCAAGAGGCCGGCCGAAAACGGCGGCAGAGTGCGCTGAGACGAGCGAAAAGGCGTAGGAGTGGACTGACCGGGCGGCTGGTGCGGAGCGAATGCCGTCACCCGTCGGCAGGCGATCGCGCAGTGCATCTGCGTGCTCTCGGCTGGGCGTGAGCGCAAGAACGGACGGTTCTCCCCCGCGCTTGGCCAGCACGGAGTAGGAATCGATCAGCTGCGCGGTCTTTCCCGTGCCCGGACCGCCGAAGACCGCGGTCCGCTGTCCGGCGAGCAGAGTTTCTGCAGCGCAGTTTCCTGCGGCTTCGTTTGTCCTCATACTGCTATTCGACCACGAAGCACTGACACGAGTCGCGTGCGTGTCGAACAGCTGTCAGCCGCCGTCCAGGGGCTCAGCCCGAACCCGGCAACCACGCCGGGCCCATCCGCGTGCTTTGAAAAGCACTAGAATGATCTGTCATTCACCCCGCACCGGATCCTGTCCCGCACCCGCCGCCAGATAAGAGCTACAGCATGCCGCCGACACCTCGTATGAGACGCGCTCAGCGCCGCGCGCAGATCATCAGCGTTGCCACTTGCCAGTTTGCGCAAGAGGGCTACCACGCAACATCGATGGACTCGATTGCCGCGAGCATAGGGGTGTCCAAACCGGTCCTGTACCAGCACTTCGAATCTAAGCTCGACCTTTTCCTTACGGTCCTCGACGAGGCTATCGAGAAGCTCAAGCGGATGCTCGCCGCTTTGCTCGAAAGCGGTCACGACCGACGCGAGCGCGTGCATTCGACCATTAAGAGCTTCTTCATGTTCGCGGTTGAAGACCGCGAGGCCTTTGATGTGCTCATCCGCGCCGACAACGAAAACGACGAAAGCCGCAGGCATTGGCGTGACGCGCTGGACAGCTTTGCCGACACCGTCAGCCGGTCTATCCGCCGCGACACGACTGTCACGCAGGCCGAAGCGAACATCCTCGGCCACGCCCTTGTCGGGATGGCGAAGCAGGCGGCTTTCGAATGGTCGCGCAACCGCGACTACGATCCTTATGAAAGTGCTCGTCTGGTCGGCATCCTCGCCTTTGACGGGCTGTCGGCCATTGAGGACCCCCAGGTGGATCTGCGCCTGGGGGAATAAGCTCAGCCTCGTGAGAGGTTGCCCTTGCCAACCGCGAACCCGCCAAGGAGGCGCTATGGAAATCAAAATCGGCATCACGCAGTCCACGCGTGAGATCACCGTCGAATCCGATCTTGACGCTCAACAGCTCAAAGAGCTCGTCGATTCCGCGCTGACGAACCGCACCCCTCTCGTACTGGAGGACGGTCAGCGCCGCGTTGTCGTGCCGGCCGATTCCATCGCCTATGTTGATTCCGGTCCGTCCACTCAGGGCAGGGTCGGCTTCGGCATCAGCTGATCGGCACAGAAAAAGGGGGAGGCTGTGGGCCTCCCCCCCCCCTTTTTTGAGTTCGCACCGGCGTCCATCGCACGAGGCGCCGGGCCCCTCCCGCGTTCACGCCGGGGTGAACGCGGGCTCAGGCGGTGAGCCCGAGGTCCGACATGCGCTTGGAGTGTCCTGCGAGCAGCCGCTGCAGAAGAGGTTCGTCAGGCTTTTTGAACACCGTGTCCGGAATCGCTGCGAATTCGCGAATGCGGGTGAGCGATTCGGCGACGAGCTTGCGTCCCCACAGTGCCAGGCGGCTGCCGATCACCTCGTCGCCTGCAACAACAGAGTGCAGGCATTCCCGGAGATAGTCGGCCGAGCGTGTATCATCGAACACGGAATCGACGACCTCTCGACTCTTGGGGTCAAGAGCTGTGAGGGCGCTTCGGCAGTACTCGGTCATGATCCCGTCGTAGACGTAGACCTTCATGACGGATTCGTACCAGTCTTTGGGTCGAGTGCGTTCCCGGAAAGCGCGGAACGAACCCGCCTGGCTTTCCATGAGGCTCGTCAGATCCCCGCCCAAGTCCGCCACCCGCGACGCCAGCCGCTCGAAGTGTTCGAGCGAATGCCCCGCAAGACGCGCAAGGCCGATGGATTCGCGGATGCTTGGCGCGTGCTGTGAGTCCGTTGATGTGAGTTCAAACGTCGAAAGTGCGTGGAAGGCCAAAACGGACAGCGTTGCCGCGTGGACTTCTTCAGGCGTGTTGGAGTCGGGCATGGCCCTAGCCTAACCGCCGCGAGTGCGTTCGCCGCACCGGATAGACAATAGGAAAAATGTGACTGAACAGAAGACTTTTGCTGACTTCGGGGTTTCCGGCCCCATTGTCGCGGCTCTTGCCGATCACGGCATCACCGAGCCCTTCCCCATCCAATCGATGACCCTGCCGATCGCGCTCGGCGGGGCAGACATCATCGGCCAGGCGCAGACGGGCACCGGCAAGACCCTCGGCTTCGGCCTGCCGCTGCTGCAGCGCCTCGACGCCCCGGTCCGTCCGGAGTTCGCTCCGGCGGAAAGCCCTGCCCCGCTGGTTCCCGAAGCCGGTCGTGCCCCGCGCGGTCTCGTTGTTGCGCCGACGCGTGAGCTCGCCCAGCAGGTCGCCGGTGAGCTTGCGACCGCTGCGGCCAAGCTGCAGGTCAAGGTCGTCACCATCTACGGCGGTCGGGACTACGAACCGCAGATTGAATCGCTCAAGGCCGGCGCCGATGTCGTCGTCGGAACTCCGGGCCGCCTGCTGGACCTGTACGGCCGCCGGATTCTCAAGCTCAGCGAAATCACGACCGTGGTTCTCGACGAGGCCGACGAAATGCTCGACCTGGGCTTCCTGCCGGATGTCGAGCGGATCATCTCCGCCCTGCCGGACAATCGTCAGACGATGCTGTTCTCGGCGACTATGCCGGGTGCGGTTGTCACCATGGCTCGTCGCTACATGAGTCAGCCCACTCACATTCGCGCGGTCAATGAGCAGTCGGCTCACGAAAAGACTGCGAACATCAAGCAGTTCGCCTATCGTGCACACGCCATGGACAAGGCTGAGCTTGTCGGCCGCGTCCTGCAGTCAGAGGGCCGCGGCCGAACCATCATCTTCGCCAAAACCAAGCGCACCGCCGACCGTCTGGCCGAAGAGCTCACGGATCGCGGTTTCAACGCCCGTCCGCTGCACGGAGATCTCAACCAGCAGGCGCGAGAGCGCGCTCTGAAGAACTTCCGCACCGGCAAAACCGACATTCTGGTCGCCACCGATGTCGCTGCCCGCGGCATCGACGTTGAGGATGTCACCCACGTCATCAACTACCAGTGCCCGGATGACGAAAGCACCTACATTCACCGGGTGGGCCGCACTGGTCGTGCCGGCAGCACCGGCATCGCGATCACACTCGTCGACTGGGACGACATTCCGCGCTGGAACATGATCGCGCGCACTCTGGAGCAGGACCTCGAAGCCAAGGAAACCTACTCCACGTCCTCTCACCTGTTTGAAGAGCAGAACATTCCCAAGGGCACCAAGGGGCGCCTGCCGCGGGCTCAGGCTGCGCGGTCTGAAGGTTCGGGCGGACGCTCTGGACGCGGCGGTGACAAGAGAAGACCAGCACGCGGCGAGCGCCGTCGCGATGACAGCAGACCTCGGCGCCCGCGTCGCCGCACCCGCGGGGGCAAGAGCGTCGAGCAGGGTTCAGTCGCGCAGAAGTCCGATTCAGCGCAGCAGCCGAAGAACTCTGGTGGAGATGCCCCGAAACCTCGTCGCCGTCGCCGTCGCACCCGGGGTGGAGCTTCCGAAGGCTGACCAGCTTCAGAAAGTGCCGAACGGCTCAGGCTTCGAGGATCTCGACTCCGCGAGCTCGTTCGGCGATTCTTTCCAGCTGCTCCGGTTCGGTGGTGTTCTCCCCGAGCCGGTTCGGCTTTCCCGCGCCGTGGTAGTCGGATGATCCCGTGACGATGAGGTCGTGCTTCGCAGCCATGCGCCGCAGTCGGCGTCGGCCTTCGGGTGGGTTGTCCCTGTGTTCGATTTCCAGGCCGTCCAGCCCTGCCTCAATGAGTTCGCGAATAGCCGCATCGCCGAGTACGCGGCCGCGAGCTGATGCCAGCGGATGAGCGAACACGGCGACTCCCCCGGCGTCGTGAACCATGTGCACCGCGTCGATCGCGGAGATCGCTGGGATCGGAACGTAGTACGGTCCGCGCGGCGAAAGCAGATGGGCGAACGCCGCGGTCCGGTCGGCTGCGAATCCGCCTGCCACGAGTGCATCGGCAATGTGCGGCCGCCCTATTGTAGTTTCGGGGCCTACGACTGCCAGAAGATCGTCCCAGTTCAGCGGGAAGTCTCTGCTGAGCAGTTCGACCATGCGCCGGCCCCTTTCCAGGCGGGCTCTGCGCATATCGGCAATCGCGGCAGCAAGCTCTGTGCCCTCGGGATTGTGCAGATAGCTCAGCAGGTGCACTGTCACCCCGTCGTGTTTGCACGAGACTTCCATACCGCGCACCAGGCTGATGCCCTCCCGCTTGGCAGCCGTGGCCGCCTCGGCCCATCCGCGGACCGTGTCGTGATCTGTGAGCCCCACGGTCGTCAAACCGGCCTGCGCGGCTTCTTTCAGCAGTTCGCCAGGCGGCTGTGTGCCGTCGGAGAAGCTCGAGTGGGTGTGCAGATCGATCGACATGCCACACAGTCTACTGAGGCGACTGACACGACAGGGCTGGCGACTATGCTGGTGGCATGACTACTGATCAGGCTCTTGAAGACCGTGTCAACAACCGTTCCCGCAGGCCGAACTCAAAAGCATTCCGCGATTTTGTAGCTCAGGGGTGGGAGCGCACTCCCGTTCCCGCCGAAGCCCTCGAAGCGTCCCGCTTCACCCCCGCCCGCCGCGAAGCAGTCTCCCAGGCGTTTCCCGGCGAAAGGGTTGTCGTGCCGGCCGGAAGTCTCAAGGTCCGGTCCAATGACACCGACTATCCTTTCCGCCCGCACTCGGCGTTCATTCATCTGACCGGGCTGCACGCTGATCTCGAACCGGACTCGGTGCTGGTGTTCGAACCGACCGAAAACGGCCACGATGTCACGTTCTACTTCAGCCCGCGTGCAGGAGCGGACACAGAAGAGTTCTTTTCGGACTCACGCTACGGCGAATACTGGGTCGGCAAGCGCCCGGAGCTGGAAACCATGGAGACCATGACAGGCGTGTCCTGCCGGCCCGTCTCCGAAGCCGCCGATTCGATCACGAAAGACCTCGGAAGCACGTCGGTGCGTCTGCTGCGCGGTGCTGACACCAGCCTTGAAGCCCAGGTTGATTCCGCTCGACGGGCAGTCCAGGCCGACCTCGAGGCCAGCCAGGCCGGTGACGACGAACTCGCCCAGTTCCTGTCTGAGCTGCGCCTGATCAAGGACGACTACGAGATCAGCGAAGTCCGCCGGGCAATCGCCATCACCCGCGACGGGTTCGACCACATCATCGACAGCCTCGACGAAGCCGTAGGCCACCACCGCGGCGAGAGGGTCATCGAAACCGCATTCTGGAAGGCCGCCCGCACCGAGGGCAACAACGTCGGCTACGAAACGATCGCCGCTGCCGGCAACAACGCCTGCACCCTCCACTGGACGAAGAACACCGGCAAGGTCAACCCCGGTGATCTTCTGCTGGTAGACGCCGGGGCAGAAGCCGACAGCCTGTACACGGCCGACATCACCCGCACCATCCCGATCGGCGGTCGCTTCACGGATGTCCAGGCGCGCATCTACGACGCGGTCCTTGAAGCTGCCGATGCCGCCTTTGCCCTCGCCGGTGAGCACGTCAACCGGCCCGTGAAGTTCGCGGAGATTCACGACGCCGCTATGCGCGTCATCGCGCATCGGCTGGAAGAGTGGGGGCTTCTGCCCGTTTCGGCTGAGGAATCGCTCAAACCGGAAGGGCAGCAGCACCGCCGGTGGATGGTCCACGGCACCAGCCACCACCTGGGTCTGGACGTTCACGACTGCGCTCAGGCGCGTGCTGACATGTATCTGGGAGCTGATCTCAAGCCGGGCATGATCTTCACGATTGAGCCGGGGCTGTACTTCAAGGAAGAGGATCTGCTGCTGCCCGAAGAGTACCGCGGCATCGGCGTGCGGATCGAAGACGACATTCTCGTCACCGACGACGGCGTGGAAAACCTGTCAGTCGGCTTCCCGCGAACCCGCGAAGAAATCGAAGCCTGGGTGCAGGGGCGCAGCTGAGTGGAACCGGGCCGTCTGCTTCCCGGGGTCGGTCCCGAGCACATCGGTGTGCGGGTCGGCACGTGCGCTGTGGAATCTCTCAGCGGTGTCACGGCTCTCATTCCGCCCGCGGGAAGCACGGTCGGGGTTGATTCCCGAGGTGGGGGTCCGGCCACGCACGAAACCGACATCGCCCGGCCGGGAACTCTGCCGTTCGGTGCTGACGGGATTGTGCTGACCGGCGGCAGTGCTCTGGGACTGGCCTGCGCCCGAGGAGTGCAGGACCGCCTGGTGGAGGCTGGTGTGGGCACACCGGTTGCGGGCACCCGGGTGCCGATTGTTCCCGCTGCCGCGATCTTCGACATCGGCCGGGGCGGTCCGCCTTCTCCCCCATCGGCTCCGGATGGCTATCGGGCGGCGGACAATGCGCTGAATCGCCCGGCTGCCACCGCTGCCGCCCTGTGTGAGTTCCGCGGCAGCGCAGGTGCCGGCATCGGCGCGTGGACAGGCCGGGGCTTCTGCCGAGGCGGAATGGGCTGTGCGTCCATTCTCACCGCCGACGGGCAGTGGGTAAGTGCGGTCGTCATCGCAAACCCGATGGGCACCGTGTTTGAGCCTGACGGCAGACTGGCCGCCGCGGGTGTGCTCAGCGCCTACGGACTGCAGCTGCCGTCGGCTGATCCGGAAGAGACCTCCCGCATGAGCGAACGTGCTCGACAGCGTCAAGAACAGGCGCCGACGAACACGACGATTGCCGTCATCTGCACTGATGCTTCTCTGACAGACTCACAGACAACCCGGCTGGCGGCATCCGCCCACGCCGGCATCGCCCGGGCCGTGTGGCCCTCACACACCATGTTCGACGGTGATACCGTCTTCGCTCTCAGCACCGGCCAGCGTCCGGGCAGCTCAGCGGCTGGCGCCGCCGGGGATTGCGCGGCTTCAGTCGAAATGCTCACGCGGCTCAATATCGCAGCAGCCGATGCTCTGTCGGCTGCAATCGTCGATGCGGTGCTCACCGCAGGCGGTCAGCACTGCCGACCTGCCAGCGCTGATCTTCCACCGGCGCTCGCCGATGTCTTTCCGCAGCTGTACAGCTCATGGAGCCGACACGCGCGACAGCGCCTGGACACGGTGCTGGCGGTGGCGGACACCGCGAAGCCGCGCTGAATGGCGGCGAAGTAGAATAGCCAGTCGAATATCGTCGTCAGAGGAAGGCCGGTCAGTGACATCTCCCAACAGGGACGCGGTCTATGAAGCCCTCAAAGGCGTCATAGACCCTGAAATCCGCCGCAGCATCGTCGAACTGGGTATGCTCGACGAGTTCACCATCGCGCAAGACGGCACCGTCGACGTCCGGGTTCTGCTGACAGTAGCCGGCTGTCCGCTCAAGGACACCATCATCAGCGACACCACGAAGGCCGTGCAGGCCGTTGACGGTGTCACTGCGGTCAACGTGGAGCTGGGCACCATGACACCCGAGCAGCGCCAGGAGATGCGCGAAAAGCTCCAGGGCCCCGGCGCCTCGCGCCCCATCCCCTTCAACGAACCGAACTCGCTCACCCGCGTCTACGCGGTGGCCTCCGGCAAGGGCGGCGTGGGGAAGTCCTCCGTGACCGCCAACCTCGCTGTCGCCCTGGCCCAGCAGGGCCTGTCCGTGGGTGTTGTGGACGCTGACATCTACGGCTTTTCCATCCCCGGCATGCTGGGACTGTCCGGCAACCCCACGCGCGTGGACGACATGATCATCCCGCAGGTGGCGCACAACGTAAAGGTCATGTCGATCGGTATGTTCGTCCCGCCGTCACAGCCTGTCGTGTGGCGCGGCCCCATGCTGCACCGCGCTCTGCAGCAGTTCCTCACCGACGTGTTCTGGGGCGACCTCGACATTCTGCTGCTTGACCTGCCGCCGGGTACGGGCGACATTGCCATTTCGGTGGGCCAGCTGCTGCCCACTTCGGAACTTCTGGTGGTCACCACTCCGCAGCAGGCGGCCGCTCAGGTTGCCGCACGCGCCGGCACGGTGGCCACGCAGACCCGCCAGCGCATTGCCGGTGTTGTTGAGAACATGTCCTGGCTCGAACTGCCCTCGGGTGAGCGCATGGAGATCTTCGGTTCCGGAGGCGGAACCGAGGTTGCCGAACAGCTGACCCGCACCACGGGGGCTAAAGTTCCCCTCTTGGGCCAGATTCCCCTGGACGAACCGGTTCGCTCCGGCGCAGACGCCGGGGCACCGGCGGTTCTGTCGCACCCAGACTCCCCCGCCTCGGTCACGCTGCGCGCAATTGCCCAGCAGCTCAGCCGCCGTTCGCGAGGCCTCGCCGGTCGTTCGCTGGGACTGTCGCCGGCCTGAGCGCTGCAGACAGCTGAAGAAGAGGGGCGTGCGAGGTGTTGAACCTTCGCACGCCCCTCTTCTGGTTTCACAACAGTGGGTCGGCTGTCAGGTGGCTTCCGTATCGAACGGCGCCGGTTTCGATGTGTCGCGCTGGCTGGCCTGTTCGGAGTACCTCTGCAGCGGTGAGAGCCGCATGGGCTCAAGGGGGCGATCGTCAGCAGGTTCAGGCTCATCGTCTTCCATGAGGGCTTCACGCACGATCCGGCGCGGGTCGTACTGGCGAGGATCGAACTTCTGCCAGTCGACGTCTTTGAAGTCATCGCCCATTTCGTCCTGCACGCTGTCGCGCAGGCTGACTATCTGCCGACGCAGGGTCTTCACGAAATCACGCAGCTGGGCGGCGTACTCCGGCATGCGCTGGGGTCCTACGACAATGAGAACAACAAGCACGATGATGATGAACTCAGTCCCGTTGATCCCGAACATGCACACCATTCTAAGCCGTGGCAACCACCGCCTTCCGCCGAGGTCAAGCACGCGCTTGGGCCTGTGACTATGCTTATCTCACGGGGTTTTGCAAGCCCGAAGCGAGCGAATGCTGAACAGGAGGAGCGATTGTCCAGGAACTGGGCGGCTGACAGCCACTACGCTTCTCGGTTCAACACCGCGACAGCTGCGGAAGAAGCTGCGCGCACAATCGCGGCCGACTACCAGAGTGCACCGCTTGGCGCCACATCGGCCAGACTGGTGACGATGCTCGTCAAGCTGACGGGTGCCAAGAACGTCGTCGAGCTCGGCACGGGCACCGGAGCTTCAACCTTGGCGATACTCGCCGGACTCGGGCCCGGCGGAATGCTCACCAGCGTCGACATCGACCGTGAGCGGCAGTCGGTCGCCGCTGAACTGGCCGAGGTCGCCGGTTTCAAAGCCCACCGGATCCGGTTCATTCAGGGCTTCGCAGAATCTGTTCTCAGCCGACTCTCACCGGGTGGCTACGACTTCGTCTTCGTTGACACCGACCCCGCGGGCTTTCCGGAGATCGTGCCGCAGGCATTGACGAAAGTGCGCAGCGGTGGGCTGCTGGTAGTCAATGACGCTCTGGGGTCGGGAACCGTCGCTGACCCTGCGACCCGCGACGCCACCTCGACTGCTCTGCGCCGTGTTCTGGCCGATCTTCAAGATTCCCCCAACCGCGTACTCCTGCCCGTTGATGCGGGACTGCTTGCGGTGCGGCACTGATCCCAGAACGAAAAATCCCGCCCTCCCCACCGGGAGAACGGGATTTGCGAAGCGATGATCAGCCGTCAAGAGCTCCGGCAAGGACACCCTTGAGATCCTGAGCTTCGTCCTGGCTGATTTCAATTACCAGACGACCGCCGCCTTCGACGGGCAGGCGAAGGACATAGCCGCGTCCCTCTTTCGTCACTTCAAGAGGGCCGTCACCAGTGCGAGGCTTCTGAGCTGCCATTCCAAATCCTTTCGCCGAACACAGTTATCAGCCATTATCCAACACTTTGTAGGGTTTCGCACATAACGAGACCATCTTCGTCATACGCGCACCGATCACGGCGGGAAGCCCGTTGGCGGGACAAGACGCCATAGAAGCGATATCCACAGCAGCTGCAGAATCGTGAAGCCGATGAGCGCAGTGGCCAAAGCGGTGCGGGATCGACTGCGCGCCTGCACCATCGCCAGTCCGAACATCGGCAGGATCAGGCGCAGGGTTGAAGTCTGCGGAGTGAAGAACATCAGCAGATACACGGCGTAGCCGAACAGGAACTGCTTCTGCGTCCGGCCGATCAGCTCACCGCTCGGTCCGAGTGTTCCCCACACGAACAGCACGATCAGCAGTGCCAGCGCAATCGGCCCCCACCAGCCCAGGTAGCGGGTCGATGCGGTCAGCCACTGCGTGAAGACCTCCGTGTGTCCCGTCCACGCGGCCTCGGTCTTCCTGTACGCGTCGAACTCTCCTGTGAGCATCCAGGCGCCCAGCGGCTGCAGCACTGCAAAGAAGCACGACAGCACACCCAGCGTCCACGACGTGACGGCTTCGCGCACCGGATACGGCTCTGTTCTTCGTCGACGAATCCGGTCCAGCAGGTGGATGAGCATGAAGAACGAAAACGCCACCCCTATGGGCCTGGCGAGGTCCATGAGCAGAACGGCCGGAATGGCCAGCACAT
Source organism: Brevibacterium sp. HMSC063G07 (assembly GCF_001810665.1). Classification (NCBI taxonomy): domain Bacteria; kingdom Bacillati; phylum Actinomycetota; class Actinomycetes; order Micrococcales; family Brevibacteriaceae; genus Brevibacterium; species Brevibacterium sp. HMSC063G07. The sequence continues at coordinate 97,057 of NZ_KV802348.1, forward strand.
AGCGACGAGCGTCAACGCACAGCAGGGCCAGGGCCAAGAAGAAGATGCCGGCGGCTTCCGAATAGCCCGTCGAGAACACGGCCGCCGCGGGAAAGAAGAAGACGAGCGCCGTCCCGGCGAGAGCGCGGACACCATCTGCGTGCCGACGGAACAGATACAGAATGGCGATCGCTGCGGCAAGCCCGAAGATGTGCGACACGATCGGCGAGAGGATCTTGTAGTCAATGCCCGTAAGGTCGCGCAGCCAGCCGACGATCGTGGGGTGCAGCGGATAGAAGGCCCACTGGTTCTGCTTGACTTCGCCGCTGTCATTGAGCGGAAGGACTCGCGGATAGCCTTCATCGGCAATTCGGCGGTACCAGTCAGCATCCCAAAACCCCAGAAACTCATAGAGAGTCGGCGGTTTGTTCTCCGACCAGAACGTGGGCGCCTGGAAGCGCATGACAATGCTGAACAGCAGCAGTGACACCGCACGGCTGACGGCATACACAAGCGCGGCCTGCGCCCACACCGGCAGCCGCAGCAGCGACGAAGTCAGCTGCTCGGCGGAAAACCACGACGTGCGTTCCCGCGCTGCTTCACTGTTCGCTTGAGACACCGTCTGCTTCTTCGAGTTCTTCTATGCGTGCAACAAGGATCTCGATGGCCCGATCGACCTGATCCCGGCGGTAGCCGCCGACGGCCGGTGAGAACCGCATCTGGGCGATATCAGCCGCGGATGCATCCTGCGAGGGCAGAGCTGCTTCGGGTTGACTCATACCGGAGTCGAAAATGCCGAAGGCGCCGGCGGCAGCCGCTGCGAACATGATGAGAGCAGCGCACACTCCAATGATCATCCAGGCCATGGGCCTATCCTCTCACAGGTGCTCAGCGCAGGCCCCGCTGTGCGCGCACCGGCGGCCGCAGACCGCGTATGCCCACAACCACATCAACCGCCTGACGGGTTTCTGCCGGGTCGTGCGTGCGGATGACGGCGGCGCCTGCATCAACCGCCAGCGCGGTGGCGGCAATCGTGGCAGCCAGGCGATCGTTCGGCCCCTGCGAGCCCACGAGCTCGCCCACGAAGTCTTTGCGCGAGATCGCGAGCATCACAGCGCTCTCCCCGGCCGTGAGCATGCCGAGGTCCCGCATAACAGCAGCCGACTGATAGGTGTTCTTTCCGAAGTCTGGTGTCGGGTCAAGAATGATGGCCCGCTCGGGTACGCCTGCCGCCAGCGCCTTTGTGCGCAGCTGCGCAAGCCCCGCCATGACCGTGGGCATGACCTCAGCCGAAGACAGTCCCAACTGATTGCGATGCGCGTCCGTCCGCGGCGTCAGGCCGCCGGTGTGGGAGCAGACCAAGCCGGCCTTCGCCTCGGCGGCGGCGTATGCGACGTCCGGATCAGCACCCGCCCACGTGTCGTTGATCAGGCCAGCACCGGCCTGAACGGCAGCGCGGGCTACCGGCGCCCGGTAGGTATCACACGAGATGAGCACATCCGGGTGCTCCTCGGCCAAAGCAGAGATCACCGGTGTGACCAGAGCAATCTCCTCGGCTTCAGACACGGCCGGCCCGCGACCGGCACGCACTCCCCCGATGTCGAGGATCCGGGCGCCTTCGCCGACGGCTGGCTCGGCGCTGCGCAGAGCATCATCGACGGTTGCGGCAGACGTGTAGAAAGAATCCGTCGACCGGTTGATGACGGCCATGATGACCGGCTGCAGCGGCCCTGCCTCAACCCCGCGAACTCGGAACGTCACGGACGAAAACGACCGGTGGGAATCGGCTTGTCAGCGGATTCGTGAATAAAGGCTATGGCTTCATCGACCGAATCGGTCAGGTGGAACAGTTCAGCATCACCTGGCGAAATCGTGCCGCGTTCAACGAGCGCGGTGCGAATCCAATCGACGAGACCCGACCAGAAATCCGTGCCCATGAGCACCACCGGGTAGCGGTTCTTCTTGCGGGTCTGGACAAGTGTGAGGGCCTCAAACAGCTCATCGAGGGTTCCAAAGCCGCCGGCCAGCACAATTGCTGCCGAGGAGTACTTCATGAACATCGTCTTGCGCACGAAGAAGTAGCGGAAGTTGATGCCGATGCCCACGTAGGGGTTGAGCCCCGATTCGAACGGCAGCTCGATGCCCAGCCCCACCGATGTCCCGCCGGCTTCGGCCGCGCCCTTGTTGCCGCCCTCCATGATTCCGGGCCCGCCTCCGGTGACAACAGCATAGCCCTCGGCCACGAGTCTGCGGCCGAGCTCTTCGGCCAGGGCGTACTCCTCTGTTCCTTCGTTCAGGCGCGCAGAGCCGAAGATCGACACCGCCGTCGGCAGTCCTGCCAGCGAACTGAACCCCTCGATGAACTCCGCGTGGATCCGCATGGTCCGCCACGGGTCTTCGTGTACCCACTCCGAATCCGGGCGGTTGTCCAGCAGCCTCTGGTCAGCGGTTGTCTCCGGTACGTGCTGGCTGCGCAGGTGCAGTGACCCCTTCGTGTAGAAGAGTTCGTCGTTCGAAATATCAGAGCTGGTCATAGTGTCCTTTCACGAAAAAGGCGGGGCGGGCACAGTGCCCCACCCCGCCTTCGCCCAGCCGTCAGTGCGACGGGTAGGTCCGATGCTTTTCGCCGGTGTAGATCTGGCGCGGACGGCCGATGCGGGTGGTGTCGTCACCGCGCATTTCAATCCACTGGGCAATCCAGCCGGGCAGACGGCCCATGGCGAAGATCACCGTGAACATGTCCGTGGGGAATCCAAGGGCCTTGTAGATCAGGCCGGTGTAGAAGTCGACGTTCGGGTACAGTTTGCGGCTGACGAAGTAGTCGTCGTCAAGGGCAACCTTCTCCAGCGCAGTTGCCAGATCAAGCAGGTCGTCGTTGCCGCCCTGTTCTTCGATGATGTCGTGTGCGGTGTGCTTGATGATGGCAGCGCGCGGGTCGTAGTTCTTGTAGACCCGGTGGCCAAAGCCCATCAGCCGCACGCCGCGCTCTTTGTTCTTGACCCGCTCCATGTAGCTTTCAGCGCCGTCGTCGGACTGCGAAATCTCTTCGAGCATTTCCAGCACTGCGGAGTTCGCGCCGCCGTGCAGCGGACCGGCAAGTGCGTTGATGCCGGCGACAATCGACTGGTAGAGGTTGGCCTCCGACGAACCGACCAGGCGCACCGAAGATGTCGAGCAGTTCTGTTCGTGGTCTGCGTGCAGGATGAACAGCAGGTCAAGTGCCTTGCGGACATTCTCACTGTCGGCGAATTCTTCGCCGGTGACGCCGAAGTTGCTGCGGAAGAAGTTGCCGACGAGGCCGTACTGCGGTTCGGGGCGGACGACTGAGTCAACGCCGAAGCGGCGACGGTGGGCAAGAGCGGTCAGAACCGGCATGGCTCCGAGCAGGCGAACGGCAGCTTCTTCCATCTGTGCGTCGTCGTAGACGTCGATGGTGTCCTGGTTGAAGGTGCCCAGAGCCGAAACGGCGGTTGAGAGGATCGACATGGGGTGGGCGTCTTCTGGCATGGCCGCGACGATGTCGTAGACGCCCTGGGGAACTTCCACGTGCTGGGCGATGCGGTCTTCGAAGGCTTTCAGCTGTTCAGCAGTGGGCAGTTCGCCCTTGATGAGGAGGTAGGCGACTTCGACGAATGATGCGTTCTCGGCGAGGTCTTCGATGGCATAGCCGCGGTAGCGCAGGATGCCTTCAGCCCCGTCGATGAAGGTGATGGCGGAAGTTGACGGGGCGGTGTTGCCGAAGCCGGGGTCAAACGTCACACGGTCGCTTTCGGTCAGGAGCTTGCTGATGTTCAGCCCCTCAGTACCGGCTGTTGACCCGATGCCTTCGAGTTCGAGCTCATGGTCATCTACCCGAAGGAAGCCGTCCGCCGCCATTGATTCTCCTCTGTTCGAACTTCGCACTCTCTGTTCCGCTGTGGTTGAGAGACATGAAGAAGATTACCCAATTGTGGGAAAAACAGTAAATCGCTGAGAGTTCACTCAACGTGTGATATTTGAGCTTCCGCGCAGTCGTTGCGCTGCCGCGCAGATCCTGTCGTCCGGTGCTGTCAGGGCAAGCCGGACGTGCTGCCCGCCCTCTGGTCCGTAGATGAAGCCGGGGCCGGCCATAATGCCCAGTCCAGCCAGCCACTCCAGCGTTGCCATGCAGTCTTCGCCGCGGGTTGCCCACAGGTACAGGCCCGCTTCCGAATGGTCGATGCGCAGCCCAGCCTGTTCGACGGCAGGGCGCAGAATCTCACGGCGGCGCCGGTAGGCTTCACGCTGCTGTTTCCAGTGCGCATCGTCGTTCAGTGCGGCAACCATCGCGGCCTGAACGGGCGCGGGAACAATCATGCCCTGATGCTTGCGCGTGGTGGTCAGCTCGCGGATGAGCACCCGGTCGCCCGTGACGAATGACGCTCGGTATCCGGCGAGGTTTGACTGCTTCGACAGCGAGTAAACACTCAGCACACCGCTGCGGTCATCCCCGATGACGTCCGGGTCCAGCACTGACGGGGTCGGCCTTTCGCCCCTCCAGTTGAGAGCTGCGTAGCATTCATCCCCGGCCACCACAGTGCCGTGGCGACGCGCTTCTGCAACGACCGCCCGCAGCTCTTCCAGCGAATCAATGCGACCGGTGGGATTGCTCGGCGAATTGAGCCACAGCAGTCCCACGCCTTCCAGCGATGCTCCCGCGGCAATGTCGGCAGCATTGATGCGCACGCATTCGACACCGGCCAGGCGCGCACCGATTTCGTACGTGGGGTACGCCTGGGACGGGCAGGCCACACGCAGTCCCAGTCGAGCGAGCCCCAGCAGGCTCGGCAGGGCGGCAACGAACTCTTTCGACCCGACGGTCGGCAGGATTTCACTGTCCGGGTCAAGTTCGATTCCCCGCACGCGCTTGGACCAGCTGGCAATCGCTTCGCGCAGCTGTGCCGTGCCGTCGACTGTGGGGTAGCCCGGAGCGTCTGCCGCGGCCCGCAGGGCCTCCTGCACGAGTTCCGGTGTGGGATCGATGGGCGTGCCGATCGAAATGTCGACGATGCCACCGGGGTGTGCTTCGGCTGTCTGCCGTACGGCGGCCAGGCGGTCCCACGGGTAGGCCTCCAGGTGAAGGCCGTAGCGTTCGTAGGTCACTCGTCGTGTTCCTGTTTGGGAAGTGCTGCGACGATCGGGTGGTCGTAGCCGACATTGCCGACTCCGGCGGCACCGCCGGGAGAGCCGAGGTCGTTGAAGAAGTCGACATTGGCCGTGTAGTACTCCGCCCACTCTTCTGGAACATCGTCTTCGTAGTAGATGGCCTCAACGGGGCAGACCGGTTCGCAGGCGCCGCAGTCCACACATTCGTCGGGGTGGATGTAGAGCATCCGCTCGCCTTCGTAGATGCAGTCAACGGGACATTCGTCGACGCAGGCGAGGTCCTTGAGGTCAACACAGGGCTGGGCAATGATGTAGGTCACTGGGGCTCCTTCTGCTGAGCGTGCGGTGACACGCTCCCGGCTGAATTCGTCTGGTCCAAGACTACTCCCCCGCTAAGGTGGTGACGTTTCCAGTCTCGGTCGCCATCGGAGGTCAGAAGAGTGTTCGAACCGCAGCCGGGCATGCGCGTGGTCATCCGCTACAGCGACGGCGGACAGCTGACAGACGCTCTCGGGAGTGTTCTCGCCGCAGATGCTGACTCCGTGACGGTCGACTCCAAGCGCGGCCCCGTGCGGATTGATCGGTCCTCAATTGAGCTCGCCCACGAAATCCCACCGGCGCCTCAGCGCCCCGGCCCTGTCCACTCCACGGTGTCGACAGCGGATCTGCGCCGCATTTCAGCGCAGGTGTGGCTGCCGGGTGAAACCGTGTGGCTCAACCGGGACGCGGTTGCCGAAGAGCTCAGCTCTGATGAGGGTGCGCAGTCGGCAGTGGAGTCCGGGTGGCTTCTGCGCGCCGCTCCCGGGGCCGATGCGCGGGCGAACTCCGCCCTCGTGCTCACCGACCCTCAGTTCCCCGCGGAAGAGGCCCTGGGGGCCGTTCAGAAGTGGTACGCCGACCGAGACCTTCACCCTGCCCTGCAGATCTTCTCAGCTGGAGCACAAGGCGAACTCGACTCCGCCTCGGCCCAGGTGTCCCAGCTGCTGCGACCGGCAGGTTTCACCCCCAGCGACACCTGGATCACGATGACAGCTCCGGCCCGCGAAGCCGCTGGTGCCGCCCAGCCGCCGCAGGGGCTCGAGATCGTGCAGTCCGACAGGGCCCACGCGGTGCACTTGTCAGCGTGGGGTCATGACGACACCGAGGACGTGCGCGCGCTTGTCCACAGTGCACCGCAGGTGATTATTCTCTCAGCCGTCGCAGTGCACCCTGATGGGTCGAAGTCGCTTGTGGGTGCTGTGCGGCTGGCTGTTGCCAGCAAGTGGGGCTGGTTGGACAATCTGGTTGTCAATCCGCAGCTTCGCCGCCGCGGTGCCGGGAGGGCCCTCGTGCAGGCTGCCGCCCGCTTGGCTGCGGTTCAGGGCATTCGGTCTCTCGGCTGCGATGTTCCCGCGGCAAACGAAGATGCGACGGCGCTGCTGTCCAGTTTGGGCTTTGCGGAGCACCACCGCTTCTGGTTCGCAGTGCAGAACGACGCGGCGCAGAACCAGGGAGCCTAGTCGCACTCAATCCGATTGACCGGCGAGTACACGGTCGTGAACTGATCCTTGCTCACTTTGCCGGTCTCAATGTTCTTCATCGTGCGATAGATCGTGATCGACCAGCCGCCCCTGGGCGATTGCGGTTTGCAGCTCGGCCCGGACTTCTTCACGGTGGACGGACTCGTGTGGGCAAAGCGGCCCGATTTTCCGGCTTCGACTTCGAGAGTCTTCTCACCCTTGATTTCAGCATTGACCTTGCCGTCGGACACCGACATGTGAAGCACGACTGGTTTGTCCGAGGTGTTGGTGAAGGCCATGTCGATCGAATGCCAGTCGAGCGTGGCTTCGCGACCCTCCGGGTAGCGCGAAATATAGCGCGAGTGGGCTTTGTGCTCGTCCAGCTGCATACCGGAGAAGAACGCGGCGTTGAACAGCGTCGTCGACACCTGCGAAACGCCGCCGCCGTAGTCGTCTTTCATCTCTCCACCCGAGATCACACCGGCTTTGCGATAGCCGTTGGCGGCGGTGCGCTTCCCGAGTGCTTTGTTGAGGCTGAACTGCTCACCCGGCTGAACAACGGTGCCGTCGACCTTTCCGGACGCGACTTTGAGGTTCGTGTCTCGACCCGCCTGTGACGAGTACGGGGTGGAGAACTTGCCGATCGTCTCCATCTTCATGTTCTTGGCATCGTCTGTCGTAAATGACGCCTTCTTCGCAGTCAGGGGAACCTCGGCCCTGCGGTCGTCAGCTGACAGGGCGGCGTCGACGGCTTTCTGCACATCAGCGTCCTTTGCCGAAATCCCGTCCTTCGAAGGCACCACCGACATCTTGCCGTCGGAGAACTCAAAGCTGGCGTTCTGGGCTTCTTCGCCCACACCGTCGTTTTCCTCAAACAGCGCTGTCTTCAGCGCCTTGCCGTCGAGTTCCAGAGCGAGTTCGGAGTCTCTGGGAACAAAGGAAGCCGCCTGGGCAATTGCCTTGGGTGAGAGCTTGAGTTCTTCACCGGACTTTTCGCCGGCTGCCTCCAAGATCACCGGGGATGCGACGGCCGGTTCGGCAATATCCGTTTTTGCCCGCTGTGCTTCAGCATCGGTGATGTCGGGCTCAACGGCCTCCGCCTCCGCGCTCAGGGGTTTACCGTCCTGTGCGGGCCACTGGGTCTCAACGGCATCGACAATGTCCGCTGCTGTGACCTCGCGCCCGTTTTTGCCCTCGGTGATTTCCGGCTTGTCCCCGGAGAAGGCCAGCTCGGCGTTCTTCGGAGTCACGCTGAGGTCTTCAGCCAAAGATTCCGCCGTCGTGTCGAGCGCCTGGCTGTCGACCTCAATGGCCAGTGATTTGTGGTTTGGCCTTCCGGTCAGGCCGCGAAAGATGTCAACTGGGTTGAACCGGGCGCCGGTGAGCGCATCGACCGTGTTTTCGGCCGAATAGTCCAGCGAAACATCAGCCGGTGAGAACTCGGCCTCCGTGCCCTCCCCCGCACTGAGCAGGACGGGTGCTTCAGAACGCTCCGCAAGCCCTTCGTCGAGAGCCTTCACGGCTTCCTCGCGGCTCATCGAGCCGATATCGATTCCAGCCACGTGAGTTCCGGCGGGAACAGCCCGGCCCGTCCAAAAAGCCAAAGCCACATAGCCGATGACAACAACCGCGGCAGCCGTCAGGGTGGCCCGCAGAGCTTTTGACATATCAGAGCTTTCGGTTTGTGCGCAGACTCGGCAGGGTGAATGACAAGACGGCGGCGATGATCATGGGTCCGAAAAGCCAGGCCACGGATCGCAGAGTCCCAGTGACCAGGACACTGCCGCCGGGAAGCAGGGCCGGCTGTGAGCCGATGAACGCCGTCAGGCTCATGGTCACCGCGCTGAGCACGAGTGCCGCAGTTGAGCGGTTGGCTTCGGCGACGTACCACAGCACGCAGCCGGCCAGAGCCAGTGCCAAAAGCAGTCCCCACGGCACAATGACCGCCTGTCCGGCAAGATCGAACAGGGACGCTCCCAGATGCTGAAATGTGCCGAGAGCACCGGCGATGAACCCGAGGAAGACACTTGAGAACACCATCGCTGCAGGAGTGGGCGGCTCTGGGTGGTCATCCTCAACCAGGAACTCGAGGATGTCGGCACCGGATGCACCGCGGGGGGCTGTGAAGTATTCGGTGTCCAGCAGCACGGTGCCGATGTTGTTCGACAGGGCGTAGAAATCCCCGGCAACCTGCAGCTGAGTGGCGTGGGCTGCCATCGCGCGGGCTTTGCGGGCGCGCTGAGCGCTGATGTCCTGGCTGAGAACAACAGGGTCTTCGGCCGGGATCGTGGGGACTTTTTGGGCGGCTTCGAAGCCGGTGAGGTCGAAGCCGGGACGGTCCACGTTGAACATCTGGTCGACGGCATCCTGGGGTGTGTCGACGTAGATGATCCGCGCCCGATGTTTGCGTTTGAGCTTCGACATCGCGCGCAGTGTTGCTTCGTGCACGCGCACGTGGTCCGGATGGCCGTATCCCCCGCCTGCCGGGTAGGTCACGACGAGGCGCGGCCGACGGTCTTCGATGACTGCTGCAATATATGCGGCGACGTCATCGACTTTCGCTGCGCACAGCGATTCGGGCGGGGTGTCCGCTGGCACCTGCGCATGGCCGTCAGGACCCCATTCCATTCCCGAGTCCTCAAAGCGGCGTTCTGGCAGCTGACCGGCCCCGCCGGTGGGAGTGCCGAGAAACGCCCAGTCGTCCACGCCGAGGACTCTCATCGCATCGGCAAGCTCGCCCTCCCTGTGGGCGGCCAGCGCTTCGCGGCGGCCTTCCAGGGTGCTTGACAGCGGACCGATGACCTCACCGCCCTCCCCGCGGGTGGCGGTGAGGACCGTGAGGGGCACCTGAGCTTCGCGCAGTCTGGCAATGGTGCCGCCGGTGAGGATAGATTCGTCGTCCGGATGGGCGTGGACGAAGAGGACTCCGTCCATCAGGAATCCCGGCGACGGCGGGCGTTGGCCGCCTTGCGCCGCTCAGCCTGGTCGAGGATGACCTTCCGCAGGCGAATGGCGCCGGGAGTCACTTCGACGCATTCGTCTTCCGCGGCGAATTCAAGGGACTCTTCGAGCGTGAGTCTGCGCGAGGGGGCCAGGTGTTCGAAGCTGTCGGCGCTGGCTGCGCGCATATTCGTGAGCTTCTTTTCCTTGGTGATGTTGACGTCCATGTCTTCGTTGCGGCTGTTCTCGCCGACGATCTGGCCCTCGTAGACCTCCGAGGTGGGTTCGACAATGAACGAACCGCGCTCCTGCAGGGCGATCATGGCGTACGGGGTTGCCGCACCCGCGCGGTCGGCGACGAGCGAACCGGTGTTGCGGAACTCGATTTCACCGGCCCACGGCATGTAGCCGGCGCTGATGGAGTTGGCAATGCCCGCACCGTGGGTTTCGGTGAGGAACCGCGTGCGGAAGCCGATGAGACCGCGTGCCGGGACCCGGAACTCGATGCGGACCCAGCCGGTGCCGTGGTTTGTCATCGACTCCATCTGGCCCTTGCGGCTGGCCAGCAGCTGGGTGACCGCCCCGAGGTTCTCTTCGGGCACATCGACCGTGAGCAGCTCGACGGGTTCGTGCAGGGTGCCGTCGATCGTCTTGGTGACGACCTGCGGTTTGCCGACGGTCAGTTCGAAGCCTTCGCGGCGCATCTGCTCGACCAGCACGGCCAGGGCGAGTTCGCCTCGGCCCTGGACTTCCCAAGCGTCGGGGCGCTCGGTGGGCAGCACCTTGAGGCTGACGTTGCCGACCAGTTCCTGGTCGAGGCGGTCCTTGACCATGCGGGCGGTGACCTTGGTGTTCTTTTCGCGGCCGGCCATGGGCGAGGTGTTGGTGCCGACTGTCATGGAGATCGCCGGATCGTCGATGTGGATGGGCGGCAGCGGGCGCGGATCGTCAAGGTCGGTGATGGTGTCGCCGATCATGACGTCTGGGATGCCCGCGATTGCGAAGATGTCACCGGCTCCGCCTTCTTCGACTGGCACGCGCTCCAGACCGCGGGTTTCCAGCAGTTCGGTGATTTTGACCTGTTTGAGGTCGCCTTCCTTGTTGATCCAGCCGACCTGGGCGCCCTTGCGCAGCACGCCGCCGTAGATCTTCACGAGTGCCAGACGACCCAGGAACGGCGATGCGTCGAGGTTCGTCACGTGGGCCTGCAGCACGCCGTCGTCGGTGACGGTCGGGGCTGGAATGTTCTCCATGATGGCCGCAAAGAGCGGTTCGAGGTCGGTGCCTGCTGGCACTTCGCCGTCTGCGGGCTGTTCGGCCGAGGCGATTCCAGCGCGGGCTGAGGCGAAGATGGTGGGCACGTCGAGAACGGCGTCGACATCGATGTCGGGGTCTTCTTCGGAAAGGTCGCTGGCCAGTCCCAGCAGGAGGTCCTGGGCTTCTTCAACAACACCGTCAATGCGGGCATCCCCGCGGTCGGTCTTGTTGATCAGCAGGATCACCGGGAGTTTGGCCGCAAGGGCCTTGCGCAGCACAAAGCGGGTCTGCGGCAGCGGACCTTCCGAAGCATCGACCAGGAGCACAACCCCGTCGACCATTGACAGGCCGCGTTCGACTTCACCTCCGAAGTCGGCGTGGCCGGGGGTGTCGATCACGTTGATGGTGACGGGCTCACCGGGTGCTGACGGGCCGTTGTAGATGATCGAGGTGTTCTTCGCCAGGATCGTGATGCCCTTTTCACGTTCCAGGTCGCCGGAGTCCATCACGCGGTCCTGGACCTCGCCGTGGTCCCCGAACGCGCCGCCCTGTTTGAGCATCGCGTTGACCAGCGTGGTCTTTCCGTGGTCGACGTGCGCCACGATCGCTACGTTGCGGAGGTTGTTTTTGCGTGATGTCTCAGCTGCCATCAATTCACTTTCTTCTCAGAAGATCCGGGCGCACTGCGTGGGCCCAACCCCTAATTATAAGGCTGTGCCCGGCGCATTCGGGCGGTGTTCACCAGCCGCGCTCCTGCCACTCATCCAGATGTGGTCGCTCCGCGCCGATTGTGGTCGGCGCACCGTGGCCCGGCAGCACTGCCGTGTTGTCGGGCAGCGCGTCGAAGATCCTAGAGCGCAGGTCGGCCATGAGGCTCGCAAAGTCCTCGGCGGACCAGGTTTTGCCGGGCCCGCCGGGAAACAGAGAGTCCCCGGAAATGAGCACGGTGTCCTCGCCGTCGCGGATGATGAGCGCAATAGAACCGGGTGTGTGCCCGCGCAGGTGGGCGATTTCAATGGCAACGTCGCCGACGGTGATGATGTCTCCGTGGTGCAGGCGCTCGGTGATGACGACGCCCGTTTCTTCCTCAATGGCCGCCGCGTCGTATTCTCCTGCCGCGGATTCGGCGCCGGTGGCTGCGAGCGCGTCGCGCAGAGCGCGGATGTGGTCCCAGTGGCGATGTGTTGTGAGCACGCGCTCCACGGGCTCATCCCCTATGAACTGCCTGATGGCGGGCCAGTCGTCCGCCGCGTCGACCAGCAGACGGGCTCCGCTGTCGCGGTCGGTGACCAGGTAGACGTTGTTCTCCATATCCGAAACCGCAGTCCAGCGGATCTCGAGCGAAGGGGTGTTGATCGTGTTTTCGGTCATCTCAGCCTCCCTGACGCACCGGGAAAGGCCCGATGCTGCTGTTATCGTTGAGTCCCAGTCCATCACAGAGAGGGTGTCGTGTTCGAGTCTTCTGCTGTTGCGTGGGCAGTGCTGCTGATATCCGGCGCGTTCGAAGCCATGTGGGCTGCGGCTATGGGTGAATCGTCGTGGTCAATGCGCAAGCGGATCATTGTGTTCAGCATCGGCACGATTGTGTCGATGGGCGGCCTCTACGCGGGCCTGATGGTGATTCCCGTCGGTGCAGGCTACGCCGCGTGGGTTGGGGTCGGCGCAGTCGCCGCTCTTGTCTATTCGGCTCTGCGCGGTCGCGAACAGCTCACACTGAAGCGGCTTTTCTTCGTTTTTGTCCTCATTGCCGGAATCGTGGGCCTGGGGGTGTTCTCGTGAACCGCTTTGCACCCAACACCCGTGCCGGAGCGTGGATTGTTCTGCTGGTCTCCGGAGCGTGTGAGGCCCTGTGGGCACACGCCCTGAGCAGCGGACTGCGAAGCTTCGGCTGGATTCTGCTGTTCTATGCGGGACTTCTGGTGTCTCTGACGGGTCTGCGCTTGGCAATGCGGATCATCCCGATGGGTACCGCCTATGCCATGTGGACGGGGATCGGCGCGGCAACAACCGCCGTGTGGGCGGCTGCTGCCGGTGAGCCGTTTCCCCTGCTCAAGATCGCAAGTCTGGTCCTTGTGGTGATCGGTGTTGCCGGTCTGGAGCTCACCAGCGGCCACGCACGTACTGTGGCGGATACGGAATCCCCCGAGGACTGAGCCCGAGTTCGCAGGCTGCGCGCAGCGGCCACGACGGTTCGCGCAGCGCCGCCCGCCCGATGAGAACGGCGTCTGCCTGGCCCGTGGCAAGTATGGTATGCGCCTGTGCTGGGTCGGTGATGAGGCCGACCGCCGCCGTCGGCACTCCGGCCTGGCGGATTCTCTGCGCAAAGCCGATCTGATAGCCCGGCCCTGCGGGGATGTCAGCCGGAGTGTTCCCACCCCCGGACACGTCGATGAGATCGCACCCCTCTTCGTGCAGAACGCGCGAAAGTTCAACAGCCTCGTCAATCCCGAAACCGCCGTCGACCCATTCCTCAGCGGAGATGCGCACGAGCACGGGAAAGTCTTCCGGCACCCGAGCACGCACCGCGGCCAGCACGTCGCGCAGCAGCTTCCACCGGCCGGTGCCTGAACCGTATTCGTCGTCGCGGTCATTCGACAGCGGGCTGAGGAAGGAATGGATCAGGTAGCCGTGTGCGCCGTGGATTTCGACGGTGTCGAATCCGGCAGCGACGGCTCTTTCGGCGGCCGCACCAAAAGCTTCGACGACGTCCCTGATGTCTTCGGCACTCATGGCAGTCGGTTCGGCAAGCCCCGGGTAGGCGAGGTCACTGGGTCCAAGTGTCGGCCATCCTCCGGCTTCCTTGGACACCGTCCCCTTTTCTTCCCCGGGGAACGGCCGGTGCGTGCTCGCCTTCCGACCGGCGTGCGCCAGCTGAATCCCAATGGCCGCTCCCTGAGCGTGAGCGAAGTCGACAATGGGCTTCCACGCCTGGGCCTGTTCGTCGTTCCAGATGCCTGCGTCCTGCGGTGAGATCCGTCCTTCGGGAACAACGGCGGAAGCCTCGGTGATGATGAGGCCGAAGCCGCCTGCGGCACGCGCGCCGAGGTGCATCAGATGCCACTGACCCGGCACTCCGTCGCGGTTTTCGCACGAGTACTGGCACATGGGTGGCAGCCACACGCGGTTGCGCACGGTGAGTCCGCGCAGGGTCATGGGACTGAACAGCTGTGTCATGGGTCCTCACAGGTGGGTGCGGAAGAACTTGCCCAGGTGTTCGGCGGCGAGTTCGGGGTGTTCGATCATGAACACGTGTCCGGCATCGGGAATGGTGACATGCGTGCCGTTCTGCGCCGTCTCAGCCAACTGCACCATGGACTCCGGTGTGTTGACGACGTCCTGGGCTGCCGATATCCACAGCGTGGGCACCGCAATGTCGGCGGTGCGCTCGGAGAGGTCGTAGTCGGCGAGCGCCTCACAGCACGCGATGTAGGCCTCAGCCGGTGTTGTCAGAAGCTGGTGGGCGGCCATGTGGCCCGCGGCGATGTCGTCATCGAGGAAGCCTGCCGCAAACCACAGGTCGAGTGTGTCCGGCACGGACGGGGCGATGCCGTCTTTGCGCACGCCTGCGATCCTGTCGTGCCAGTCCTGCGGCTGACCGAACTTCGCCGCGGTTGCCACGGGAGCTGCCGCGCGCACCCGGTCGGAGTGATTGAGCGCCAGTTCCTGCGCTACCCCACCGGAGATCGAACAGCCTGCGTAGCCGAAGGAGTCGGCACCGAGTTCGTCGGCAACCGCAACGACGCCTCGGGCCATGGAGGCAACTGACACCGGCTCTTCAGCAGAGAAGTCCCGTCCAGCATCGGCGCCGTGACCGGGCAGTTCCGTGAGAACCACCCGGAAGTCATCGGCAAGCCGTGCTGCGACAGATGCCCACACGGAAGCGTGTGTGCCCAGGGGCGGGCCGAAGATGAGCAGCGGGAGGTCTTCTGATTCGGGGTTGAGAACGGAGTAGGTCAGTGTAGTCATATCAGCTCCAACGGTGAGTGTTCGTTATTTCTTCCTGCGAAGCACACGGCGGTCAGCCGAATGATCCGCCTGATTTCTCCAGATAGCACTGCGGGCAGAGCGACTCATAGGTGACATCAGCCCCCTCGATCGCCACCTGCGAACCGGCGAAGACGAAATCGCCGTCGGCCTTGCGCCCGTTGAACATGGCCTTCTTTCCGCACCGACAGATGGTTTTGAGCTCTTCGAGGGTGTGGGCGATCTCCAACAGCCTGCGCGAACCTGGGAACGCCTGCGTGCGGAAGTCTGTGCGCAGGCCGTAGCACATGACAGGAACGTTTTGGCCCACCGCGATTCGCATGAGGCCCTCAACCTGTTCAGCGGTGAGGAATTGGGCTTCGTCCACCAGAAGGCAGGAAACCGGCTGCACCGGCTGGTCGACGTGGGTGATGAGGGCGGAGGGATCGGCGTACTCGGCGGCTTCGCGGAAAACGGTCTCGACATCGTCGTCTTCGCGCACGAGGATGTCGACGGTGCGACAGACTCCCAGACGCGAAATGATCTTGTCCGCACCCTTTGTGTCGACGTGCGGCTTGGCCAGCAGAATCCGCTGTCCTCGCTCTTCGTAGTTGAACGCAGCCTGCAGGAGTGCTGTCGACTTTCCGGAGTTCATCGCTCCGTGCCGAAAATACAGTTTGGCCACCCTGTCCGTCCTTCCTTCGCGAACGGCAACAGGATACCGGCACCGGCAGCGGCGCCCAGCTGATGCGAGGGCCGCCGGAGGGCGAACCCGCGGATAGATAGAATGGCCCCCGTCAATCCCATAGCGAGTTGGAGTGATCCTCTTAATGGCTAAGATCATCTACACCCGCACCGACGAAGCGCCTCTGCTTGCAACGTATTCGCTCAAGCCGATCGTTGAAGCCTTCGCGCACACCGCCGGTGTCGAGGTCGAAACACGCGACATCTCACTGGCCGGTCGAATCCTGGCACAGTTTGGCGATGTCCTCCCCGAAGACCAGCAGCACCCCGACTCCCTGGCCGAGCTCGGCGAACTGGCCAAGAAGCCTGAAGCCAACATCATCAAGCTGCCCAACATCTCCGCATCCGTTCCGCAGCTGAAGGCGGCTATTGCCGAACTGCAGAGCCAGGGCTACGACCTTCCCGAATTCCCAGAAGAGCCGAAGACCGAACAAGAGCGCGACATCCGCGAACGCTACGGACGTGCCCTCGGTTCGGCCGTCAACCCGGTCCTGCGCGAAGGCAACTCCGACCGACGGGCACCGCAGGCTGTGAAGAACTTCGCCAAGGCCCACCCGCACCGGATGGGCGAATGGACGAAGGACTCCGGCACCCGCGTGGCAACCATGTCCGCTGACGACTTCCGCTCGAACGAACAGTCTGTCGTCATGGAAGCCGACGACACCCTGCAGATCCGCCTGCGCGGCGAAGACGGCGAAACCACTGTTCTCAAGGACGGCCTGAAGGTCCTCAAGGACGAAGTCGTCGACTCGACTTTCATGAACGTCCGCGCCCTGGAGAAGTTCCTCAAGGAGCAGATCGCCCAGGCCAAGAAGGACGGCGTTCTGTTCTCCGTCCACCTCAAGGCCACCATGATGAAGGTGTCCGACCCCGAACTGTTCGGCCACGTTGTCCGCGCGTTCTTCCCGGAGGTCTACGAAAAGTACGGTGAAGAGCTCACCGCCGCAGGCCTCACCCCGGACTACGGCCTGGCAGCCCTGCTCAACGGGCTTGACGCTCTCGACCCCGAAGTTGCTCAGGGTGTCAAGGCCGAAATCGACGCGGGCTTCGAAAACGGCCCCGCACTGGCCATGGTCGACTCCTCGCGCGGCATCACAAACCTGCACGTGCCCTCGGATGTCATCGTGGACGCTTCCATGCCCGCAATGATCCGCGACGGCGGCAAGATGTGGGGCGCTGACGACGGTCAGCACGACACCCTGGCTGTCATCCCCGACTCCAGCTACGCCGGGGTCTTCCAGGCCACCATTGAGGACTGCAAGGCCAACGGCACGCTCGATCCCGCCACTATGGGCACCGTGCCGAATGTCGGCCTCATGGCGCAGAAAGCCGAAGAGTACGGCAGCCATGACAAGACGTTCATCCTCGACCGCCCCGGCACGGTTGAAGTCGTCAACGCCGCGGGCGATGTCCTCATGTCCCACGAAGTCCAGACCGGCGACATCTGGCGCGCATGCCAGACGAAGGACATTCCGATTCGCGACTGGGTCAAGCTCGCTGTGACCCGCGCTCGTCTGTCGGACACCCCTGCCGTGTTCTGGCTCGATGAGAACCGGGCACACGACCGCAACCTCATCGAGAAGGTCAACACCTACCTCAAGGATCACGACACCTCGGGCCTGGACATCCAGATCATGAGCCCCGTGGATGCCGCCAAGCACTCCCTGGCCCGCATCCGCAACGGCCAGGACACCATTTCGGTGACCGGCAACGTGCTGCGTGACTACAACACCGATCTCTTCCCGATCCTCGAACTGGGCACATCGGCGAAGATGCTCTCGGTGGTTCCGCTGCTTGCCGGCGGTGGGCTGTTTGAGACCGGTGCTGGCGGATCGGCGCCCAAGCACGTCCAGCAGGTGCAGCAGGAAAACCACCTGCGCTGGGATTCGCTCGGCGAGTTCTTCGCCATTGCCGAGTCCTTCCGCCACTTCCTGCACTCGCAGGACAACCAGCGTGCCGGTGTTCTCGCAGACACCCTGGACCGGGCAACGGAGACGTTCCTCAACGAGAACCGCTCGCCTTCGCGCAAGGTCGGCGAAATCGACAACCGCGGCAGCCACTTCTACCTGACCCTGTACTGGGCAGAAGAGCTGGCCAAGCAGACTGACGACGCCGAGCTCGCCAAGGCACTGGCTCCCATTGCCGAAGCGCTGCGCGAAAAGGAAGGCGTCATCACCGAGGAGCTGCTGGCTGTTCAGGGCCAGCCGGTCGACCTCAACGGCTATTACAACCCTGCTGACGAAACGCTGAGCACACTCATGCGCCCGTCGCAGACGTTCAACGCGATTATCGACGAGCTGGGCTGAGCGTCGATCTGACAGACAACAGCTGAGGGCCGGAAGTTCACCGCTTCCGGCCCTCAGCGCTGTGTGCACAGTGACAAACCCGATGCCCCGACAAGCTGACCTGCGCGGGCGCGGATGAAAGAATGGGTGCAGAGAGAAAGGACGTCCCCATGACTCAGCCCAACGGCGATCACTCCCCCGTTCCTGAAAGCAGCTCCCCCGAAACCGTCGAACAGGCAGCTGAAACTGCACCCCAGCAGGCACAGACACCGGCACAGTCCCAGGCCCAGACACCGCCGCCTGCTGTGAAGGCTTCCGGCGGACTGTCGGCGGGCATTTGGGCTTCGCTCATCATCGGTGCCCTCATTCTGGTGCTTCTGCTCATCTTCATCATCCAAAACAACGAGCCGACCCAGTTCTACTACTTCGGCTGGGAGTTCACCCTGCCGCTGGGCGTATCCATTCTGCTTGCCGCAATTGCGGGCATCGTCATCGCCGGCATCTTCGGCACAGTCCGCATGTTCATCCTCGGCCGGCAGATCAAACGCGCCAACAAGCGCTGATACGGCAGGCCCACCGAGGATCTGCCACACCCTGAGAAAGGACAGGATATGTACTTCATCGTCGTCAAATTCCGTGTCAAAGACGAGTTCGTGGCCGACTGGCCCAACATCGCCCGCGAATTCACGGAGGCCACGCGCGCAGAGCCGGGCAACCTGTGGTTCGACTGGTCCAAGAGCCTGGAGCGCGATGATGAATACGTGCTCGTCGAGGGCTTTGCCGATGACGAAGCCGCCAGCACTCACGTCAATTCGGAGCACTTCAAGAAGATGCAGCAGGACTTCCCGCAGCACCTGAAGGAAACCCCGCTCATCGTGTCCCGCAAGGTCGAAGGCAGCGACTGGGACCGCATGGGCGAAATCTCGGTCGACTGACCCTTTAGGGCACACGCAGTCGATGCGTACAGACGGGGACCGCGGAACCTTCCGCGGTCCCCGTTTCTGCTGGTGCCCTAGTCTTCCGAGCTTTCCTCGCCCAAGCTGAAGCTCACTTCGGACTCTGCCCGCACCTCGGCTGTCCTCTCAAGGGTGCGTGCAACACTGCACGTCTTCCCGTGGGCGTGGGCGAGGGCCCGTTCGACAGTGCGCGCAGCGCGGCACGGGCTAGGACTCTTTTGCAAAACGCCCACAACAATACGCCGACAGCGGCTTATCAGCCCGTACAGTGAGAAAAACCTTTGTCTTCCCCATGAAAAGGACTCACATGCGACACCTACCGGCAACACTCGGCGCCATTGGGCTCGCCGTTGCGGTAGCCGTGCCCGCTGCCGCGGCGCCGAGCGCCGGCAGCAGCTCCGAACCGGCACCGCAGGAGACCCCCGCCAGCACTCCGCAGGAAAAGGACAGCGACGGGCAGGATCCCAAGGTCGAAACCGTCAAACAGAAAGTTGACGACGGCACATCGGCCCTCATCAGCGCAACCGGCAAGGGCAATGAAAACTCCGTTGTCATCTTCGGTGCCACATGGTCATCAGACGCTGACCCCACCATCGAGTACCGCTCGAAAGTCACCAACAGCCTCAAATGGTCGATGTGGCAGGAACTCGAGGCCGACCCTGACGAAGGCCCCGACGACGGCTCGAACGAGGCCAACACCCCCGGCACGGGAGCCGTCAGCGCTGCCTACAACGAAAAGATCGAAGTGCGCACCAAGGGCGCACCCGTCACCGTGACCGTCACGACCACCCCGATCACGGACGCCGACCGCACCATGGTCGGCGGCGTCAACGACGAAGGCACATTCTCCTCCCCCGACCTCAACGAACCCGCATCGTCCGCGCCGGAAGCCGACTCCACCTCGGCAGCCGGCAGCGGCCCCATCGCCGGCGGCAAACTCAACGCCAAGAAAGCCGCATCCATCGGCGGCTTCAAGTACTTCTCGCGCAAGCAGTGGGGTGCGCGGAAGGCTCGCTGCTCGACTTCGACGACCAACCGCAACACCGCGACGATCATCCACCACACGGAAGGCTCGAACAGCTACTCCAAGGAGCAGGTTCCGGGCATCCTCCGCGGTATCCAGTCCTACCACCAGGGCAGCCGTCACTGGTGCGACATCGGCTACAACATGCTCGTTGACAAGTACGGCAACATCTACGAGGGTCGCCCCAAGCTCGACAAAGCCGCCATCGGTGCCCACGCATCGAGCGTCAACCGCGGCACGTTCGGCATTTCGGTGATCGGCTCCTACAAGAAGAAGGCGCCTGAGGCAGCAATCAACTCGGTTGCCCGCATCGTCGCCTGGCAGTCCTCGAAGTGGAACTGGAAGATCGACTCCAAGGTCACCCTGACCTCGGCAGGCGGCGCCACCCGCAAGTACCCCAAGGGTGCGAAGATGACCGTGCAGCGCGTATCCAGCCACAGGGACATCGGCAACACCGACTGCCCCGGCGACGGTCTGTACAGCCAGCTGGGTGACATCCGCAAGAAGGCCATCGGCTTCCAGAAGGGCAAGCCTCCGGCACCGGCTGAAAAGCCCAAGAGCCCCATCCAGAAGTTCCACGAGGCCAACAAGTCCAAGACCGGCAAGCCCACGGGCAAGGAGCACGGTGGACTGCCCGGCGGCGGCGCCTACCGTGCGTTTGAAAAGGGCGCGGTGCACCACTCCCCCAAGACAGGCACCCACTTCACCCGGTTCGGCTCCGGTATTCAGAAGGCGTGGGCCGCTCAGGCCTACGAACGCGGCAAGCTCGGCTACCCGACAGGCGAAGAGTCGTGCACCATCAAGGACGGCGGCTGCTACCAGGCGTTCCAGAACGGCTCGATCCACTGGTCGCCGAAGGTCGGTGCGCGCAAGCTCATGTACAACTCCGGTATCCGCAAGGAATGGGCCAAGCAGGGCTTTGAACGCGGCAAACTCGGCTACCCCACAACCGAAGAGTTCACGTGGGGCAAGTACAAGCGCGTCAACTTCGAAGGCGGCTACCTCACCTGGAAGAAGGGTGAAGGAGTAAAGCAGCACAACAAGAAATGATCGTATAAAGCCTGTGGGGCGGCAGTTCTCTGCGAACTGCCGCCCCACTTGCCTGCGGTGGCTTGGCTGAGCATCTGCGGCCGACGCCGAGGCGGAGGTTAGAGTGGTTGATATGACTGAGCTTGCGAAGCTGGACACCGAAGGCGTTGAACGGGTGCTTGCGGTCGTCGCCCACCCGGACGACATGGAATACGGCGCATCGGCAGCAGTCGCCAAATGGGCGGCTGAGGGAATTGACGTCCACTATCTGCTTCTGACCGCCGGAGAAGCGGGCATCGCCTCAATCGAACCGTGCAGAACCGCCGATATTCGCGCTACGGAGCAGAAAGCCGCCTGTGAGATCGTCGGTGCGGCCTCGCTGGAGATCCTCGACTTTCGCGACGGAATGCTGGAACCCGATCACAGTGTGCGCAAGGCGATTGCCCGCAGAATCCGCACGGTTCGCCCGCACATGGCAATCTCTCTGACGTGGGAACTCGAAGTCGGATTCGGCATCAACCACGTCGACCATCGCGCCTGCGGAATGGCTTTGATCGATGCAATCCGGGACGCCGACAACCCCTGGATCTTCCAAGACCTGGACCTTGAACGTTGGAAGGTGGACCGGGCCCTCTTCTGCGCAGCAAACCGCCCAACGCACTACGTAGACGTATCCGGCGAACCCCTGCAGAAGGGCATCGCTTCACTGGCCGCCCACACGCAGTATCTCGAAGCGCTGCCCGAACATCCCAGCCCAGAAGAGATCAACCGAGGTGTGACGGAGGAAGCCGGCAGGCGCCTCGGGATTGAAGCTGCCCTGCCGCTGCGCGAGGTGCGACTATGACTGTTAACCCCTGGCAGCCGGAGTCCGAGCCGAGCGTCACCGACACGGCACTCGTATTTGAGGGCGGAGGCATGCGAGCGGCGTTCTCTGCGGGGATAGCCATCACGCTCATTCGCGCGGGCATCGACTTTCCGCACACGTTCGGGGTCAGTGCGGGCAGTTCGACCACCGCGAACCTGGTGTCACGCGACATCACGCGGGCCAGACGCAGCTTTGTCGAGTTCTCCACCGACCCGCAGTTCGGTTCACTGCGCACTTTCGCCCGCGGGCAGGGACTGTTCAACGCCGAGTACATCTATCAGAACACAGCACTGCCCGACCAGGCCCTCCCCCTTGACTGGGACACCTTCTGCGCCCACCCGTCGCAGGTGTCGGTAGTGGCTTTCAACGCTGAGGACGGATCCACCGTCGAATGGCAGCGCGCAGATTTTCCCGCCATGGACGACTACCTGCTGCGAGTGCGCGCATCCTCGACTATGCCCATCGTCATGCCTGTCACCGACGTCGACGGCACGCTCTACGTGGACGGTGCACTCGGCGACGGCGGCGGAATCGCGCTGCCGGCCATGCTCAACGCAGGCTTCGACCGGGGCGTATTTGTTCTCACCCAAGAGCGGAACTACCGCAAACCGCCCTCACGGTTCAAACACAGCACCCGGCAGATCTTCCGCCGCCTGCCGGCAGTTCCCGCAGCCATGGAAACCCGGGCGCAGCGCTACAACAGCACCCGCAAGCAGCTGTTCGACCTCGAAGCAGACGGCAAGGCCTTCATCATCGAACCGGACATCATGCGCATCGGCAACTCCACCCGGAACCTTTCACAGCTGGCTGCCGCACACCGACACGGACTGTTCATCGGCCGGCGCGAACTTCCAAGGCTGCGGGAATTCCTGGGGCTGCCCTACGCCTGAGCTTCTGAGGCTCCTGCAAAGCAGAAGGGTCGGCGGGAAAAGTCCCGCCGACCCCACGACGTCAGCCGCGTGCTGACCAACTGAGCTTTACTGAAGAGCGCTCAGCGCCGCCTCGTAGTCCGGTTCCTGACCGATTTCGGGAACCTGCTCGGTGTAGACAACCGAACCTTCGGCATCGACGACGACGACAGCGCGCGACAGCAGACCCTGCAGCGGGCCGGAAGTCATCGTCACCCCGTAGTCCTCACCAAAAGACGAGCGGAAGGCCGACCCGCTTACAACATTGTCGATGCCCTCCGCCGCACAGAAGCGCTCCTGCGCAAACGGAAGGTCCTTCGAAACGTTGAGAACGACCGTGTTGTCACGGCCGCCGGCCTTCTCGTTGAACGCACGGACGCTTGCCTGGCACACACCCGTGTCAATGCTCGGGAAGATGTTGAGGACAATCTGCTTGCCCCCAAAATCTGTCAGTGCGACGTCAGAAAGGTCCGTTCCCACAAGTGTGAACACAGGAGCTTTCGCGCCCTTCTCGGGGAGCGTTCCGACGGTGGTGATGGGATTGCTCTGGAAAGTGATGTCTGCCATGAGAATTCCTTTCGTAGATTGGCCGATCCTGCGGTGCTCAGACCACCGGACGGGAGGTCATTGGTCGGCCTTTTCACGAACCTGCCGCTGAATGCGGGCGAGCATCCCCGACATTCCGTTCAGCCGAAGTGGACTGACCTGCTTTTCAATATTGAGCTTAAGCGGGAAATCTGCGGGAACGTCGAGGACTGTCTGCACGGTCGATCCGTTGAGCCCTTCGTTGAGGATGCCCGCAAAGCCGCGCGTGGTCGGAGCTTCTGGCGGTGCCGAAAAGAACAGGTGCACAGTGCTGTCCGGCTGGGTGCCGTCAACCTCCACCCGGATGAAGATCGGCGACTGGCACTCCGGAACCGGCTCGAGAAGCTTCGGGTCGTCCTTCAGCCGCTGCGGAAGGTCCGGCAGTTCGTCGCTGAATTCCAGCAGCAACTCCAGCCGCTGGCTTTCCTCCATAGCGCCGAAGTCGTCGGCGATTTCCTGCAGTGCCTGCGGGATGGTCACTTCTGCGGAGCCTCTCCCGGCTGGTCTCCCTGAACAATGGGCACGCGCATAGCGTTGCCCCACTCGGTCCAGGAGCCGTCGTAGTTCTTCACGTTTTCAAAGCCCAGCAGGTAAGACAGGACAAACCAGGTATGGCTGGAGCGTTCGCCGATCCGGCAGTAAGCGTAGGCCACATCGGTCTTGCCCAATCCGAGATCGTCAATGTAGATCTTGCGCAGTTCCTCAGCCGATTTGAACGTGCCGTCGTCATTGGCCGCGGTTGCCCACGGAACGGAGTGCGCGGTCGGAATATGTCCTCCGCGCAGAGCGCCCTCTTCCGGGTAGTCCGGCATGTGGGTGCGCTCACCGGTGTATTCCTGCGGGCTGCGCACGTCGATCAGCGGGATCTGGCCGATGGCTTCCAGCACCTCTGGCAGGAGAGCACGGATGGGTGCGTCGTTGCGCTCCACAACCGGGTAGTCGGAGCGTTCACGCTGCGGCTTCTCGCGCGTCATTTCGCGGCCTTCGGCCTCCCACTTGGCACGACCGCCGTCCATGAGCCGCACATCGGCGTGGCCGAAGAGCTTGAACACCCACATGGCGTATGCGGCCCACCAGTTGGACTTATCGCCGTAGACGACGATCGTGTCGTCGCGGCTGATGCCCTTGGAGCTCATCATTTCGGCGAATTCGGGCCCCTGCACGTAGTCGCGAATCACCTGGTCGTTCAGTTCGGTGTGCCAATCGATCTTGACGGCGCCGGGAATGTGTCCGCTTTCGTAGAGCAGGACGTCTTCGTCAGATTCGACGATGACAACTCCGGGGGTCTTGAGGTTCTCTGCCACCCACGCGGTGGAGACAAGCGCTTCCGGGTGCGCGTAGTCGGCGAACTTCGGGTCGGTCGTGTCGGGTGAAGCGTTCACTGGGCCTCCGTACGGCTTAGACAATAGGTCATTGTTTTCTAGCCTAATAGACATATGTGCCGTCGAAGCAATTGAGGACGACCTCAGCTGTCGGCGGTCTGCCCAAGGAAACCGCGAAGCACCGCCAGGAATTCCTCCGGCTTTTCTGAATGCACCCAGTGGCCGGCGTCTTTGACCATGACTTTCTGTGCTCGCGGGAAGAGGGCCCGCATCGGCTTATCGTGTTCATCGCGGATGTAGTTCGACTTCGCGCCGCCCATCCACAGGACGGGACCGTCGTAGGTCTCGCCGGCGAAATCGGGGAACGCGTTGATGTCACTGACCGCGCTGTTGAGCATGGCGACGTTCGCTTGGAACTCAAAGCCGCTGTCTGTCCGGCGCAGATTCTGCAGCAGAAAACCGCGGACAGTGGAGTCAGACACACCGGCTTTTTCGAGTTCAGCATCGGCTTGGCTGCGGCTTTCAAGCGCGGCGAGGTCGAGGCCGGCCAGTGCGCTCAGCAGCGGCACAAAGTTGGAGTCCTCCGAACTGACCGGCGACATGTCTTCGACAATCAGCGACTTAAACAGCTGCGGTTTGCGCAAGGCTGCGACCATTGCCGTCTTCGCTCCCATCGAATGTCCCAGCAGCACCACTGATTCTTCACCGGTTTCGGGACGCACCGTGGTTTCTATGAACTCTATGACGGCTTGGGCCATGTCCTCGTAGTTGAAATCCTCGGTCCACGGCGAGCTGCCGTGATTGGGCAGATCCACCAGGAAGCAGCGGTACTGATCTTCAAGCGCCTTGGCGGCGGTGAGAAAGTTGCGTCCGCGGCCCATCAGGCCGTGGAGGAAGACGACTGCCGGTCCGGTCGTGCCGTAGGCGGTGTAGGACAACTGCATGGGGCCTCCCTAAACTGATCCAGTGTTCGATCTTAGTCGTCCGCAGCCGCTCCGCGGGCGAGGTGCCGGTGGGCCCCGCCGCTAGACTGCGGGGCGTGACTGATGATCTTTCTCGCTTGAGCTCGTATATTCGCGTCATTCCGGACTACCCGTCCGAGGGCATCCAGTTCCAGGACATTACGCCGCTGCTGGCTGATGCCTGGGCGCTGCGCAGGGCGGCCGAACTCATGGTTGAGCCGTTTGCCGGACAGTTCGATGTTGTAGCAGGAATCGAGGCGCGCGGATTCATCTTCGCCGGTGTCGCAGCCGCCCTGACGGGCACGGGCTTTGTGCCGCTGCGCAAAGCCGGCAAACTGCCGATCGCCGCTGCGCGGGTTGACTACGACCTCGAATACGGTTCGGCGGCAATCGAAGCAAGCGACCAACTGGCCCCCGGAGTTCGAGTGCTGCTCATCGACGACATCCTCGCCACCGGCGGAACGCTCGCCGCGGGCCTGGAGCTCATCAGCACGCTGGGAGCACAGACAGTCGGAACGTCCGTCCTGCTGGAGCTGCAGGATCTTGAGGGCCATAGGCGAGTCCCGAACGTGCATTCGCTGTTCGCTGTGTGACCGTCGGTGCGGACCCCCTTGGTGCTGCCCGCCCTCTCGAAGCCAGGTTTGCGCTGTAGTGCAGATTCACGCGCTGATGCAGCGCATTAACGCGCAAACCTGCATTACAGCGTGAACCTGCGATGGGACGGCGCGCTGCCCAGAGCGTCGAACTGCAGTCGGTGCGTCAAGAATCGAGTTGAGCGCGGAAAGCGCGTTCAGCTTTCTCCCCGAAGGGCACAAACACAACCCGACTCACGGTGTCCCCGACCTCGTCATCCGTACTCTTGACGGTTTCGACCGCAATGCGGGCGGCATCGTCCATGGGCCAGCCGTACACACCGGCGGAGATGGCCGGAAACGCAACACTGTGCGCGCCAAGCCGCTTGGCTTCGCGCAGCGATTCGCGGTAAGCAGACGCCAGTGTCGCCGAACGGTCTTCTTTCTTCGCGTACACCGGACCGACGGTGTGGATCACCCAGGATGCGGAAAGCTCTCCCCCGGTTGTTGCGGCAGCCTGGCCCGCCGGCAGCCCATCAGGGTACGACTGCTCACGCAGCTGTTTGCACTCGGTCAGAATCGCGGGCCCTCCCGCGCGGTGAATCGCACCGTCAACGCCTCCACCGCCCATGAGCGTGGAGTTTGCCGCGTTGACGATCGCGTCGACTTTCTGCTCAGTGATATCGCCCGGTTCAATGATCAGTTCCATGCCTATCGCTCCTCTGTGCGGTCGAAAACGGCTGACCGTTTCAGACGCTGTCCTGCAGCCACTGGGCAAGTACGGGCACGTGGGAGTGCTCAACGTCTTTGGCGGCTGTCAGCAGGGTGACGTGGGCGCTGTGGGAAAGCCGCTCGGCAAGGGCTGCGGCTTCGCTGTTCTCATCGAGCTCCGCCCGGTACCGGCTTTGGAATTCCTGCCAGCGGCCTTCGCGGTCATCGTGGAACCACGACCGCAGCTGGCTGCTGGGGGCAGCGTCTTTGGCCCACTCGTCGATGTTGAGGTCTTCTTTCTTGATGCCTCGGGGCCACATGCGATCCACGAGGACACGGGTGCCCTTTGTCTCGGACTCTTCTCCGTAGGTCCGCCGGAAGGTCCACTTCGAACTGAGCTCAGCCATTGCGGCTCCTTTCACTGTGCTTTTCTGATTCCCAGTGCCTCGCTGCACCCCGGGTGAGGCGAGCGGACACGGCTCAGCGCTTGTTCATGCGCTTGGCACGCTTGCGTGCTTCCTTTTCCAGTTTGGCGCGTTCGCGGCGCTGTTCCTTTGTCATGGAGTCAAGCTGTCCGTGCGGGTCGAGGTATTCGCCGGTTTCGTAGTCGTATGGCACCGGATTGCCCTCGGAATCGGTTCGCTGGTACCAGTCGGTGGCTTCTGGCGATGTCGAATCGAACCCGTACCCGGCGGAGTACTCCGAGTTCGGTTCGGTCTGCACAACTTTGACGGCAAAGTTATCGCCGTAGTTCTCCAGCCCGTAGCGCACGGCGCTGTCGAGGATTTTGCGCTGGTAGTTCTGCCGGTACGTGCGTGGGTCGCTGCGCAGTGCCTTCCACAGTCCAACGCACATGAGCACGATGATCACCGAGAACGGAAGCGCTGTGATGACGATGAGGTTCTGCAGGCCGGTCAGAGCGTCGTCTCCCCCGGTCAGCAAGATCACGATGGCGATTCCCGCCATGCACAGCGACCAGAACACGGTCACACCGCGGCGTGGGAAGGGATTGCCCTTCTGCGCAAGCTGCGAGTTGACCAGCGATGCTGAATCAGCGGTTGTGATGAAGAAAATCGCCAGCATGAACATAAGCAGCGGCGCCACAATCTGCCCGCCGGGCAGGTGGTCGAGGACAATGAAGATGGTCTCTTCCGGTGCGGGCATTTCACCGGTTCCGCCGGTGACTGCGCCCGCAGTGTGTTCAAGGTAGATCGCGGTGCCGCCCAGGATGGTGAATGCGAGCACGATGATCGACGATGGGATGAGCAGCACGCCCATGACGAACTGGCGGATGGTGCGACCACGGGAGATCTTCGCGGTGAAGATGCCGACGAACGGCGACCAGCTGACCCACCACGCCCAGTAGAAGATCGTCCAGTTGGTCAGGAACTCTTCCGTGTCGTCGCCTTCGGACATGTTGCGTGCCAGCATTGTCGGCAGTTCGCCCACGTAGTCGATGACAACACCCGGTACGACGTTGAGCAGGAACGCAGTGGGACCGACGATGAGGAAGAAGAACGCCAGGCCCACCGACAGCCACATATTGGTGTTCGACAGCAGGCGAATGCCCTTCGAAACACCGGATACTGCGGATATGATGGTGCCGATTGTCAGCACCATGATGATGAGAATGGCGATCGTGTTGCCGGTCGTGTTCCAGCCGGTGACAACCTCTGCGCCGCGGGCGATCTGCAGTGCGCCGATGCCCAGCGAGGCGGCGGTTCCGAACAGGGTCGCGATGATAGCCAGACCGTCGATGATCCTCGAACCCAGCGAGTTCGAGTCACCCGTGATGAAGCTGAGGATGGACGACATAAGCGGCACACGGCCGCGGCGGAACGAGAAGTAGGCAACAGCCAGGCCGACAATCGCGTAGATGGCCCACGCGTTGAGGCCCCAGTGCAGCGCTGTCTGCACGAGACCGCCGACGATCGCGGGGTCAGTGCCGCCTTCATATGCGTTCGGCCGCGGCTGAAGGTAATGCAGCAGCGGTTCATAGGGGCCGAAGAAGATCAGCGCAATGCCGATTCCTGCCGCAAACAGCATGGCCGCCCACGAACCGGTGGAGAATTCGGGCTTTTCGCCGTCGAGCCCAAGGGGAATGCAGCCGGCTCGGCTGAAGGCCAGCACCAACAGGAAGACGAGCAGACCGGCTGCGATCACCGTGAATATCCAGCCGAGGTTCTGCATAGTCCAGGTGAGCATGGTGCCGGAGATGCTCTTCACAGCTTCTGGCTGAACAATGCCCCAGGCCACGAATGCAATGATCAGCGCACCGACAACCACAAGAATCGGCTTGTCAATGCCGTAGCGGACGCGCTGATCTTCGATGGACACGCCGGGCACCAGGGCGGGGTGAACCCCGTGCGGATATTTTGGCGGTTGGAAGATCTTCTTGCCCGCACGCAGGGTCTTATCGAGCTTGCCGTGGGGCTTTTCCGGCGGAGTGTCCTCTGCTTTCGAAGGCGTCTGTGGTTTGTCGTTCATAGTTTTCTACCTTAGGAAACCGCAGAACTATTGCAAGGACACCGTTTTTCGGAGAGGAAAGCAGAACAGAAGCACGAGGCGGAAGTCGCCTTCCGCCTCGTGCCTTGGGGTTGTTCGCTGAGCTGAGTCAGACAGCTGCCGCCCTCTGGCGGGCCCGGTTGTAGTTGAGGAGGCCGCGCACCCAGGGGGCGTAGTCTTCGCGCGGGGCTTTTTCGGAAAAGACGTCCGTTTGTGCGTCGTAGGCGAAGCTGTCGTTGAGAACAGCCAGTCGAATGAACTCTTCGCAGGCGCTTTCGGGAATGCCGAATTCCTCGGCGAACTGCTCGCGGCTGAACGCAGCGGGTGCGGTTTCTGTGAACGGGCGGATGTTTACATCTGTCTTCATCACCTTTCTATTCAAGCAAACGCCGCGCGCAGCTCCCAGGCGACCCCACAGCGCGGCTGACATTCTGCCCGATGCGCACCTAGGCTGGGCGTATGAGTGATAGCACGCAGATGAAGTACAACCGCCTGGGCCGTGCGGGCCTCAAAGTGAGCGAACTGTCGTTCGGTTCGTGGGTCACATTCGGCGATTCCATCGACACCGGTCTTGCCAAAGAGTGCATGCAGACAGCTGCCGAGGCGGGTGTGAACTTCTTCGACAACGCCGAGGTCTATGCCGGTGGGAAGTCCGAAGAGATCATGGGCCGGGCTATTGAAGAGCTCGGCTGGAAGCGCAATTCCTATGTCATTTCGACCAAGCTGTTCTGGGGCATTGAGGACAACGTCAATCTCAAGAACACCCTCAACCGCAAGTATCT
The DNA here is from genome assembly GCF_001810665.1 of Brevibacterium sp. HMSC063G07. NCBI lineage: Bacteria > Bacillati > Actinomycetota > Actinomycetes > Micrococcales > Brevibacteriaceae > Brevibacterium > Brevibacterium sp. HMSC063G07. Next base: position 127,069 of record NZ_KV802348.1, read on the forward strand.
GATGCAGGGCATTGACGGCTCGCTTGAGCGCTTGGGGCTTGACTTCGTCGACCTTGTCTTCTGCCACCGTCCAGACCCGGAGACGACCCTGGAGGAAACGGTGTGGGCGATGAGTGACATCGTCTCCAGCGGCAAGGCTCTCTACTGGGGAACCTCCGAATGGTCTGCCGAGGAGATCCGCGGCGCCTACGAAATCGCAGAGCGCCACCACCTGCACAAGCCCTACATGGAACAGCCGCAGTACAACCTGCTCAACCGCACCCGCGTGGAAGACGAATACGCGCGCCTCTATGACGACATCGGGCTGGGTCTGACCACGTGGAGCCCGCTTGCAGGCGGCATCCTCACAGGCAAGTACCTCGACGGCGTTCCCGAAGGTTCACGTGCGACGGCACAAGGCCACAGCCATTTGGCCGAAGAGTCCGCAAAGCGGGAAACCGCTGACCGGGTGCGCCGCGTTGTCGACATGGCCCGCGACCTCAATGTCACACCGGCGCAGCTGTCATTGGCCTGGCTGCTCAAGAACCCGCGTGTTTCGACGGTCATCACGGGAGCAAGCTCCGTCGACCAGGTCAAGGACAATATGGGTGCGCTCGCGGCCAAGGAGCGCCTTGACGACAGCGCCAAAGCTCAGCTGGACGAGATCTTCAGCTGAATCCGTAAGGCAGAGTGCTGTGCAAGACGGGGCGCTCTGCACGGACAGTGCCGAAGCATCCGGCTGCCCGACAGACTTTACGCACCCGGTGCAGGGTCGATCTGCCAGCGGGTCAGTGGCTCTGCTTCGGCCGTGAGGGCTGGCCGGTAGGCGGCTTCACCCGCGGCGTGCACTTTGATGAACGCCGTGATGCGCGACAGAATGCGCGGGTCGTTGATGATTCCGCTGTCGTGTCGGCCGGCAATCCGGGTGAGCATCGCGCGCTGCCGCGACTTCTTCATGCTGGTGTAGATGGGCCGGGCGTGTTCGCTCATGGGTGCGACCGTGTCGTTGCTGCCGCCGACAATGAGCACCGGCGCTGTGACCTTGCTGAAGCCGCGCTTGGCCCACGGGTTGAGGGCGACGACCGCGGAGACGCTTTCGCGCTCCGCGGCGATCAAGGATCCTCCCCCGCCCATGGAATAGCCGACGAAAGCGGTTTTCGCAGGGTCGATGACGCTTGCCCATTCACCGCGGCCGCGCGCGTCGTCGAGTGCTCTGAGGATCTGTTCGGCTCGGTTTTCCGGAAACGCCTTCGGTTCGGTTGAACCGGCGGCAAGAACCGCACAGCCGTGGGTGGCAAGCCGTTTGCCGATGATGTGCATTTCCTCCGCCCTGCCCGTATAGCCGGGGAAGGTCACGACCACGGGGCAGCGGTTCTGCGGTTCTCGGGGCCAGAAAAGGGTGGCAGCGCCGTAGCCGGGTGTCCTGACCAGGCGCGACTGGAGGAGTTTGTGGGGTCCGGGAACGCGCACATCAGCGGCGGAAGCGCTGACCGCACCGAACTGTCCCGGCTGTGTGCGGGCAGCGGGCATGACTGTCAGTGCGGCGGCTGCGAGGCTGCCGAGTGCAAATGATCGTCTGCTGACGAACCTGCCGGACATGGCACTCCTGGAATGTGGGGAAGACCCATTCAATGTAACGCTCGCCTGCTCGTTTTCGGCTGAAGTGCCGACCGGGCGTGTTGGTCCGCCCGGCTGTACTGGAAGGCTCAGGACTGACGAGGCGCCGCCTGCTTCCGCACGGTCCGCGCCTTTTCGATAAAGGCCCGAATGAGTTCGGGATCCTTCACTCCCCGACTGGATTCCACGCCGGATGACACATCGACGCCGATCGCCCCCGATGAAGCCGCAGCTTGCGCGACGTTGTCGGGTGTCAGGCCTCCGGCGAGGACAAACGGCCCGCGGTCGCGTTCGTGCAGCTGTGTTTGGTCCCAGCGCTGGCCTGCACCCGGCGCGGGAGCATCAAGCAGCAGGAGGTCGTCACCATAGGCACCGGCGCGGGCTTCAGGGTCGTGAGCGAGCGACACAGCACGCCACAGCTTCAGACCCGGTGCCGCAGCGCGTGCGGCAGTGAAATCAGAGTGCTCGTAGTGGCCATGCAGCTGCAGAGCATCAGCGCCGATCCGCTGAGCCATAGAAGCAGCATCAGCCGCGTCCATGTCGAAGACCACGAGAACAGCGAGTGCTGACCCCGCCTCGTGAATCCACGTGACAATCTGTTTCGCGGTGTCCTCGTCCACGTGCCGAGGCGATGGCGCGTAGTGCATGATGCCCATCGCGTCCGCACCCGCTTCGACAGCTGCCCGCACGTCCTCACGTGTTCGCACACCGCAGATTTTGACGAAAAGGGAGTCGGTCACAGTTTCAGCCTGCGCTTTCGTGTTCACCGTCAACGTAGAACCAACGGCCGGCGCGGACAGCAAAAGACGAGCGCTCCCGCATGGTGCCTGGCCGTCCGTTTTCACGATAGTGGGCCGCGAACTCGACGACCCCCGTCTGATCGCACACTCCCCCGTCGACCGCGTCGAGGATGTCAAGAGAAGTCCACTCCACCTCGGCATCCGGCTGAGTATCAGCCGGCCTGGTGCGGGGATGCCACGTGCGGAACAGGTAATCGGCATCGCCTAAGGCAAAAGCCGTAAACCGCGAGCGCATGAGCGCCTCAGCCGTGTCCGCTGTACGAGTTCCCTCAAGCAGAGGCAGACAGCACTCGCCCAGGGCACTCCCGCGGGGCAGGCCGCCGCATGGGCACACGTCAGAGGTAGGGCGTGGAATCATCAGCTGGCTTCTATGATCCGGTCGTTTTCGTCTTGGCCCGAACCTTCTGCGCGGCGACCGCCGATCTTATCGACGATCATGGCAATCGCACCGTCGCCGGTGACATTTGCCGCAGTTCCGAAGCTGTCCAGCGCTATGTAGGCGGCGAACATGAGACCGACTTCCATCTGCCCAAAGCCGAGCATCTGAGTGAGAAGACCGGCCGCAGCGGCAATCGCGCCACCGGGAACGCCCGGTGCGGCAATCATCATCACTCCCAGCATGAGAATGAACGGAAGATACGTGAGGAACGCCGTATCACCGCCGGTGATCATGAGAACCGCCATGGAGAAGCACGTGATCTTGATCATCGAACCGGACAGGTGGACGGTTGCGCACAGGGGAACGACGAAACCGGCCACAGTGTCGGACACCCCGTTCTTCTTCGCCGAGCGCAGGGTCACCGGGATCGTGGCGGCCGAAGACGATGTTCCCAGAGCGGTGAAGTAGGCATCGCGCATGTTCCACAGGGATTTGAGCGGATTGCGCCCGGCAATCGCTCCGGCCGCGGTGTACTGGATGAGCAGCATCAGCACGGTCAGCGCGAACGACACGATGACCACCAGCAGGAACTTCTGCACCACGATGACGGCTGCACCGCTGTGGGACAGGTCCGCGAATATGCCGAAGATGAACAGCGGCAGGGCCGGGACGATGACGTTGCGGATGAGGCTTTCGACAATCGAGCGGAACTCGATTGCGCCGCGGTAGAGAACCCGGCTGCGGAACCCCGTCAGGCCAGCGCCGATGATGATCGCCAGAACGAGGGCGCTCATAACGCCGATGACGGGTTCGAGCACGATTTCGGTGGCGACTTCCGCAGCTGCCGTCGGATCAGCGGCATCTACTTCAGTGGGTGCGCTGACCACCGTGAAGTAGGGTTCGAAGCCGTCCCCCTCTGCTTCTGCAATGCCCTTGATGTCAGTACCCTCAAGTGAAGAGCGGAACAGCCAGCTGGCGGTGAAGTAGGCCAGCAGGCCCGCAATGAAGGTCGAGGTGTAGGCGATTCCCGCGGTCAGGCCCAGCTGCTTGCCTCCCCCTTTGCCCAGTTCCGCAATCGCCGGGGCGACAAGACCGAAGATGATCAGCGGCACCACGAACGCCAGCAGTCCCGAGAACACCGAATTGTAGGTGGCGGAGATTCCGCCGAGCCATTCCGGCAGGATTGGGCCGGTAAGGATTCCGAGGACGATCGCGATGACGATCCACACCAGCAGCGGGAGTGATCGGGACAGCTTCATTGGTCGTTGTGCTTTCTGCGGTGGGCAAAGAGGCGGATGAGGGGAATACACAGGATTCTAGGAAAACCCTGTGCGGCTGGTGCACTCAGCCACCGCTGGACTCGTCTTCTTCTGCGACCCGTTCGGCCTCTTCGACCATTTCGTCATGCGTCATGTCGCGCTGGTCGGGCTGGCGTCCCTCAGCCAGCGCCTTGTCCGCGGGAGACTGCGGCATAACGCGCGTGCCGATAGTGCCGGGCTGCTGGCGGCCGTGAATCGAAGCACCCGCAGTTTCTGGCATGAACCACGTGGCCACCAGACCGATGACGCAGGCGAGGATCATGTAATACGCCGGGAACAGGAGGTCGCCTGTTGCCTTGACGCCGGCTTCGTTGATCAGGCCGGCCGTGCCGCCGAGAGCCGACACGGACAGGTTGTAGGTGACCGAGAAGCCCAGCAGACGCACGTGTGCGGGGAACATCGCCGGGAAGGTCGCCGAAATCGTGGCGAGCATCGGTACGTAGGCGATGCCGAGAACGGCGAAGCCCACGAGCGCAAAGCCGAAGCCCAGCGACATCATCTTGAACATGGGGATGGCCAGAACGCCCACCGCAATGGTCGTGAAGAACCACAGCGGGCGACGGCCGAACTTGTCCGATGCCGCGCCGAAGATCGGCATGAACAGCACGATGAACAGCTCGCCCACGAGGATCACGATGAGCGATGTCTGTGAATCCATGCCGATCTGCGCCTCGAAGTAGGACGGCATGTAGGTCAGCAGTGTGTAGTTGACCATGTTGACGGTTGCAACGAGTGCAAACAGGATGATGACGTCGCGGCGGTACTCCTTGAACACCGCGCGGAAGCGGTCCATTGTCGAGGTGTCGTCCTCTTCCGGATCTTCCTGGATTTCGTTGAACACCGGGGTGTCCTCAAGCTTCGAGCGCAGGTACCAGCCGATGAAGCCCATGGGCAGTGCGATGAGGAACGGGATCCTCCAGCCGAAGGAGTCCATCTGCTCCGGGGTCACGGTGAACTGGATGATGAGCATGAGTGCCGCACCGATGACATAGCCGGTCAGCGAGCTCGCCTCGAGGAACGAACCGAAGAAGCCGCGACGGCGGTTGGGAGCGTACTCAGCCATGTAGGTGGCTGCACCGCCGTACTCACCGCCGGTGGAAAAGCCCTGCACCAGACGCAGGACGATGAGCAGGATGGGCGCCCAGATGCCGATCGTCTGATAAGTGGGCAGCAGGCCGATGAGGGTTGTTGCCCCGGCCATGAGCAGAATCGTGGCGGCCAGCACGCCCTTGCGGCCGATCTTGTCGCCCATGGGCCCCCAGAAGAATCCGCCCAGGGGTCTCGCCAGGAAGGAAATGGCGTACGTCGCCATGGTGGCCATGATCTGGTATTCGCCGAGTGCATCGAAGAAGTGATGGGCGATGTACGTTGCGGCGATCGCGTAGACGCCGTAGTCGTACCACTCGGTCATATTGCCGATGGCCGAGGCTGCTGTTGCCCTGCGGACAACCTTTGGATCAGCCGCGTGGTCTTCGGCTTCGCGTGCGTAGTCTGATGCGAGCAATTCTTCTGAGCTGCTGTCAGAACTCATACAAACCTTCCTGTTTCGAGACATCAATCACTGTAACGGAGAGCAGTGACGATGGCTAAAGCAGGAAAATCTACATGGCCGGCAGGCGCAGGGTGACAGTTGAACCCTGTCCGTACCAGGACTGCAGCGCGGCGGTGCCGCCGTGGCGTTCGACGATGGCACGGACCATCGGCAGTCCGAGCCCGCTGCCTTCCGTCCCGCGGACCTCGCGTGAACGGCCGAGCTCTTCCCATACGGTTTCGATCTCATCCGGCGCTATCCCGCGGCCCGTGTCGGCACATTCAATGACAACCCAACCGTTCTCTTCACGGCCGCGAACTTCAATGTGTGCTCCCGGTGGCGAGTACTTCACCGCGTTGCTCAACACGTTTGACACGGCCAAGAACAAAAGATCTGAGTCACCTCGAACGTGCGGCAGGGGCCGCGGTGCCTGAGGCAGAGACACCTGGAACCTGCGCTCCCGGGCACCCGGAATTTCAAGAACCGTCTGCACTGCCTCGTGAACAAGAGCGCCGATGTTGACCGCGGAGGGTTCGAGTTCAGCGTGTTCGACTTCGCTGATCTTGCGCAGATTGTTCAGCAGACTGCTCAGGCGCACAGCCTGAGCATCGATGCTGTCGCGCTGCCGCTGGGACGGTTCGTCGGCCAGGGCTGCGCGAATGCCCTGAATGGGGTTCTTCAGTTCGTGGTCCAGACGGGCCAGCAGGCGCTGGCGGCGGCGCATCTGCTCATCGCGCACCTGCGCTGAGGCTTTGACGGCACCGCGCCTGGCAAGGACGACGGCGGCGAAACCAGCCGCGAACAGGCCGGACAGCAGCAGGCCGAAAACGAGGGGCGCCCACGCTACCCGGGCCGTGATGACCGCCTGGGTTTGGGAGTCGACGAACAGCCACCCCACCGTCACGATCAGCCCGATGAGCAGGGGCGCAAGCAGCGCAGAGGCGATGACCAGCGGCGTCCGCTGCTGTTTCTGTTCGCTCATCCGCGATCCACTGCTCCAAGAAATCGATATCCTGCACCCGACACCGTCTCAATGTAGGCGGGATCGCTCGAATCATCACCCAGTTCCCTGCGGATTTCAGCAATTCTGTGATCAACCGCGCGCGTGGTCACAATCGCTTCGAAGCCCCACACGGTTTCCAGCAGACGCTGGCGAGAGAACACCTCGTCAGGGTGGCTCATGAGGAACTCCAGCAGAGCGAAGGCGCGCGGCGTCAGCTGTCGTTCGCATCCGTCGACGAAAATCCTGCGGGCCGGTCGGTCCAAACGAAGCTCACCCGATACCAGAGCCTGGGCGGCGCTCAACGGCGTCTGGCCCCGCTGGGTGCGGCGCAGAACCGCGCGGACGCGCGCCATGAGCTCAACCGGATCGAACGGTTTGGTCATATAGTCATCCGCACCGTCATCGAGGGCGGCTGCCCGTTCGAAAGTCTCCCCCACCTCGGTCAGCAGGATGACGGGCAGCCATTCGTCGTCGGCCCTGATGCGGCGCAAGACCTCACGACCGTCGAGGTTCGGCATAAGTACATCAAGGATGACAAGGTCCGGGCGGCGGGCTTCGATAGCCTGCAGCGCCTCGACACCGTCAGCTGCGGTTTCAGTGTCGAGGCCGCTGCGGCGCAGCACGGGGGCCAAGTGCTCGCGGATGGTGGAGTCATCATCGACGAGCAGCACATGCGGTCGCGTCTGGGCGGACATTGTGTTCCTTCGCGGACTCAGCCGTCGTAGCGGATTTCAACCCGTCGGTTCTTCTCGCGACCTTCCGGATTGTCTTTGCCGCCCTTGTCATTCGGTTCGATCGGCTTGCTGTCACCGAAGCCCTTGACTTCGGTCTTGATGTCAGACCGGGCTTCCTTAATGGCTTTCGACACTGCCTCGGCGCGACGCTTAGACAGAACGTCGTTGCCTTCCTTGTAGGGCAGATTGTCCGTGTGCCCTTCAACCCGGACGGTAGCGTTCTGCGGCACTTTCTTGACCAGTTCGGCGATCTTCTTCTTCGCACCGTCAGACAGGTCCCATTTGCCGAGGTCAAACAGCACATCCGAGGACAGCGTGACGACTTTTTCGCCGGCGTCTTCGCGCGTGTCGTCCATCGGCTCGATGTTGTCTTCCAGCGGGATGATCTCGGCCTTGATCGGGTTGATTTCCGCTTTCACGGCAGCTGCTGCGGGAACAGCGCCGAACGCCATGACTCCGACCAAGCCGACGGCTGCGAGCTTGGCGCGGGCGCTCACTGGATCTTCACGCCCTTGACCAGCGGCTCACCTTCCCACAGGAAGATGTCCATCGTGTCAACGTCTTCCGGCGGAGCACCGAAAGCGGCCTTGGCCTGTGCCTCTCGGCCCGGGTTCAGCTTGGTGTCTGTGACATCGGTGAGTTCGTCAATAGCCTTGTGCTTGTTGAAGTTCTTCGTGTCAACCGCGTATGGACGGAAACCGGAACCGCGGACCCTGAACAGCGATTTCTGGTCGTCCATCGTGGTTTCCAGAGTAAAGCCGTAGACAGCTTCTACCGTTTGCTGGTTGCGCTTGACGCTGATCAGGCGAACCTTGAGCTTGGCATTCTTGTCGCCGTCAATCTCCACCGGAACTTCGGCTTCACCCAGCGATTCGCCCGAAGCAGCCGCTTCTGAACCGCTGCCTGAGTCCTGCGAATCGTCACCGGCAGAATCTTCACCGCTCTGGGACGCCGCTTCACCGGAACCGCTGTCAGAGCTGTCAGAGCTGTCGTTCTTCTGCGACTCTTCAGAGGTTTCCTTTTTGTCGTCAGAGCCGGTGTTGAAGTCAACCGAGCACCCTGTCAGACCCAGGGATGCAGCCACGGCCGCAGCGGCGATGACTGTTCGTGCTTTTGTCGTGCGCATGCGAAACCTTTCGGTAGCGGACCGGGTGGGCCCTGTCGTGCTTGCTGACTCAAGACTACGAACGCGGAAAGCACTGTTCGTCGCACAGAAGTCGCAAGAGTCCGGAAACTTGTACCAGCTTCGCGACATTCTGAGACACACAGGTGAACTCAGCGTGTACGCCTCAGCGGCGGCTTGACTCAATCACCTCGCGTGCAAAGCCGTCGAACAGCGCCTGCGCATTGCGTGCGCTGTCTGCTTCAACGCGGTCTGCGTGTTCAACAAGAGCGTCCTTGTCAAAGCCCAGCTTGGCCAGACCGTCTGCTTCCCAACGGCGCACCGAGTCAGCGGACGCTTCGGGATGGAATTGCATGCCCCACGACCGTCCAATGCGGAAAGCCTGGATTTCGCACAGTTCGCTGCTGCCCAGCAGCTGGGCTGTGGCCGGCAGCTCGGTGATGCGGTCCACGTGGCTTTCGATGAAGTGGGCTTTCGGCCCCACCTTGCCGAACACGGGGTCATCGGCAGCCTCTGAGGTGAATGTGATTTCGGTTGCGCCCTTTTCGGGTGCCCCGGTTTCGGCCTTCACCGTGCCGCCTGCCACGTGGGCCAGCAGCTGGCCGCCCAAGCAGATGCCCAGCTGCGGTTTGTCGGCATCCCACGCGGCGCGTACGAGTTCAGCTTCACGCTCCAGCCACGGCGCCCGGTCGGTTTCATCCGGCATGTACCCGCCGCCCAAGTAGACGAAGCCGTCATAGTCATTGACCACTTCCGGGCCTGGAATGTCGTTGACAGTGCCGTCGGGTCCCGGTCCGATCCGCAGATCAAACTCGATGTGGTGGTCAATGAGGCGTGGGAGCAGTCGCCTGGGCTGTGAATCGATGTCGTTGACGACTATGAGGATGCGGGCCACGATGCTCACTCTCCCGAGCGCAGGAAGCTGCGGTAGCGGTCGTCGTGAGCTTCCAGCACGCGCAGCGCATTGTCGAAGCCGAGCTTTTCAAGGTCTTCTTCTGACCAGGAACGCGAGCGCAGTTCGTCGATGAGCGCCGGATAGGTGCTGGCATTGTCCAACCCGGTGGGGAAGGAATCCGTTCCGCAGAAGTCCGAGCCGATGCCCACGTGATCAATTCCGATGCGTTCGCGCACGTAGTCGATGTGGTCGGCGACTTCGCTGATGGTGACTTCCGGAGCTGTGCCCTTTTCGCCGTCTTTGACCCACTCGTATCGGTCCTGTGAAACGAAGGAGGGCACGAAGGTCAGCATGTGCACTCCCCCGTTTGCCGGCAGCCGGTCGATGATGTCATCGGGCACATTGCGCGGGTGCGAGCACAGGCTCATAGCGTTTGAGTGGGTGAAGAGCACCGGCAGGTCGGTCATGCCAAGCACCTGGTCCATGACACTGGGCGCCACGTGAGACAGGTCCGGGATCATGCCGATCCGGTTCATCTCCGTGACCACTTCCCGGCCGAAGTCGCTCAGTCCCCCATGCACCGCCTCGTCAGTTGCGGAGTCTGCCCAGCTGTGGGTGGTCGACCACGTCAGTGTCATGTAGCGAGCGCCGAGCTTGGCGAACATGCGCAGGGCACCAAGTGATTCGTTGATCTGGTTGCCGCCCTCAACACCGAGCAGACCGCCGATGCGCCCGGCAGCTCGTGCTGCGCGGATGGCTTCCGCTGTTGTCGCCCAGGCGAGGTCAGCCGGATAGGTGCTGATCATGCGGTCAACGAGGTCGATCTGCTCGAGTGTCCAGCGGACAGCTTCGTCGCCCTTGATGGCCGAGTCGACGAACACCGACCAGAACTGTGCGGCGACACCGCCGTCGCGCAGCTGCGGAATATTGGTTTCGACAACCTCGTCGGGCCGGTCGAGATCAGTGACCGATGAGCCGCGGGTTTCGCGCAGCAGATACGGGAGGTCATTGTGGCCATCGAAAATGGGGATGAGTGGAGACGACATCGCGGGTCCTTTCTTCAGTCCGGATGGGGTTAGTCAGGCGTGCAGGTGGGCGCTGATGAGACCGCCGGCTTCGCGCATGATCGGCATGACTTCGAGCACTCGGTCCTCATCTGCCGCCCAGTTGGCGAAGACAGCGTAGGCCACGCGGCGTTCGCGCGTGAACGCGATTCCGGTGTCGGCCCGAACGCTGGAGTCGGTGCCGGTCTTGTTCACAATCCATTCGCCGCGCGTGTAGTAGTAGTGCGCGAGCGGATCGGGTTCGAAGTAGGACGCCACCATCGACGTATCCGCCCCAGCGCCGAGCCAGCGGCGCAGCATTTCAGAAGACATCGGGTCGAACAGTTCGTCACGTGACAGCCGCGCCATGTAGTCGCTCAGTTCATAGGCGGTGCCCGATGACAGACGACGGGGTGCTCCTGCCGGTCGCGGCCAGCGCAGGAAATCGTGCAGTGCAGAGTCTTTGTAGCCCAGTGCTTCGATTTCCTTGGCCACGCGGTCCAGGCCGACCCGAGAGATGAGCACGTTTGTGGCGAAGTTGTCGCTGAACGCTCCGATGAGCATGCCGACGTCGTGGATTGTGAGGTCCGGCTGGTCCAACAGGTACCAGATGCCGGATTCGTCGACGCGTTCGGCGGCGTTGCGGGTCAGCCGTTCATCCAGGCGCAGTTCGCCGTTGTTCTTCATCTTCAGTGCTGCGTGCAGCAGGAAGATTTTGGCGATCGAGGCGGTTGAGAGCACCCGGTGGGGTTCGTGGCTGAATACCTCTTCGCCCGTGTCGATGTCGATTGCACGTGCTGAGAATTCAACTTCGTCTAGACGTGTGAACAGGTCCGCTGTCATTGTGCTGCCTTTCTCCGGCGCTGTTGGCAACCGGCTGTTTAGACGACGTTAAAACTATGCGAAGAGGCTCATGACCTGGCCGGCGGCCAGACCGAAGAACGTACCGGCGAATGCCCCGATGAGGGCGAAGAGAACGCCCACGGGAACAAGTTCGCGGTTGAAGGCACCGGCGACGACGGGGGCGGACGCCACACCGCCGATGTTCGCGGTCGAAGCGACAGCCAGGCTGAACAGCTCCGTTTTGGTGAGTTTGGCGTAGATGATCATGAGGACCATGTGGATGGCCACAACCATGAGTCCTGCGAGCAGGTAGATCGGCGCTTCGAACAGCGATGTGAAGTCCGAACCGGCTGCGATGACGCCGATGATGATGTACAGCATGATGTACGCGACGTCCGAAGCGCCGGTCATCTTCCCGTACCGGGTCGAACCGATCACCAGACCCACGATGCTCACGATCAGGATGGTCCAGGTTGTCGAGTTCACGACGACGCCGATTTCCGGCAGCTTTCCGCCGATCACGGTGGCCAGCGCCGAACCGAACAGCCCGATGGCCAGCACTCGCAACAGTGCCACGAGGTCCATTGTGTCGGCATCAGATGCGCTTTCCTCGGCGCCTTCAGCGGTCGATGCGGCATGAGACAGGGCCGCGGTGTCGGCTTTTGTCCACGCGTTGAACTTGTCGGATACGCCGACGGACGAAAACATCACCAGCAGCCACAGGGAGTACACGATGGTGTCGACGATGAGCACGTGACCGAAGATGTTCTCCGGTGGGTTGAGGATGCCCTGCACGGCAGCCATGTTCGCCGAACCACCGGTCCACGAAGCCGCGAGTGCTGCCAGGCCCTTCCACGCTTCGGCATCCAGCACACCTTTGAACACGGCGAAGGTGATGATGAATCCCAGCATGATCGAAACTGCGGTCGCAGCGTAGGTCAGCAGCAGCTTCGGTCCCAGTTTGATGATCTTTCGGACATCGCACTGGAACAGCAGCAACATGATCATCGCCGGCAGCAGAGCGTCTTTGACTCCTCCGCCAACAGCGTCGATCGAATCAGACTCACCGAAGACCCCGACGGTGTTCAGCAGCGCTGCTATCAGGTAGAGAAAGACGAATCCAGGTACGTACCGGAAAACCGGAAGCCCGCGGGCTTTGTCCAGGTAGACGAGAATCGCGGCTATCGCAATGAGCAGGCTGATGAACAGAAAACCGTCAGTGATCATGGCTGCTTAGGGCTTCACTCCTCGCTCGGCTCTATCGTCACAGTGGGCATTGTGCCGTCTTCCGGTGCGCTCAGCTTGGCGCGCACGCCCAAGGGTATCGAACCGGCGTGCGGGTGATGGCCCAGTTCAACCTCCCACACGACCGGCACCCCTGCCTCACCGAAGTACTCCCGCAGAAGCGCCCTGCGGTCGGCATCTTCACCGCAGCTCTCCCACGAACCCAAGACCACCGCACCGGCGCGTTCAAGCCAGCCGATGCGCTTGAGCTGCAGAAGCAGGTTGTCCAGGCGGTACACGTCCTCGTCAACGTCTTCCAGAAAGAGGATGCCCGGCTGATCGGGCGCTCCCGGCTGGAATTCGGGTGCGCCGACCCCGGCAGCGAGCAGACTGAGATTGCCCCCGTAGGTGATTCCCGTGAACTCACCGGCCGTGAGAGTCTGTGCGGACTTGCCCAGGCGGATCTGCTCATCTGACCACGACGAGAACAGCCAGCGTTTGATGTCGGCGCGCACGCGTTCACTGTCACCGAAAACAGCATTGCCGACCATGGGACAGAACAGCGTGGGCACTCCCACGTGGTGCGCCCAGGCCTGGTGCAGGGCGGTGATGTCGCTGGAGCCCGTCAGCAGCTTTGGTCGGCCATCGGGCCTCAGAGCGCTGTCGGCCATGCGCCCGAAGTCGATTTCATCAAGCAGACGCATGGCTCCATAGCCGCCGCGCAGTGCGATGACCGCCGCCGCTTCAGGATCACACCAGGCTTCCACCAGGTCGCGGCGGCGCTCGTCGTCGCTGCCAGCCAGGTACGAGGCCCGAGCGTCGACTTTGCGGAGGTTCTCACCGACCTGCACGTTAAGCCCCCACTGTTCAAGCGCTGCGATTGCCGGTTCAACCGTGCCTTCGGGAGCCGGCCCCGAGGGGGCTACGAGCCACACTCGATCGCCCGGCGCCAGCGGAGCCTGCTCAGCGAAGGGATTGCGATCAGCCATCGGCGGCGCCTCCTGTTTCCGGTGTTTCGGTGGTGTTTGATGAAGCGGCGCTCACCTGTGCCGCAGGTGCCGGTGCGGTGTTCGACTGTGCGGCCCGCTCAGCACGGAAGCCGGGCACAGCTGCCAGCAGTCTGCGCGTGTAGTCGTGCTGGGGGTCCAGAAGAACGTCCTCAACCGGGCCGTGCTCAACGATTTCACCGCGATACATGACCGCAACCGTATCGGCGATGTTCCAGGCCAGACCGAGGTCGTGGGTGATGACAAGCGCGGTCAGCCCGATGTTCTTCTTCAAAGCCAGGAAAAGAGACAGGATCTCGCCGCGCACCGAAGCGTCGAGGGAGGCCACCGGTTCGTCGGCAATGAGCACATCGGGCTCGAGTGCCAGCGCGCTGGCAATAACAACGCGCTGGCGCTGCCCGCCGGAAAGCTCCTGCGGGATGGGCTCGAAGAAGTCCTCCCCGGGGGTCAGCTCCGCAGCTTCCAGGCTTTCGCGCACCCGCGCCCGTTCGTCACCGGTGAACTTCTGCACGCGCAGGCCTTCGGCGACGGACTCATAGACCGAGCGCGAAGGGTTCAGCGATCCCGACGGGTCCTGCAGAATCATCTGCACGTCGCGCCGAAACCTGCGCAGACCGCGCTTGGTGCTCGGCAGGGACTCGCCCTGGAACAGAAGCTCTGATCCGCTGTCGGGCGGCTGCAGGCCCAAGAGCGTGCGCGCAAGCGTAGTCTTGCCCGAACCGGACTGACCGACAACAGCAAGAATCTCAGAGCGGTGCAGCTTGAGGTCAACGTTGTTGACGGCCTTTGTCAACCGCCCGCGAGCCTTAAAGGTGACGTTGAGGCTGCGCGCCTCGAGCACCACCTCGTCGGTCATGGTGTGGGGAGTTTCGACGTCAACTCGGGCCGGGTTGCGGGTGATCGGGTTGAGCCTTGACGCAGGGTCGCCGATGGTGGGGAACGCATCCGCCAGCTGCTGGGTGTAGGGCTCCTCCGGCTTGCTGCAGATCTGCTCGGCGGGGCCGATTTCAACGATTCGCCCGCTCTTCATAATCGCGATCCGCTCACACGCCGTGGCAAGCACGGAGAGGTCGTGCGAAATCATCAGCAGCGAAATTCCGCGAGCCTCGACGAGTTCTCGCAGGCGCGTGAGGATCTGCGCCTGGACGATGACGTCGAGTGCCGTGGTCGGTTCGTCGGCAATGATGATGTCGGGATCGCACGCCAGCGCCATTGCGATCATGACCCGCTGCTTCTGGCCACCGGACAGTTCGTGCGGATATGCCTGGGCGATCTGGGCGTCGAGGTCAACCTGTTCCAGCAGGCTCACCACACGCGCTTTGCGCTCAGCTTCGGACCGCCATTCGTCTTTGACGTGCAGGTTGAGCGCTTCGAGTATCTGCTTGCCCACTGCGCGCACCGGATTGAGCGAGTGCAGGGCACCCTGGAAGACGATCGCGGCTTCTGACCAGCGCACGGCGCGCATCTGGCCGAAGTTCAGTTCGGCAATATCGGTTCCGCCCAGCAGCACCCGTCCAGTCAGAGTCGCATTGTCCGGCAGCAGGCGCAGCACGGAGAGGATCAGCGTGGACTTACCCGAACCGGATTCGCCCGCAATGCCCAGGGTGCTGCCAGCCGGCAGTTCGAGGCTGACGTTCGACACGGCGGGAATGTCGCCGCGAGAGGTTTTCGACGAGTACGTAATCGACACATCGTCAAAAACAAGGTCCTTGCCCAATGCAGCGGCAGATTTTTCTGCTGGACTCATCAGCGGCTCCTGAGTGTCGGATTGGCAATGGCTTCAATGGCGCGGCCCACCAGGGTAAAGGCGAGGACCACCGCGACGATCGCAAGTCCCGGGGTGAGGATGAACCACCAGTAGCCGGAGGTTGCTGCCGAAACATCCATGGCGTTTTTCAGAATGGTTCCCCAGGACTGCTGTGTTGTGTCGCCCAGGCCAAGGAAGGCGAGTGTCGATTCGGCGATGATCGCGCTGCCCACCGTCAGTGTGGTGTTGGCCAACACCAGCGGCATGACCGCCGGCAGCAGGTGCGTGGTGATGATGTGCCAGTGACCGGCGCCTAAGACCTTTGCCCGCTCAATGTAGAGGCGGGATTCGGCCGACAGCGTCTGTGCGCGGACAATGCGCGCTGTCCCCGCCCACGAGGTCACGCCGATCGCAATGACGATTGTGAAGACACCGCGTTCAAGCACGGATGAAAGGACAATTGCCAGCAGCAGCGAGGGCAGCACGAGGAAGAAGTCGATGATCCGCATGATGAGCCCGCCGACCCAGCCGGTGAAGTGACCGGCTGCAATGCCCATGATCGTTCCGATGATCATGGACATCGCGGTGGCGGCCACACCGACGATGAGCGAAACCCTGGCGCCCCACACCAGGCGCGCCCACAGTTCGCGACCGTAGTTGTCTGTGCCCAGCGGGTGCTCGGCACTCGGGGGTGCGTAGCGCGGATTATCGAGGTTCTGGGTGACGTCGAGCATTGCACGGTCGGCAATGAGCGGGGCGAACACGGCCACGATGATCACCAGGAGCAGAACGATCGCACCGATGATGCCCGCGCGGTCTTCCAGGAAGATCTTCCAGTTCTTCTTGGCAGCCTCGGCACGCCGGTTCCACGCGAGTGCGCGGGCGCTCGAGGGAACCGCGGCACGCTGTCCAGCGTCATCGGCTGCCGTCTGCTGTTCAGAGGAGGCGTTGCGGGATGTCATTCAGGCCCTCCTGACGCGCGGGTCGAGCTGGCGGTACACGAGGTCAGCCAGCAGGTTCATGATGATGATGGCAGCTGAGAAGACGACGAAGGTCCCCTGCAGCAGAGGGAGATCAGGCCCGGATATCGCCTCGTAGGTCAGCTTCCCCAGCCCGGGCCACGAGAACACGGTTTCGACCGTGAGCGCACCGGCAATCAGGCCGCCGATGTGCATGAACACCAGCGTCACCGTCGGCAGCAGGGCGTTGGGGACGGCGTGCTTGAGGCGGACGTCGTCTTCGCGCAGCCCCTTGGCGCGGGCGGTGGTCAGGTAGTCAGCACTCATCTCACCCAGCAGTGATGCGCGCATCACCATGAGGTACTGCGCGTAGACGACCGCTGTCATCGTGATGACCGGGAGGATGAGGTGCTTGGCGACATCGAGCATATAGTCAATACCGCCCGGTTCGATTCCCGGTGAGACCATGCCGCCGGTCGGCAGCCACTGCAGCCTGCCGGAGAACACCATGAGCAGCAGAAGTGCGAGCCAGAATGTCGGCACGGACCAGAAGATCAGGCTCGTGGAGGTTGTCAGCTTGTCGAACAGCGATCCGCGCTTCCAGGCGGCCAACTGCCCCATCCACAGGCCCAGGCTGATGGCCAGAATCGCTGCGGTGCCGGTCAGCAGCAGGGTCGGCCACGCGTATTCGGCAATGAGGCTGCTGACTGACTGCTTGTAGACGTAGCTGGTGCCCAGGTTCCCGGTGAAGATGCCCACCAGGTAGTCCCAGAACTGGACCAGCACAGGCTTGTCAAGTCCGTATTCAGCGCGCAGCTGTGCCATCTGTTCGGGGCTCATCTGCCTTTCGCGGGCAATCTTCTGCACCGGGTCGCCCGGCAGGATTCGAAAGGCGAAGAAGCCGAGCACAACAACCATGAGGAGGCTGATGAGAGCTCCGCCGACCTTTCTGAGCAGATAATTGAGGTAGTACTGGCCCGCCGGGGGCGCGTCAGTGTCGTCAGGACCGCCGGAAGCTCCGCTCTTGAGCTTCTGCTCTTCGGCCTGTGTTTCTGCGTTCACAGACATGTTTCTGCTTTCCACGCTCTGCTTGGATCTGCGGCAGGGCGTTAACGGTGCTCGAGGCGCCGGTCACCACTCGTGTGTCCGGCGCCTCGAATCTGTGGGCTAGGTGGCCCGTGGTCTCACGCTCGGTCGTCGGCGCTGCGGCGCCGCAGGATCAGCGGGATTGCCACAGCGGCGATCACGACGACCGCTCCGATGCCGATCCACAGTCCTGCCGAGGAGCCGCTTCCCTTGCCGTCGTCGACTTCGTCTGCGGGAGCCGCCGTCAGGAAGCCCCAGTAGCCGGACTGGTTGCCGATCACACCGCCGTCTTCGGGCTGCGTGGTGAAGCCGCCGAAGCGGTCGGAGCGGTAGGCCTCGAGCTGCTTGGGGTACCACAGAGTGATCTGCGGGGCGTCGTCGTAGTGCTGCTGGAGGGCCTGGTGGACGTACTCCTGGCGTTTGCCTTCGTCGAGTTCGGTGTGCTGTTTCTTGTACAGTTCGTCGAACTCCTTGCTGCAGTAGCCGTCCTGCGAGGTCGGGCCGTTGCCCTCAGCGTCTGGACGTGATGCGCAGGTGTTGATCGACAGCTGGTATTCCGGGTCGGGGGTAACCGACCAGCCGGTCACGTAGATGTCGAAGTCACCCTTCATCGTGCGGTCGGAAATCGTGTCGGAGTCGCTGGATTCGGCTTTGATTTCAACTCCGATTTCCTTCAGCCAGGGCGTGATGAACTCTGCAATGGACTGTTCCGTCGGGGTTTCGGCATCTGTCAGCAGGCGCAGGGAGAGCTTCTTGCCGTCCTTTTCGCGGATGCCGCCAGAGCCTTCTTTCCAACCGGCTTCATCGAGCAGCTTCTTGGCCGCTTCGGGATCGTGGGAGACGATCTTGTCGGACTTGGGCAGGTGCCATTTTTCAAAGGATTCGGGAACGAAGCTGGTCGCTTCCGTCGCGTAGTCCTTCATGACCTGTTCGCGCAGGGTGTCGGTGTCGATGCCCAAGCGCAGAGCCTGGCGAACCTTGCCGTCCTTGAGCGCTTCATTGCCGGTTCCGTAGGCTTCGCCTTCAGGGGTTTCAAAGCCGGGGTTGACGCCAAGAGCTGTGAAGCGGCGGGATTCGCCCACATTGGTTTCGATGTTGTCGGCGTTTTCCAGCGCTGACATCTGTTCGGGGGTCAGCCCGGTCACGAAGTCGACGTCACCGGCGCGCAGCGCCTGCACCATGGCGTCGCTGTTGGTGTAGTAGGTGTACTGGATGGTGTCGATCTTCGGCTTGCCCTTCCAGAAGTTCGGATTGGCCTTCAGCGTGATCGACTGGTTGGCTTTGTAGCTGTCCAGAACGTACGGACCGGAGCCTACGACTTCAGAGTCGTTGGCGTCCTTGGCGGGGTCCTTCTTTTTGGACCACACGTGTTCGGGGACGACAGGAATTTCGACACCGGGGTTCGGCGCCTGCGGCGACTTGAGTTTGATGACCACGGTGTGTTCGTCAGAGGCTTCGACCGATTCGAAATTCTCCACCAGCGAGCCGTTGGCCGCACCCATGGCCGAGTCGTCCATGATCTGTTTGTAGGTGTAGACAACGTCGTCTGCCGAAATCGGCTCGCCGTCGGACCACTTCATTCCCTCGCGAATGGTGAACGTCCATTCGTCACCTGAGTCATTGGCGTCCCATTTCTCCGCCAGTCCTTCGGTCGGAGCGAAGTCCTTCGAGTCGTACTGCACGAGGTTTTCGTACACGTAGCGATTGATGGCCGTCGGCGTGAGGTAAATCGAAGTGAACGGGTTGAAATTGTCAACAAGGCCCGATGTGGCAATCCGCATGGTCGTTTCCGACGCCGCCTGCTCGGTCGACTGGGCTGCTGCGGGCAGTGCGGCTCCGGTTGATCCGAGAACCGTCATAGCGGCCACCGCGGCTGCTGCCGTGCACCGTTTGAGAGCTGATCTGAACATATCTTCCTTCCGGCTTGCTTCTTCAGCGCCAGCTTCTTCGCGTGGCGTTTGGGGCGGGCCGAATGTGTGCTGATTCGACCGCCCCTCAGAAGCTGTTTCTGTAAGTTACATCACAGACTCCTGAGTGATCAAAATCATTCGCCGAACAACCTGGTGCGAAGTGCTCGAGTCCCATCCCCCACCCCTGTCGGCATGAAATTCAGCCGAGTACCCTGGAAGTGAGGGCAGCGACGATGATCGGGCCACAAGCTCGAATTCACAGTTGTTCTCACACACAGACATCACAGTGCATGAGGAGCAGTGGTATGAAGGCCGCACGCTTTTACGACCGTAAAGACATCCGCATTGAAGACATCCCCGAACCCGAACTGAAGCCCGGCACCGTTGCCATTGACGTCGCGTGGTGCGGCATCTGCGGCACGGACCTCCACGAATACCTCGAAGGCCCCATCTTCATCCCGCCGAAGGGCCACCCGCACCCCATTTCGGGCGAAGAGGCGCCGGTCACCATGGGCCACGAATTCTCCGGCACCATCACCGCTCTCGGTGAGGGCGTCACCGGCCTGGAGGTCGGACAGAACGTCGTCGTCGAGCCCTACATCATCGGTGAAGATGTCGACACCGGCGAAGGTCAGGAATACCAGCTGTCCGAAAACATGAACTTCATCGGCCTGGGCGGCCGCGGCGGCGGCCTGTCCGAGAAGATCGTCGTCGAGCAGCGCTGGGTCCACCCCATCGGCGACGTCCCGCTGGACGAAGCCGCTCTTATTGAGCCGCTGTCAGTGGGCCACCATGCCTTTGTCCGCTCCGACGCCAAGTCCGGCGACGTTGCGATCGTCGGCGGCGCAGGACCCATCGGCCTGCTGACGGCAGCCGTGCTCAAGGCTGAGGGTCTGACCGTCTACATTTCGGAACTGTCCGAGGCCCGCAAGGCAATGGCCCGCAACACCGGTGTGGCCGACGAAGTCTTCGACCCCCGCGAAGTCGATGTCGCAGCCAAGGTGAAGGAACTCACCGGCGGCAAGGGCGCTGATGTGGGCTTTGAATGCTCGTCTGTCCCGGTTGTCCTCGACATGCTCATGGACGCCGTTCGCCCCGGCGGTGTCATCGTCAACGTGTCCATTTGGGGCCACAAGCCCGAGGTCGACATGCCGACTCTGGTTCTCAAGGAAATCGACCTGCGCGGAACCATCGGCTACTCGAACGACCACCCGGCCACCATCAAGCTGGTGCAGGAAGGCAAGCTCGACCTGTCGAAGTTCATCACCGCCCGCATCAAGCTTGAGGAACTGGTTGACAAGGGCTTCGACCAGCTCATCAACAACAATGAGCAGCACGTGAAGATTCTCGTAGACCCGAACGCCTGATCGGTTCAGGGCTGAACGAAGCTCAAACAGATGATCCGGCCCGGCGGGAAACCAGTACGGTTTCCCACCGGGCCGACGGCTGCTGGTTCAATAGCCTTAACCGATCTCGTCAAACAAAGTGAGAGCCATGGAGCGCTTCATCATCACCGTCGCCTGCGCAGATACACCGGGCATAGTCCACGCCGTCACGGAGGTCCTCGTTGGCTTAGGCGGGAACATTGTCGAGTCCCAGCAGTTCACCTCGCCGGACTCCGGAACATTCTTCCTGCGCGTTGAAGTCGACGCACCGTGCAGCCGCGACCAGCTGGAAGCAGCAATGACGCCGGTCAGGGAGCGCTTCAGCATGGAGCTTGGCCTGCACCGCAAGGCCGACAGGGTGCGCACTCTCATCATGTGTTCAAAAGACCCGCGGACCCTCAACGAAGTGCTGTTCGATCACCACCTGGGCCAGCTCAACATCGATGTGCCGCTCGTGGCGTCGAACCACATGGACCTGAAGAAGCACGCCGACTTCTACGGCATCGACTACGAGCACGTCCCGATCACCAAGGACACGAAAGCCAATGCCGAAGCTCGCCTGCTGGAACTCATCGAGGAACATGACATCGAGCTGGTCATCCTCGCCCGCTATATGCAGATCCTGTCAGACGACCTCGCAGAGAGGCTGGCGGGGCGAGTCATCAACATCCACCACTCGTTCCTGCCTGCATTCAAGGGGGCCCGCCCCTACCATCAGGCACACGCGCGCGGCGTAAAGCTCATCGGTGCCACGGCCCACTATGTGACGGCCGACCTTGACGAAGGCCCGATCATCGAACAGAACGTCGTACGCGTCGACCACAGCAAGTCACCGGGTGAGCTCATCGCCATCGGCCGCAATGTTGAGGGGCGGACTCTGGCTCAGGCGGTGCGCTGGCACGCCGACCACCGTGTGCTCATGGACGGAACCCGCACCGTCGTGTTCAGCTGATACACCCCTCTTCAGCCCTTGTCGGAGAACATACGACATAGTTTTGTTGCGTTATAAGATGAGGTTAGCCTAACCTAATGTTTCGTCTCTTTAATCCAGATCGAAACAGAGGAACCCTGTGTCTCCATTCCCCACCGCTCGCGCCAGGCGAGCTCTCGCAGCAGCGGCAATCGCCGGCTCACTCGCATTCACCCTCGCTGCCTGCGGCACCGAGCAGTCCGGCAGCAGCGGCAGCCAAACACAGGCCGCCACGGCCACTGACGAATTCCCGGTCACGGTCGAGCACGCATTCGGCAAGACCCCGTCGAGCAGAACCCTCAGCGAGTGGCGACGGTCGGATGGGCCAACCACGAAGTCCCGTTGGCCCTCGGAATTGTGCCGGTCGGAATGTCGAAGGCCACGTGGGGAGATGATGATGGCAACGGCATCATGCCGTGGAACGAAGAGAAGCTCTCGGAACTCGGCGGAGAAGCGCCGGTCCTCTTCGACGAAACCGACGGCATCCCGTTTGAGGAAGTTGCCAACACAAAGCCCGATGTCATCCTCGCGTCCTATTCCGGGCTGACGAAGGAAGACTACGAAACCCTCAGCAAGATCGCCCCGGTTGTGGCCTACCCCGACATTCCCTGGGGAACGTCGATGAAGGACATGACGGAGATGAACGCTGCGGCCCTGGGACGAAAGGCCGATGGCGAAAAGCTTGTTCAGGACGCTGAAAAGAAGGTTGCCGACGCTCTCGACAAGCATCCAGACCTGAAGGGCAAGAAGGTGCTGTTCACGTCGTTCAGCGGTACCGAGGATTCATCTAAGGTCGGCTTCTTCTCAACAACAGATCCCCGCATGGGCTTTTTGGCTGAACACGGCCTTGCCGCACCGGACTACGTCAAGAGCGAATCCGAGAAGAGCGATGAGTTCTGGCTCGAGGTGTCAGCGGAGAAGCCCGAGGTGTTCAAGGACGCCGACCTCGTTGTGTCGTACTCGTCAGGCAGCAAGGAAGACGACGAAAAGCAGTTGAAGAGCATGCAGTCCGATCCGCTCCTGTCGAAGATCCCCGCAATCGCCGACGGCCGTGTCGCATTCCTTGAGAACGGACCTGTGGGAGCAGCCGCAAACCCGTCGCCGCTGTCGATTCCGTGGGGCATTGACCGCTACTTCGAACAGCTGAATGAAGGCCTCAAGGGCTGACGCGAAGCCGCTGAGTCCGCTTGCTTCGTCAGCAGGCGGCCTCAAGTCGGCAACGGCGATTGTCCTGCTCATTGGCCTTGTGGCCGCTGCCGCGGTGTGCTCGCTGATGTTCGGAGTGCGAAGCATTTCGGCTTCTGACGCACTCGGCGCTCTGACCGGCGGCACGTCAACTGCCGGCGAGGCAGCCGCGGCGGTCAGGATTCCGCGCACCGCGCTGGCCATGAGCGTCGGTGCGGCGCTTGCCGCGGCGGGAACCACACTGCAGGCTGTCACCCGCAATCCGCTGGCGGACCCCGGCATCTTCGGGATACTCGCGGGTGCCGCACTGGCTGTATCAGCTTCTATGGCGTTCACCGGAATGTCGCTTCCCGCTCCCACTATGGCCGTCGCCATTGTGGGAGCGTTCGTCGCGGCCGCCTTCGTCTACGCCGTCGGGTCCCTGGGCCGAGGCGGTGCAACTCCCCTGAAGCTCGCTTTGTCGGGAGCTGCGACCGCCGCCGCCCTGTCGAGCCTGACCAGCGCTGTCATACTTCCGCGGGAAGACGTCATGGACCGGTTCCGCTTCTGGCAGATCGGCTCTGTAGGAGGCGCCGAGTGGTCGTCGCTCACGGCCGCCGCTCCCCTGCTCGTAATCGGCGCTGTCATCGTGTGGATGTCCGCTCCCGGACTGAACGCTCTGGCTTTGGGCGATGAAGCGGCGACTGGCCTGGGCGTACCAGCGAGCAGAACCCGACTGCTTGCCGTCATCGGCGCGGTGATCCTGTGCGGAACCGCTGTCGCGGTCGCAGGGCCGGTCGGATTCATCGGGCTCATCGTTCCCCACACCCTGCGCCTGCTTCTGGGTACAGATCACAGACTTCTCATTCCAGCCTCGTTCCTGGGAGGTGCCGTAATCCTCACCGCGGCGGACACCCTCGGGCGCGTTGTCGGCCGACCCAGTGAGATTGCGGTCGGCATCATCACGCCCTTGTTGGGGGCACCTCTGTTCATTTGGCTGGCTCGGCGAGCGAAAGGAGGCGGACTGTGACTGCTGCTATCACCCAAAGTCTGCGCTCTGCTCGCCGGTCAGCGCGCTTGAGCGCAGCGGTCCGGTTGACGGCTCTTACAGCAGTGGTCCTCGTCCTGTGGTTCTGCAGCCTCATGATCGGCGATGTGTTCTATTCCCCTGGCGAAGTCTGGGCCGTTCTCACCGGCCACACCGTCCCTGGCGCATCGTTTGCCGTTGGCGACCTGCGGCTGCCGCGCGCCACGGTCGGCGCGGCCGTCGGGGCTGCATTCGGCGTCTCGGGCGCACTGTTCCAGACTCTGCTTCGCAATCAGCTGGCCTCACCGGACATCATCGGAATCTCCAGCGCGGCCTCGGCCGCCGGCGCAACGGCAATCGTGTTCTTACACTGGGGAACCGCGGCGGTGTCTGCGTCTTCGCTGATCTTCTCGCTTGTCGTTGCCGCGGCGGTCTTCTGGTTGGTGCCACAACCTCGTTCGGGACCGAAGCTCATCCTCATCGGCATCGGTGTTGGCGCCGTGATGCAGTCGTGGACGTCCTATGTTCTGTCACGAGCTGCCGCATGGGACGCTCCGGCGGCGGTTCGGTGGCTGACAGGGTCTCTCAACAGCGTGAGCTTTGAACAGGGCTGGCCCGCCCTCATCGCAGCGGCCGCTGCTCTGAGTGTGGGAGTTCTCGGCTCGAATCGCCTAGCACTGCTGCGTTTCGGCAATGACACTGTCGAAGCTCTGGGCGTCCGCTCGCGGGCTCTTCGTCCAGCGCTGCTGATGGCCGCAGTTCTGTTCCTTGCGGCCGCTGCATCCGTTGCGGGCCCCATCGCGTTCGCGGCTTTCATGGCCGGTCCGATTGCTTCCCGGCTCTTCCCTGCCGGGACGTCCCTCATCCTTCCCTCCGGTCTGGTGGGTGCGGCACTCATCCTCACCGCCGACGCGATCGGCCAATTCGCGTTCGGGACGCGCTATCCCGTCGGCGTCGTCACCGGCGCACTCGGCGCTCCGCTCCTCATTGCCCTGCTCATCCGCACTCGAAAATGACACACCGAAACAGAAAGGCCTGATCGACGATGACTGTGCTCTCCTCACCCCCGTCGCCCGAAGACGCTTGGAGCCTGTCGGCTGAGAACCTCAGCTCGGGCTACGGCGATCGCCGCATCGTCGACTCGGTGAACCATGAATTCGCCGCAGGGCGGATCACATCAATCATCGGCCCCAACGGCTGCGGCAAGTCGACTCTCCTGCGAACACTTGCCCGCCTCATCAAGCCCAGTGGCGGGACTGTGAAGCTGGCCAGACGGACACTATCTGACTTCGGGACGAAGGAGCTGGCCCGCAGGGTTGCGATGCTGCCGCAGACGCCGACCGCGCCTGAGGGCATATCGGTGTTCGACCTCGTCGGGCGCGGACGAACACCTCACCAGGGACTCTTCGGCCGCTGGAGTGCCGAGGACTTCGAGGCAACAGCGCGCGCACTGGAGGACACGAAGACCGCAGATCTCGCAGACCGCCCTGTCGACGAGCTGTCCGGCGGCCAGCGCCAGCGCGTGTGGATTGCCATGGCGCTTGCCCAGCAGACAGATGTGCTGCTGCTCGATGAGCCGACGACGTATCTGGATCTGAAACACCAGCTTGAGGTGCTCGACCTGCTGACAGATCTCAACCAGCAGCGCGGCACAACGATCATCATGGTTCTCCATGACCTCAACCTCGCAGCCCGGTACTCGGATGAGCTTGTCGCAATGCGCAGCGGAACTGTCAAGCGCGCTGGAAGCTCTCACGATGTCATCACCGATGCAGCGCTGCGGGAAGTCTTTGACCTCGAAGCGTCAATCGTCGCTGATCCTGTATCGGGATTGCCGTCGATCATGCCCATCGGCCGCCACCACGCTGGCGGCTTCATCCGCCAATCACACATCAACGCACCCCACTGATAGTAAGGAGCACCCATGTACCTGCCGTTTCGCGTCAGCGTTCTGCGCAGCGAGCGCATCACCCCGAACTTTCAGCGGGTGACGTTCACAGGTGTCGACCAGATGGGACCGGCGCGAGTGACCCGCGACCTGCGCATCAAGATCATCCTCCCGGGACCACCAGGCCTTCCAGATCTGCCTGAGTCCCCGGAAGCGATCCACGTCAGAAGGGCCCTGCCGGCAGACGAGCGCGGAATCATGCGAACATACAGCGTTCGCGACTTCCGCCGTCCCGAAGACCCGGACCAGGGAACGCAGGACCGAGCAGAGCTCGACATCGACTTCGTTCTCCACACCGACGAGCACGGACACTCCGGCCCCGCCTCGCGCTGGGCAGAAGAAGCCAAGCCGGGCGATGAGCTGTACGTAATCGCCCCGAGCATCGACGATGATTCAGGCGCTGGTATTGAGTTCTCGCCCGGAGACTGCAAGACCGTGCAGCTGTACGGTGACGAAACCGCGTTGCCGGCCATTGCCAAGACTCTCTCGGAATGGCCGGAGGGCACCATAGGGGAAGCCTTCATCGAGGTCCCGACCGAGGCCGACAAGCAGAGCATCGACGCTCCTGCTGGTGTCAGGATCCACTGGCTCGTCCGCGAAAGCGACAATGCCGACCACGGCGACCTCCTGATCAGCGCACTCGAAGCAGCTGCACCCATCGCGCAGTCTGGCAGCGAACCCAGCGACCAGCTGAAACTCGATGTTCCTGCTGACGGCGCGAGCGCAATGGTATGGGAAACACCGCAGTTCTCGCGCAGCGGAGAGGACCTCACCCCTGTCGAGCACGCCGAAGCAGACGATGTCTACTACTGGATTGCCGGAGAATCCGGGGCGGTCACTGCCATGCGACGCCTTCTCGTCCAGCAGCGTGGCGTCCCACGCCAGTGCGTGTCGTTCATGGGCTATTGGAAGAAGGGCGTTGCCCATAAGGGTTGAGGCAGTTCACAGCGTTTCCAACGCCTAGCCCCTTGCGCGCCACGCCGAGGGTTACATGTCAGCCCACACCGCTTGAGCACCGGAATGTCCGAACAACGACTGCAAAGTGCACCACGAGTAGGGACACAGGCCAGCCATGGGATCACTTCAGCAGCGACTTCGGCAGGCGGTGGACCGTGACCGCGCCGATTGCGGTGAACGGGTGCAGCGGGTCGGGATCTTCCGAACCGGTGGGCCCGCCCAGCTCAGAGTGCGCCAGAGCACTCATGACGACGTAGGCGTCCTCGCGCGAATAGCCGTTGTCTTCAACGAGGAAGTCGAAAAGGTCTTCGTAGCCGCGCTGGATGGATTCTTGAACGGGGTTGCCCAGGCCGATGAAGATCCATTCATCTTCCGTTTCAATGCGCGGGGCCCGGTGCTTCACACCCTTGATGAGATCGACAGACACAATCGTCGTGCCCTGTGCTTCGATCGCAACGAAGCTGGATTCACCGCGGGACATGATGGCGTGGATGTCGCCGATCGACAGGAGCGCACCGGGCACGTCCACCGGCAGGTAGACGGTCGAGCCGGGCTTGGCATCCGTGAGGTCCATGTTGCCGCCGTTTGCGAAGCTGGGCATGACGACGGAGCCTTCGCCTTCGGCGGGCGCGGTGCCGATGCAGCCGATCATCGGCAGGGCATCGACTTCCACACCATCGAGCAGGGCCACCTTGCCGTTCTTCACTGGTATGCGGCGGGCCATCTGGTCCTGGCCCATGCGCTCGGCCAGGGCGCCGGCACTGGGCAGGTACACCGAGTAGCCGAACTCGGTCAGCTCAATGTCGTGGATGTGGACTGCGAGGGTATCCCCCGGCTCTGCGCCTTCGACGTAGACCGGTCCGGTGACGGGGTTGATCTGTGCTGTGATCTGGTCGAGGGTTTTGCCTTCGTACAGCTGGTCGTAGACCTCGTCGTCAGTTTCAAAGCCGATGGTTTCACCAGTTCCCGGTTTGATCCTGAGGACTGGTTCGATGGCGGCGCTGAAAGAGCCTTTGCCGTTTTCGTTGGAGAGGAAATGGTCAATCGTTGTCATGGCTCAACCATCGCCGATTTCACGGCAGCGTGACCGGCGGATTCGCCATGCGGACCCTCACTGCTCACCGTGCACAATCAGAGCGCACAGTGTTTCTAAACGCTCGCGCACCTGCTCAAGGTCAACCTCGCCCGCGGCCAGCTGCAGCATGAAGCCGTCGCAGGCAGCCGACAAGATCGAAGCTGTTTCGGCAACCTCGCCTTCATCCACGTGCCCCTCTGCGGCAAGGACGCCCAGCCACGCCTCAAAGCGGCCTATGCCCAGTCGATACAGCCGTTCCAAAAGACGCCTCGAAGCCTCGCCCGCACCCGGGCCGAATCCCGCACCAATCTGTTCCGCCCAGGCGCTGACCAGATGCGAAACCTCGTCAGCACTCGGCGGCAGGAACTGCATCGCACACTCCGTGAGCCGCTGCTGCGGGGGCAATGACGAGTCTTCGATGTTGAGGTCGGGGATGGTGCGCAGCATCATTCGCTCCGATACAGCAAACGCAAGATCACTCTGCGCTGGAAAGTAGTAGCGAAGAGTGCTCGCTCCGATCCCCGCTCGTTCGGCAACCGCACGCACGCTGAGCGCACCTGGCCCGCTTTCATGCGCCAACTGCAGTGCTGCCTCGAGAATCTGTTCGCGCCTATCAGCCACTTAGACCCCCACCTGGCTGAGAAACTGGTGTCCGTTTTTCTGTTGACAACCTAGCACGCTGTGCCAGTACACTGAACTAGCACGGTGTACCAATCGCGGAGGAACCATGATCGAAGCACTTCAGAACTTCACGCAGTCACTGCCCGAATGGGCCCGATGGGCCGGAGTCATGCTCATTGCCGCACTGCCTTTCGTTGAATCCTACGGCGGATCCGCTGTGGGCATCATCGCTGGCGTCCACCCTGTTGTCGCGGTGACTTCCGCAGTCATCGGCAACACAGTGTCAATGCTCGTTCTGGTTTTCGGCGCACACAGTCTGCGTCGCCGCTTTGCCAAACGCGAACCCAAACGCAGCACACAGCGTCTGCGCAAAATGTTCGACCGCTGGGGCGTTCCCGGCGTCAGCCTGCTCGGGCAGACGGTCCTGCCCAGTCAGATCACATCAATGGCAATGGTTTCCTTTGGCGCTTCGCGCAATGTTGTTGCCGTATGGCAGATCATTTCGATTGCCGTGTGGGGCATCCTGTTTGGGGTTCTGACAGTCGCTGGATTCAATCTTCTGGGCTGAAGACGGACTCAGGCAGCCCTCTTGACCGCACCACGCCCGAGGTGAACGCACGGTATTGTCCGTGCGTTCACCTCGGGCTTGCCGCCGGGCCAACCACCGGCCAGCATCCAGCCACTCTTTGCGCGTGCAATAGGTCCGATGAACAATCTTCTGAGGAGCACAGCATGAGCTTCGCGAGCACTGTCGGCCGCTTCGCGATCGGCACGGCTGTCCTTACCGCCCTGGCTGTGTCTGGTGCCGCACCGGCTTCAGCGGCACCAGACCAGACGGAACAGATCATGGCAGGCGGCGCCTCGACGACGGAATCAAAGGCAGCCGTCCCTCAGCACTTTGGCAGCCCACCGGATGTCGAGAGCATTCGCGCTGTCTACGACGGCGGCGGAAGCTCACTTCCGCAGACGACAACTGAACTCACAGTTGCGGCCGCTGTTGCCGGCGGTCTGCTGACCACCGGTGCCGCGGCGGTGTTCGCCGGTCGGCGCAAACGCACAGCCGCCGAAGCCTGAGATTCAAAACCGCGAGACTCTAATGTGGAAGTCCGCCGTTCACAGTGGCGAATTGACGCGAAGTTAACTTCACGCTCGCTTCGCAGATAGCCCGCGGTCAAGCCCCTTCGATGAGGTTGTAGAGACAGGCAACTACAACTTGAAGGAACGCAATGAGCTTCGCATCAACCGCTCGCAGAGCACTCGGCGGCGCGGTCGTCTGCACTGTGGCCGGCTCCACGGGCTTCGCCGCACCCGCCATGGCCGAACCGCAGTCCGAACCGCGCAACATCATCATCATGATCGGCGACGGCATGGGCTTCAACCACGTTGACGCCTCCAGCCTCTACACAAACGGCAAAACCAACTGGCAGATTCAGGGCAAGCCCGGAGAGAAGATAGCCAAGCAGGACGGCTACGGAAAAACACCGTCGCAGGTATACGAGGGCTTCGACGTGCAGCTTTCTATGAAGCACCCCTCACTCGACTCCCCCGAATACAAGAGCGAAGACGCCTGGGGCGATTTCGGCTGGGCCAACAACAACCCCACAGATTCGGCAGCCTCGGGCACCGCACTTGCCACCGGCAAGAAAACCCACAACGGCTACCTGGGCATCGACGGAAAGAAGAACCCCGTCAAGAACGCCGCTGAGCACGCGCACGAAACCGGCCGGGCAACCGGCGTCGTGTCATCGGTGCCTTTCGGCCATGCGACCCCAGCAGCATGGGGCGCTCACGTCAACAGCCGCAAAGACAACCACAAAATCGCGCAGCAGATGATCGACGGTTCGCTCGACGTGGTCATGGGCGCAGGCCACCCGAAGTTCGACGATGACGCCAAGCCGCGCGAAGCAAAGTGGGACTGGCTGACAGAAGATCAGTACACCGGCCTTCAAAAGGACGGTTCGGGACGCACATTCGTCGAGGATTCAAACGGCATTGACGCCATTGCCCGCGGAGAAAACGTTCCCGAACGCCTGTTCGGCCTCGCTCCCGTCGCCGAAACACTCCAGTTCAACCGATCCAGCCTGGCTGCAGCCGAACCGCGAAACACCAACAACGGTCGCGTTGACGGTCAGCCGATCACCGGCGACGCACCTCTGCCGGGCGAGGCAAAGAAGAACGACGTCGTATCGCTGGAGAACATGACAAAGGCCGCTTTGAACGTCCTGTCGCAGGACGAAGACGGCTTCTTCACCATGATCGAAGGAGGTGCAATCGACTGGGCCGGCCACGGCAACGCCACCGTCGGCAACCTGGAAGAAATGGACGACTTCAACAAGTCCGTGGAAGCCGTCACCGACTGGGTTGAAAAGAACTCCAGTTGGGAGGAAACCCTCCTGATTGTGACCGCGGATCACGAAACCGGCTACCTCAACGGTGCTGTGAACAGCTCCACCGACGAAGAAGCTGCCGGTGAGGGCACGCCCAGTGAGGGTGCGACCGATGACAGCACATCTGACGACAGCGCCACTGAAGAGAATCCTGCTGCCCCTGCTGCTTTCGGTGTTCCTGCGGCAGCGGCACCGTCGCCTTCGGAAGCAGACAAGGCGGACACCAAACAGTGGGCGCCGATGACTGGTGAGAAGGGCGCCCTCCCCGTCGACAGCTGGAACTCCCCAGAGCACACCAATCACCTGGTTCCGTTCTTCACCCAGGGCGCTGGTGCTGACAGCGTCGGCAATTACGTGAAAGGCACCGACCCCGTGCGCGGGGACTACATCGACAACACCGACGTAGCCAACATTTCGTTCGACCTTATGAAGGAATCGAGCGAAGACCCCTCTGATAAGCCCACCAAGCAGCCGGAGGGCAGCGATTCCGAGAAACCGGCAGAGGAACCCCGCGAAGACGAACAGTCAAACAGCGAGGCACCGCGGAACGAGCAGCGTGAGGACGACGATTCCTCACCGGCTTCGGATGACGAGGCATCGGAAACACCCGCTGCAGCGGGCACCAGCTCGAACAGCGGCGACGGTGCGCTCCCCCGCACAGGTACGGAGATCGGCGCAGCAGCTGCAATCGCAGCAGGCCTGTTGGCAGCTGGCACCGCAGCCGTGCTGGTCGGCAGGCGCAAGCGCGAAGCTGCCGACGCCTGATCGACGGGCTCAGTCAACAGCAGCCTGATATAAGGGCGGGCCTCGGGAAACCCGAGGCCCGCCCTTTGCATGCCCAAAGAGTCTGAGTGAATCCTGACCTCTACTTGCAAGTTCGAACAAAATCACGAAAATGGTAGCTAATACGACACTTGACAACACACTGAGGTCCTGTTTATGAAGAAACTTCTCGCTGCGGCAGCCATTGTCTGCATTGGCTTCGCCAGCTCCATCACCACGGCGGCGCCTGCCAACGCAGACAGCAGACGCTGGCCCCTCTGCCTCGATGATCCGCGGCTTCTCAATATCAGCCCCTCGCCTATAACAGAAACTCAGCTGAAACAGCAGGGTGCAAAGATCACCGTCAACGCCAAAGGCCTGCGCCCGAACACACTGGGAGTGGCTTTGGTGATCAAGGGCAAGCTTCAGACGACCGACGACCTACTGGAAAAGGCGCGCGAAGAGGCAGGCGGCGAGCTTAGCGCCTCTCGGTTAGAAGAATTCAAAGCCCTTAAGGCTATGAACATCTCGCACGCAAACCCCAACAATTATATATTCGATGACATTGACCCGAACAACACCGGTGTTATCGCGCGCACAGGGTACGTCGTCTCTGATGAAAGCGGCACGGTTTCGTTTACTTTCGGCGGCGCAGAAGAGGCAAAAGAAAAATCACCGCTGAGTGCCGAACAAGAAGAACTCGTCAATGAATTGAATACGACCCCGTGGTCATCGCAGCTTCCAGAAAGCAAAGACGACGATTATCGGGGCGATTACACTGTGCTGCTGGCCCTTCCAAGAAGCGGCCCGTATGACCTGTACGGACTTGCTTTCGATGAAAACAACTCCCTGGTCCCGATTCCCCTCGACCGCATGTACGAAGATGAGTACAAACCGATCATCGACAACCGTGAGGCCATGCTTCGCGAACAGGGGGTGTCAGAAGATCGATCGCGCGGTTATGCTGAATTCACACCGGTTCTAGGCTGCACCGGCTTCACAGTCACCGACGCTCCGCCTGAGACACCGGAACCTGACGAAACCCCAACACCTGAACCTTCGCCCACACCGAGCGAAAGCTCGACGCCGGAACCTTCGCCGACGCCGAGTGAGAGTTCAACGCCCAGCGAAACCCCAACACCGGAACCGAGCGAAAGCAGCACTCCCACGCCGGAGCCGTCACCGACGCCGAGTGAGAGTTCAACGCCTAGCGAAACCCCAACGCCGGAACCGAGCGAGAGCAGCACTCCTACTCCCGCACCGGAACCAAAGGAATCCACCCCTCCAACCCCGGGTGATTCCTCACCGAGTACCATGCCGCGCACAGGCGCTCAGATCATGGGCGCACTCGCGGCAGCAGGAACGCTCCTGGCAGTGGGAACAGCCATCACCGTGCTCTCACGCCGCCGTTCACAGCGCCAGTGATAACCACAGCCCACGGGCACTGACCCAGCAGCAGCCTGAGAGGGGCCAAGCCCCTCTCAGGCTCAGCAGGAACGCAAACCATAAACGCCGCGCGTGGAACTGTGGAACCGAACAACATCATCAGAAGGAACTACACCTAGAAGCTCAGTGCTGTCAGGGACAGCTACAGCAACCCAAGGGATCTCTCCATGAAGAAACTCATTGCAAGCGCCGCTGTTGTCTGCACTGCACTTGCCAGCACGATCGCCGCAACAACACCAGCTCAAGCACAAGCTGCGTCGGCACTGTGTTTGAATTCGCCGGGGTTCATCAACACTGCGCCCATGCCCGTCACCGAAACCCAGTTCCGACAGGACGGCGTCACCATTACCGCTAAGGGACTGCCTCGAAACCCCAAGGCGCTTGGCCAAATGGTTGTGGTCAAAGGCGATTTGAGAAATCACCCCTACGTAGATGAACTCACTGAAGACAGCAGTCCAGAGATGCAGCAGTTCGCTTCCCTGATGAAGGAAACGAACATGAAGTTTTTCCCTTTCAGTTCTACTTTAAGCGGCTTTTTCTTCGAGACCATTGATCCCGAAAGGATCGTCCATTTTCAGTATTTCACTCCGAGGCCTGACGGAACCGTATCCTTCACCTTTGGTGGAAAAGAACAGAACCAGCGGAGCTCGCCTGTTCCACCTGAATTAGAACAGGCGCTTAGAAACGAGTATGGCGACAAAGCTGACGACTTAATAGCTGGACTTAACGACAGCGCACCGGATTTCCCCAGGGCAGCAAACGACACTGTAGACGTCAAGGGCACCTATTCCATCGGCTTCAATCTCAGCTCAGACTCCTTTGGAGAATCTGACGGAAGCTTCCCTGTAGGGCCTTATAGCTTCTTCTTCGACGGAACTTCGGCTTCGACAAGTTTTGGAGCAGTAGAATTCGAACCAGACTTCGGCGAAAGCTACGCTGAAGAGTTTGACAATGAAGATGTCAAGCAGTATTTTCGCGATTCCAGCCAGAAGCTAAAGAACAGGGTGGAATCGCTTGAAAGAAAAGGACTGCCGCGCGATGGCATCGTTAGGCATATTTCTACCCTTACTGCATGTTCCTCTTTTGCGGTGAGCGACGACCCAACTGCGGATCCTTCACCAGCCCCAAGTGAAGACGAGCCTGAAACACCCGCGCCTTCGCCTAACCCAAGTGAAGACCCGACG
Organism: Brevibacterium sp. HMSC063G07; assembly: GCF_001810665.1. Classification (NCBI taxonomy): domain Bacteria; kingdom Bacillati; phylum Actinomycetota; class Actinomycetes; order Micrococcales; family Brevibacteriaceae; genus Brevibacterium; species Brevibacterium sp. HMSC063G07. The sequence goes on from NZ_KV802348.1 coordinate 161,194, forward strand.
CAGGCGCCCTCACCCACTCCAAGCGATGAGGAAGCTCCGACACCTGACCCTTCGCACAGCGACAGCTCTAACCCAGAGCCAACCCCAAGCGAAACCCCGACCCCAACACCTGAACCCTCGCCAACGCCAAGTGAGAGTTCAGCGCCGAGCGAAACCCCAGCTCCGGAACCGAGCGAGACCAGCGCTCCCACCCCTGAAGGTGATGAGACCCCGGTACCGGACCCGTCACCCAGTCCGAGCGTTGAAGAAACTCGGTCACCTGAACCTTCGCCAACGCCAAGTGAGAGTTCAACGCCGGGCGAAGCGCCGACTCCGGAACCGAGCGAGACCAGCGCTCCCACCCCCGCACCAGCGCCAAAGGAATCCACAACACCGACCCCGGGTGACTCACCGAGCGCCATGCCTCGAACAGGCACCCACATCATGGGAGCACTCGCAG
>NZ_KV802348.1:162049-164503 GCF_001810665.1 Brevibacterium sp. HMSC063G07
GGTGCAAAGATCACCGTCAACGCCAAAGGCCTGCCCCCAAACACACTGGGACTAGCTCTGGTGATCAAAAACAAGCTTCAGACGGCAGACGACCTATTTGAACCGGTTCGCGACCAAGTTGACGACGCTGGACTACAAGAATTCAAAGCTTTTAAAGCTATGAACATCTCGCACTCAGACTCCAACGAGTATTTGTTCGGTGACATTGACCTGGCCGACAGCGGCGTTATTGCGCGCAGGGGGTACGTCGTCTCTGATGAAAGCGGCACTGCTTCGTTTACTTTCGGCGGCACTGAAGAGGTCAGAGAAGAATCATCCCTCACTCCCGAACAAGAAGAACTAGCGGGGCAATTGAGGGCAACGTCGTGGTCATCGCAGCTTCCTGAAAGCGAAGCCGATGATTACACGGGCGACTACAGTGTACTGCTGCTCATTCCGAGAAACAGCGTGCATGACCTGTACCAGCTCGCTTTCGATGAAAACAACTCCCTCGTCCCGGTCGGTCTCGAAGGCCCGACCGACGGTCCGATAGACGATAAGCACAAAGCTGTCGTCAAGCAGCGTGAGGAAATCCTTCGCGGGCAAGGAGTGTCAGAAGATCTAACTCGCCGTTACGCTAGCTATATGCCGGCCGTAGCCTGCACCGGGTTCAAAGTGACCGACACTCCGCCTGAGACACCCGAACCTGACGCAACCCCAACACCTGAGCCTTCGCCCACGCCGAGTGAGAGTTCAACGCCAAACGAAACGCCAAAGCCAGAACCCAGCGAAAGCAGCACTCCGACACCTGATGCGGAGGAGACTCCAACTCCCGAGCCTGGCGGCAACAACACACCCACGCCCGCACCGGAACCAAAGGAATCCACAACACCAGCCCCGGGTGATTCCTCACCGAGCGCTATGCCGCGAACAGGCACCCACATCATGGGAGCACTCGCAGCCGCAGGCACACTCCTAGCACTGGGAACAGCCATCACTGTGCTCTCACGCCGCCGTTCACAGCGCCAGTGATAGCCACACCGCATACCGGAACCTTTGAAACACGTACAGGAAAGTCCCTATGAAGAAACTTCTCGCTGCCACGGCCGCCACCTGCATCGGTCTGATGAGCCCACTGCTCAGCATGGCAACCCCAGCGCAAGCCCAAGCACAGTCAGGGTTTTGCCTGTCCGCGCCGGGGTTCTTCGAGCTCAACCCCTCGCCCGCTACTGAGAGTCAGCTCAAAGAGCAAGGCGTTACCCTCACTGCTAAAGGCCTCCCTCCAAACGCAATTGTCCACATAACTCTCACGCGGGGCGATCTCGTCAAGGCCAGCGAAATTTACGACAATGATGAATTGCCCCCTGATTCTCCTCTGGTTGGTTTGCCGACAGCTGATCGCGACGAAATCTGGGACGACGAAGAGATTCCCTTCAGCCGCGGCATCATTTTCACTGATGAGTCAGGAACTGCCTCCTTTACTTACGGCGGCAAAGACAACAACGATAGGAAGTTGAGGCTGCCCGCCGAGTTCGAAGAATATCGCGAGGAAATCGAAAAAGAAGCTTGGAACCCAACTCTTCTCAAAAGCAAGTCCGGCGGCCACACTGGAAGTTATTCTTTCAGAATAGCTGTCGAGGACCCAATAGGATATAACAACATATTATTTTCTCTTGCCGACAATAAAGTCTCAGCGATTTCTGAAGACGAGTACAAAAAGCAATGGGAAGACCGTCTATCAGATTTGCTGAAACCTGGCATGTCTAAAGACGAAATCAACGAGCTCGAAGAATCTTTGGAGCTTGAACGAATTAATTCCACGTCTACGCATGCCTGCAGCTCGTTCGCGGTAGGTGAAGACAAGCCTGAAACACCCGCGCCTTCGCCTAACCCAAGTGAAGACCCGACGACAGAGCCCTCGCCCACTCCAAGCGCTGAGGAAACTCCGACACCTGATCCTTCACCCAGCGACAGCTCTACCCCAGAGCCAACCCCAAGTGAAACCCCGACCTCAACACCTGAACCTTCGCCAACGCCAAGTGAGAGTTCAACGCCAAGCGAAACACCGACTCCCGAACCGAGTGAGAGCAGCACTCCGACGGCCGCATCGGAACCAAAGGAATCCACCCCTCCAACCCCGGGTGATTCCTCACCGAGCGCTATGCCGCGAACAGGCACCCACATCATGGGAGCACTCGCAGCCGCAGGCACACTCCTAGCACTGGGAACAGCCATCACTGTGCTCTCACGCCGCCGTTCACAGCGCCAGTGATAACCACAGCCCACGGCCACTGATGCAGTGACGGGCCTGAGAGGGGCCACACCAAGCCCCTCTCAGGCCTGTCACGCTCGACGGCATGACGCACGCTGCCCACCCGGGGCGTCCGCTGGCAACCGCCGCTGTCCCAACCGAAACGACGCTTTACAGCAAAAGGCTTTGTCGGCTCTTCCGGTTCTAGAGTGCGTTGACCCGGG
>NZ_KV802349.1:0-1551 GCF_001810665.1 Brevibacterium sp. HMSC063G07
CTACTCAAACGGAACAAAACCTGGGGCACTTCAGCTGTACGTCGTCACGCCGCGTGGCCGTACACACATGAGGTGATTGCGTGTACGGCTAAAGGGTTAGTCGGGTACAACTTCTAGATGCCGCTTCGGCTTACTGCCCTCGGTGCTCTCAGGCGTGTCGCCGTCACCGTTCTCAGGTGTATCGCTGTCCCCTTCGGTGCTGGCGGACTTGTCACCGTCCCCTTCGGTGCTGGCGGACTTGTCACCGTCGAGATTCACCTCGAACTCTTCGGCATACTTGCGCAACTGCGCAAGGCGCTCCTTTGTCGCTTTGTGTGCACGGCGCGCCTCGTTCACGGTATCTTTTGCTCGCTGCTCATCGCGGAGCGCGGCTGCGTAATCGTCTCTGAAAGACATGGTTTGTTCTCCTTGATTGAGTGAATTCTTTGTTTGGGCTCGGGGCACGACGGTGGAGCGCGCGTGTGTAGTAGCACGGCCATCACCCATCAGCCCTCGCACTCAGTTCAAGACCCAGCCTGGCTAGCTGAGCTAAGCGGCGGGATCTCGTCGTAGGCGGGTTTGTCCGCATTAGTGCTTCACACCGCCCAGCACCGTGACGAGTTGCTGTCGCTGCTCATCTGTCAGTTGGGGCGCTGCATTCACGACGGCATCGACGAAGCCGTCGAATAGCTGCGGGGCAGGGCGGCGTGCGGCCGTGAGGTAGGCGTCGAGATCGTCTTGGCGAATCCGATAGGCGGTGCCGAAACGGTGGAATGAAAGACGGCCCTCTTTAATAGCTTTTCGCAACGTGGACTCGGAGCCGACGCCGAGATCGGCGAGTTCCTGCAGCGTGTAAAAGCGTGGCGCGACGGCGGTAGTCGTGTCCTTTTCGGACATAGAAAAACGCTCCTGGGCAGATTGATCTGTCCCGGAGCGGGGTGCTTTACCGGCTTGCTATTCAGGCGGCTTGGAGTGCCGTGCTCAACTCGCTAGAACGGTGGTCTGCCGTCCCATCGCTTTACGGGAGCGCTTACTCCCTACCTGACCGCTTTTGTGGTTGGCAATGCCGTTGCCGACCGGTCTATCTCGTCGGAGGAACCGCGCCTATCACGGTCGAGAGGCTGTCTCTTTATGAATTATCCTCGGGGTTATCCCCCGTATGCGGCTGGCTAAACCAAAAACGAATTAAAACGCCACATACGGTCTGGGGGCCATCGTACGGAACTTATGCGTCGCGCACAATAGCCTGCGACCTAATCTTTACGAATCGAACCGAGCACGTTTCTACACGCCACGTGGCACGGCTGGGGTGTTGTGGTGGGGCAGCTGTTGTGTGGCGGCATGGTGACACGCAAGGGGCGCGCCTTTTTGTGACCTGTGACACGTCTATAGTGTGCTCGTTTCGTAGTTTTGACCTCGTTTCGTAATTTGCCGATCAAAATACGAAAAAATTACGAAACGCTCTACCTGCGGTTTCGTAGAACTACGAAAATCGGAAAACCAAATTACGAAACACGCGATAACGCTGTGACCTGCACAGACACGTCACATTTCGGCGGTGTTTCGTAATTT
>NZ_KV802349.1:1651-2004 GCF_001810665.1 Brevibacterium sp. HMSC063G07
AAAAAATTACGAAACGCTCTACCTGCGGTTTCGTGATTTCCGCAAACGAAAAGAACAAAACTACGAAACACGCGATAACGCTGTGACCTGCATAGACACGTCACATTTCGGCGGTGTTTCGTAATTTTGCGGTATTTCGACCCAAACCTTTTAAGAGAGAGACACAGACACGCATTGCAGGCACATGTCTACGACACAGAGCGTCCTCGTTGAGGGCACGCTGCAGGGGTTGCGGCTATGTGACACGGCCGGGATACTGCCACGCTGCAACACGTCCGTGGCGCGCCGTTGTGTGACACGCAACACAGGTGTTGTGTGTTCGTTTCGTAGTTTTGACCTCGTTTCGTAATTTG
>NZ_KV802349.1:2104-2380 GCF_001810665.1 Brevibacterium sp. HMSC063G07
AGCGTCCTCGTTGAGGGCACGCTGCAGGGGTTGCAGCTATGTGACACGGGACACAATCGCAATCAGGGTGTCTCTTCTTATTTAGATTTTCTTCAAAAAGTGGAAAAATTACGAAACGAAAACCATTTACGCTGCTCAACGTATGTTTCTGTGTTTCGTAGTTTTGTTCTTTTCGTTTACGAGATTACGAAATGACCCGCAAATACCTACCGTGACCTGCGGTGATGTGTTTCGTATTTTTCTGGCTCTTCCGGTTTCAGAGTGCGTGACGCGGTC
>NZ_KV802350.1:0-67534 GCF_001810665.1 Brevibacterium sp. HMSC063G07
CGACGGCGCTGCGCCGAACGGTCGCCCCGCAGCGTCCGCAGGGCCTGCCTGCGCGGCCATCGAGGCTGGAGGAACGAGCTTCGACGAGCTGTACGTCAACTCAACGGCGAATCGGGATACTTCGACCGCAGCCTTGGCGTATACGGGAAGGCGGGCAGCCCCTGTACTCGCTGTGGGGAAAGTGTGCGGAGCAGCACGATCGCCGGACGCACATCCCATTGGCGCCCCGGGTGCCAGAATGCCCAGCGGCGGTAATGACACCACCGGCCTGCCCTGAGCGGCCCGGTGGCTCACGTGAATTCGGCGATGAGCGCTTCCACCCGCTGGCGGATGTCGTCGCGAACTGCTCGAACGAACTCCAACGACTGGCCGGCGGGATCATCGACCTGCCAGTCCTCATACCGTTTTCCCGGGAAGATGGGGCAGGTGTCGCCGCATCCCATCGTGATGACAACATCAGACTCTGCCACGTCGTTCTCGCTGAGTCTTTTCGGCTGCTGGCCGGCGATATCGATCCCGACCTCACGCATAGCTTCGACTGCAGCGGGATTGATTTCAGCGGCAGGCGCCGAGCCTGCCGAACGAACCTCGAAGTTCGGGCTCAGTGCACGCAGCCACCCCGCGGCCATCTGAGACCTGCCCGCGTTGTGCACACACACGAACAGCACTGAGTGCTTCTTCACTTCCGATCCTTTCCATTCGGCGCGCAGATTTCGTCCAACGCCAGAGCCGCGCTGTGACCCAACGGCGTGACGCGGTACCACACCCACGTCCCGCGACGGGAAGGTCGTGGCCGATCTCGTCGACCCGCACGGACACCACATGTCGGACGCCTTGCCGAAGTTGCGAGGCCTCGCAGAGTTCGCCGAGCGATTCCCCGGCGACTTCCGACGTATTGAATCGGTCGCTGAGACGGGTGGAACACTTCGGGTCCTGGACATCACGAAAGCATCCGTGCGCCAGGCCATTCGTGATGCGCATAGCGCAAAGGCGCTGTACGAGTCGGGCCTCGCGAACGACTACTGATCTATTCGAAGCGCGACGGTCGACGTGCGAGTTCGATGTCAGTGGCTCGTTCTAGTGTTCGAAGTGACAACACGGAGGTGGGGTGATGGCCCTGAAGATGTTTCTGGCTGGTCGCGCGCAGATCACCACGCTAGCCAAAACTCATGCCCTGTCGCCTCTCCTCGAAGCGGTCGTCAGCGGAGACACGTCCGTGGAGAGTATGAACGGAGAGACATGACAGATGGACAGTCCGCCGAGGTCGGCCCCGATGATCATCTGCTCGCCCAGGTGCGGGAGGCCTACGGCCGTGTTGTGTACAGCCACAAGACGCACGAGAAACAGGCGGACCTCTGTTTTAAGAGGCACCGCGTGCAGCAGGGTGTCCTCGTTGCGCTCACCGCGGCCAGCTCGGGGACTTTCCTCGCCGCAGTACTGGGGGCGACTGTCAACCCTGAGCTGGCGGGCCTCGCGACGTCGTTCGCCGCGCTTTTGGTTTCCGCCCTCAGCCTCAGCACCAAGACGTTCAGGTTCCACGAGGAGGCCGAGGCACACCGTGACGCGGCTTCGAAGCTCTGGGATGTCCGTGAGTCCTACCTGTCGCTGATCACAGACCTCATGTCGGGCGCGGTCTCCACAACTGATGCTCGCGCGCGCCGAGACGAACTTCAAGAGGCGGCCCGTGTCGTGTACGCCACAGCACCACGAACGTGGAAGAAGGCATTCGACAAGGCAACCGGCGGACTGAAAAAGAGGGAAGAGCTCACGTTCACGTCCGACGAGATCGACCCGTTCCTTCCCGAGAAGCTCCGAATGAATGAGGAGGACTCGCGAGGATGAAGGTCTCTGAGATCTTCGGTCAGTTGCTCGAGAACCTGAAGGTCGGCGACGCCAGCACGACGATCGCCATGCGCCGCGATGCGATCATCAAGGCTCTGAACGAGGACTTCCGGTCGATCGAGGGCTCCACGGCGCACCGCCTGATGGTCGGCTCCTACGGCCGGCACACTGCGATCCGCAGCGTCTCGGACCTTGACCTGATTTTCATTCTCCCTAGTGGTCTGCGCTCGAGCTATGACGACGAGAACGGACCACGGCGAGTTCTGAACCGGGTCCGTGACGTTCTGACGAAGCGGTATCCGAACACCGACGTACGCGTCGACCAGTGCGTCGCGCGCGTGCAATTCACGACCAACAAGTTCAAGTTCGAAGTGCAGCCGGCGTTCGAGAACGCCGATGGCAGCTTCGACTACCCGGACACGAAATCTGAAGGTTGGAAGCTCACGAAGCCGCACGACGAGATCGCTGCGACGAAGGAGTGCAACGACCGCACGTCGAACAACATGCGGCACCTGGCTCGGATGGCGCGGGCATGGAAGGATGCGAACGGTGTAGCCATGGGTGGCCTGCTCATAGACACCCTCGTCCACCGGTTCTTTTCGACAACGAGCGAGTACGACGACAAGGGGCCGCTCTGGTTCGACTTCATGGTCCGCGACTTCTTTGAGTTTCTCGCGAACGAGCCGAACCAAGAGCGCTACCTTGCCCTCGGCAGCAAGCAATGGGTGGCTGTGAAGGCGCGGTTCCAACCGAAAGCCAAGAAGGCCTACAGCCGGTGCCTCGAAGCGATCGAACTGGAGGGGAAGGCCGCCGCGAACAGGAAGTGGCGTGAAGTGTTCGGTACGGCGGTGCCGCTGGCCGACACGAAGACTGATCGCACGTTCGACGACACGGAGGAGTTCGTCGAGCACCTCTATCCGGTCGACATCGCGTATTCGGTAGCCATCGACTGCAAGGTCACGCAGAACGGATTCCGCACAATGTTGCTGCGGACGATGCTTCGAGACAAGACTCCACTCCTTGCTCGAAAGGGGCTCGACTTCATCATCGTCGAGTGCACGGTGCCCGAGCCGTACGAGGTCAAGTGGAAGGTACTGAACCAGGGCTACGAGGCCGAGCGGCGCAACAAAATCCGTGGTCAGATCGTTCCGTCGAGCCGTCCGGGCACCAGACATGAGCAGACGAACTTTCGCGGCGACCACGTCGTCGAGTGCTACATCCTCAAGGACGGCATCGTTGTCGCGCGTGATGCCATCGACGTACCGATCTCAACCAATAACGATTCGTAGAAGGGAGCGTTGGGTGTGAGACCCGCGTCATTCGCCGAGGTCATGGGGCGAGGCGCTGGTTCGTACGGGCACGACTACGACGCAACGTACATGTTCCATTTCGAGTACCACCTGGAATCCCTTGGTCCTCGGGGTTGATGAACGAAAGGATGCCTCATCCCGCAGCAGAGCTTCGTGGCTGAACGGGCCTCCCAAGGCGCGAGCATTCAGTTGGTGGTCGCGAGGAGCTCCGCGGGGGAGACATCGAGCCCGTGAGCGAGCTTGAAGATGATGTCGAGCGTTGGGTTGCGACGGCTACGCTCCAGGCCGCTTTGTAGGTGCGGTCGAGACTGACGTGGTGGGCGAAGGCCTCCTGAGACGCCCAGCCTAGCTCCTGGCAGAGTTCGCGGAGATGCTCGCCGAACGCGATGCGGTGCGCGGACTCCCTCTTATCTCAACGGTTTCGCTACGATGACCATGAGTCCACGGACTGTGAGTCACATTAGTCGGTCCGGGGTGATCGCGGTTGTGTCAGGCTCCGGGCAATGCGAAGGAGCGAGTAGGGCATGGGGTCGAGCGACGAGTGGGGCAACATCTCCGCGGCTGCAGATCGCGAGTCATGTAGCCCGCAGGCCATTTGCCGACGGATCAAGGTTGGGGTTCTGACGGCGCGCATAGAAGCGTCCACGGCTCGCGATGGGCGGCACACGGTTAAGGCTTGGGTCTGGGTCTCTGAGCTCGACAAGGTGTTCGGTCACGCGGCTCGGGAGGAGCATGTTCGAAGGATCCGAGCCACCGCTCAGCCGCTGACACGCGGCCAGGAGAGCGCTCTGCGTAAGGGCTTCACGATCATCTTGCAGAGAAGCAGGCGAAGCGGACGAGACGTAGGGTCGGCGGGGAGGCCGTGGGGTGCCTACAGGGGTATCTTCGTGAAGTCTCGCCAGGCGGGCTGAGCAGCCCGCACTGCTAGAATCGAAGGCGTATGCCCCGGTGACTGTCCGGGCCTCCTGGCCCGGACCCCCGGGGCATCAGTCTTGTAGGGGGGGACGCATATGCCGACCGAGCCGCTGCATCTGGTCGATTCCCACGAGTGGTCTGGGCTGTGGTGGTTGCCCGACGCGCCGGATGAGCGTGTCCCGGGCGTGCTGCGATACGACCGCGACGGCGGTGCGGAACTAACGTTGATCGGCACCTTCGAGGACCGGGTCATGACGTCGCCCCGACCAGGCGTGACGCATGTGCATGAAGGCACACGGTCGTGGGACGTCATACTCGGCGTCGCTGAGAAGAGGGAGATCACCCTCCTTGGGTGCATCCCGACGAGCACGAACCGATCCTTCGGCGCGCGGGTGAAGAGCCCCGACAAGCAGGTGGTTTCGGCTCAATCCGCGCTGATCGGCGTCCACGCGGCGAACACGGAAGCTGCACTGTTCGAAGGACTTCAGATCTCCGTCGAGGACGTCGGTCGTTGGGCGGCAGACGGGGTCTTCTCGTCGTCGATCGGCGGCCCAGGCGGGACGCCGTTCGATGGCAGCGGCTCTATCAGTGCGAAGCCGCTGGAATCGACGTCGGTCCTGGTCGACGGCACCGAGTACTCACTCGAGCATCTTCGCAATCCTCCGTACGTCGACGAGCTTCGCGGGAGAACGACCGCGCGGATCCGCGACACGGTCTTCCTGCAGATCGCTCCGCCGGACGCGTGCTCCTTCGAGGAAGCGCTTGCGTCCGCGAAGTCTCTGCAGGACCTGATCTCGCTCGCGACCCATCGTGCTGCCGGGGTGATCTGGCTGCGGCTGAAACTGAAGGCAGACGGGCCGGGGGCCGAACGGCATCCGATGGAGCGTTATGTCGAGGTGCTCTACTCGCCCGCCGCCGTGGGGGAGCGGGATGCAAAGGCCATCGAGCACCGCAGAGTGTTCTTCACCTGCAGTGACATCCCCTTCCAGGAGATCGTCCCGCGATGGTGTGCGGTGCATAATCGCCTCCGGGCCTCGACGGACCTGATCTTGGCGCTCCTGTACGCGCCAGCGCAGTACGTCGAGAGCCGTCTTCTCATGGCGGTCGGCGCTGCCGAAGCCCTCCATCGGGCGCTCGGAATCGAAGAGCTCCCGATGCCGAACGCTGAGTTCAAAAAGATGCGCGAGGCGATGCTTGAGGTCGCTCCGGAGGATCAGCGGGAGCGGCTCAAGTCCGCGATCCGCAACGACATGACTCTCCGCGACCGGCTCGAGGCTCTTGTCAATCGGCCTGACCAGGAGGCGGTGTCGGTGCTCGTTCCTGATGTTGAACGATGGGCCAGCAGGACGGTAAAGGCCCGCAACGACCTGGCTCACGAGGGACGCACCCCCCAGGCACGAGTTCGACGAGCTCGTCGCCGTCGTCGAGGTGACGACGGGCGTGGTGATCCTGAATCTCCTGCACGAGATCGGGCTGCCCGCAGACCGTCAGCGAGCGATCGTGAGCGAGCATCCACAACTCCGGATGATCGCGCGTTGGGCGAGGGCGGAGCTCGTGACGCCCGAAGCGTGAGCTCGTCGAATGTGAGGAGCAGTACGCTCGACCACGTCACTGACGGCCTAGCCAGCCCGCGTAGGGGAGTCGAGTCCCTATCGAATCACCACTGGAATGACGACTCGACTGGCCATTGGTGAGGGTCATAAACGAGTCGAATCGGGATATTTCGACCGCAGCCTCGGCGTCTACGGAAAAGCCGGCACCGCGTGTACCCGCTGCGGTGAAACTGTGCGCAGCAGCACGATTGCCGGGCGCACATCCCACTGGTGTCCCGCGTGCCAGAAACCGCAGCGGCGGTACTGAACCGCAACCATACGAAAACCGATAGCAAAAGGGCCCGTGGGGACAGCGGACGCTGCTCCCACAGGCCCTTTGCTCAAGCAGTTCGGGCTGAACCTCGGATCAGACTGAGATCTGCTCGGAAAGCTTGCGCAGTTTGTGGCGTGCGAGTGCCAGGTTCGCGTGACGGCGATCCAGGACGAGGTAGATGAACAGACCTTCTGTTGCCGAAGTGTTGAGAACGCTCAGCAGGTGGTACTGCGATTCGAGCGTAATCATGATGTCTTCGATGTTCTCGTTGATGCCCAGGTCGGCAATGGTGGCGAGCTTTGCGCGAATGACATTCGAGTTGCCGGCAGCTGCGACGTTGAGGTCAAAGTTCGGGTTGCCGCCGGTTCCAAGCTCCATGCCCGAGGCGATGTCGACGATTGCTGCACCCGTAGCGCCTTCGATTTCGAGGAGGCTGCGAAGGGACGCCTGAATATTTGCTGACATAGTGTTCTCTTTCGTTTCTGACCGAGGATCGGTCTCCTCGGAAGAAGAATCGTCGAAGTGCTCATCTCCTTCAGAGTTCTGCAGGAAATGAGGTCCTTCGTTATTGGCACTAGCAGTATAACCGCGCACTTCAGTGAACAACGGCGTGGGTTCGGCCGAAAGGTCCTCTGCGGGGCTTTCGGTGGTGTAGGTCTCCGCGGGGAGATCCTGTTCGCCTGCGTTGTCAAAGGTTATCGCAAAGTGGTCGCGGGGTGGGTCGTCGGCGCTTTCTGCTTCAACAGGCTCGGGGTCATCAGGGGTGTCTGGGTAGTCAACTTCGAAAGATTCAGGGGCGTCGTAGTCGTCCAGGTCGGTGTGAAAGGCACGCCCGGGGCCCGGCGCTTCTTCCTGCCACGGCCGCACTGGATAGTTTGAACCGGCAGCGACCTGAGGCTGTAGGGCGCCGTAGTGGTGGCCGGTCTGCGGAGAGGCTGGCGTGGGGGTATCTGAGTTCGGCGGGGTCTGCATCACGTGTGAAATATCGGGCACATAGGGTTCGTCAGTCTGCACTTCATCTCGCTGCTGTGGTGAGCGGCGAAGAAAGTTGAAACTCATTCAATCTCACCTTGAACACCAGCGTCGGTGGTCTCCTCGGCGGTTTCTTCGGTGTTCGATGACGAGCGTCGCTTGCTTGTTGTGCGGAACGGGGTGTAGCCCAGGGCGATCATCATGATTGTGTCTTCTGTGAAGCTGTCGGTCTCGTGCGGGCCGATGAGCCTGTTTTCGCGCATAACAGCGACTCTGTCGCTCAGGGCGAGCAGTTCGCTGATATCGGATGACAGCAGGACGCAGGCGCTGCCGCGGCTGGTGACCTCTTCCAGGAGCTTGTACACGGCCTGGCGCGAAAGTTCGTCAACTCCGCGGGTGGGCTGGTTGAGCACGAAGATGTTCGCATCGCTGTGCAGGGACTTGGCGACAGCGAGCTTCTGCTGGTCGCCTCCGGACAGTTCGCCGACCTTGCGGTGAATGCTCGGAGTTTTGACCCGCAGCTCCTGGAGGGTGCTGACGAGTTCCCTGAAGCTCTGGACCTGGTCGGTGAACGACTGATCGTCTTCGTCGATTTTGGAGTACTCGGACGCGAGGTTATTGCCTTCGCCGTAGTCAACCTGACCGTCAGTTTCTCCCAGGGTGAAGATTCCCGCCTGCAGAGCATCCTCCGGGCTGGAGAAGCTCTTCTCTTCGCCGTTGACGACAATCGTGCCGGAGGTGTGGGCAGCCTTGCCGCTGATGATGTCGGCCAGCTGTTCCACACCGGATCGGCGCAGTCCCGTGATGCCGAAGATCTCACCCTTGTGGAGGGAGAACGTGGTCGGTGAGAGCTTGTCGTCGAGGGCGACATCCTCGAACCGCAGGATCTCATCGCCGATCTCGCCGCGCTTCTTGGTGGGAACGGGAGCTTCGGTATCGAAGATTTCGACTGTGATCGTGTCGCGGTCAGCTTCGCGGGGAACCAGGATTGAGCGAAGCCTGCCGTCTCTGATCACTGCAATGCGGTTCGACAGTGACTGCAGTTCGTCCAGGCGGTGGGAAACATAGATGATGGCGCGGCCCTGCTTGGACAGGCGGATGATGAGGTCGTGCACCAGCGAGATTTCGTGGTCGTTGAAGGAAGCAGAAACCTCATCCAGCAGGATCAGGGCCGTTTCCTCGTTGGCCAGCCGCAGGATCTCCACCATTGTGCGCTCGGCCTGAACAAGGTCGCGCATCTGCTCGTCAGCAGAGATGGCAACCCCGTTGTCTTCCAGGAGGCGGGTTGCTTCAGCGCGCTTTTCCTCATCCGTGAGCTTCGACAGGTACGAGGTGCGGAACATCGCGTGGTAGACGGTCTGGTCCTCATCCACCGAGATGCGCTGAGGGATGTAGCCGACGCCGATGGCTCGGGCCTCGGCTTCGGTTTCCGGGGCGAACTTCTCATCTGCGAGGGTGATCGTGCCCTCGTCTGGGATGATGCCTCCGGAAAGAACCTTCAGAAGTGTAGATTTGCCGGCGCCGTTGGCGCCGACAATGCCGAGAATCTCGCCCCGCTGCAGCGTGAATGAAAAATCATCGAGAGCGGTTTGAGACCCGTGTTTGACAGTCAGCCCCTCAACCGTCAAAACAACATCGCTGGTCATTAAGCCTCCACTTCATTGCAGATTCAGTGTTCGTGCCCGTGCCTGGTGCCGTGCCAGATCCCCCGAATGTGCGGAGTTTCGGTACGGCGTACGCGAAAGGCAGTCTACACGTGTTCGCAAGACCGCCGACGCTTTTAAGCGGAGAGCCTACATATTTCTTAATGAGGCTTGTTTCTTCCGGACCTTGCCAGCGGTGCTTCCTCAGCTTTTGCTCCGTCACCGCGGGCGGCTTACTCTGAGGGCGGTTCATGGGAGCCGGGACACGCCCGGCTGAGAGGGCGAAGCGGCCGACCATCAGCACTCGAAGCGGATCATGCCGACGTGAGGAGAATGGTGAAGACAGCGGTCATCGGGGCGGGAATTCTCGGACTCGCCACAGCTGTGCGGCTGAAGCGCCGCGGTCATGACATCACTGTCTTCGACCCGGAACCGGCGTTGGGAGCATCATATGCGGCCGCCGGTATGCTCGCCCCAGTCGCGGAAGTCCAGTTCGGCCAGGACGGTTTGCTGCCGATTATGCAGAAGGCCCTCGAGGAATACCCGGAGTTTCTGAAAATGCTTGGTGTTGCCCCGGAGGCTGTCGGCTTTGAAACCGCGGGAACCCTCCTGGTGGCCGCAGACTCCGGAGACCACGAACACCTTCAGCGGATGGAGCGGGCCTACGCCGCACGCGGTCTGACATTCAATCACCTGCCCGGAAGCGGGCTCGCCCGCCTCGAACCCGGTCTGGCGCCCGGCCTGGCAGCCGGAGCCGAAATCTCCGGTGACCTCCGCATCGACCCTCGCCGGCTCATGGAGGTCATGCTCGGCGCACTGGAGTCGACTCCCATTTTCCGCCAGCGCGTCACCCGCATTGCCGGGGCGACAGTGGAAACCGCCGACGGCAGACAGCACCCATTCGACACGACTGTCGTGGCAGCGGGCATGGGCATCGCCGGGATCGCGGGCCTGCCCGAAGATTCCAAGCCGACCCTGCGCCCCGTATACGGAGACGTCATCCGCGTGCGCACCCCCGACAGCCGCCTGCGCTTCGGTCCGCTTGTGCAGCGGACAGTCCGCGCCGTGGTCGCAGGCCGAAGCGTCTACATTGTGCCGCGGGCAAACGGCGAAATCGTCATCGGCGCATCCGTGCGCGAAGACCGCCCTGAAACCGACCTGGGCAGTGTTGCAGACCTCCTGGCTGACGCCGTCACCGTCGTTCCCGGTCTGCGCGACTGCGACCTCGTTGACGTGACAACCCGCGCCCGCCCGACAGCCGAAGACGACATGCCGGTGGTCACACGGACCGAGGTGCCCTGCCACTCGTCAGCAGGACCGGAAGCGAACCCCGCTGGCACCTCGGCGGTTGTCGTCGCAGGAGGACTGTCCCGGCACGGAATCCTTTTGACCCCTTATATTTCCCGCTTGGCTGCCCAGGCCGCCGAGACCCACACGGAAGGAAAAATCCCATGAGCATCACGGTCAACGGCACAGTGCAGGAACTCGAAGGCAGGCTCACGGTGCTTGACGTCGTGGCCCGCACGACCAACACGCAGCTCAAAGCCGACGGAACACCCGCCGACGGCAGCCGACCGGGCATCGCGGCAGCACTCAACGGCGCTGTCGTGCCGCGCGTACGCTGGGTGCGAACGGAAGTAGAAGACGGTGCCGTCATCGACATCGTCACAGCAGTGCAGGGAGGCTGACGTGCAGCCGCTGACAATCGGACCGACCACTCTGACGTCCCGGCTGATCATGGGAACCGGCGGGGCAGTCGACCACGCGAACCTGCGTGCCGCCCTGCAGGAGTCCGGGACCGAACTTACGACCGTCGCCATGCGCCGCTACAGCCCCACAGAAGCCGGTTCGCTGTTTGCCATGCTGTCCGACCTGGACATCAAGGTGCTGCCGAACACCGCCGGATGCTACACCGCGGCGGACGCAGTGCTCACCGCCGAACTCGCCCGGGAAGCCTGCGAAACCCCGCTGGTGAAAGTTGAAGTCATCGCAGACGAAAAAACCCTCCTGCCGGATGTCATTGCAACGCTGGAAGCCACCGAAATGCTCGCCGAGCGCGGCTTCGTACCCTACGTCTACACCTCGGACGATCCGGCTGTAGCCAAGCGGCTCGAATCCGCCGGGGCTGCGGCCGTCATGCCGCTGGGTGCCCCGATCGGGTCCGGTCTGGGCATTCTCAATCCGCACAACATCGAACTCATCTGCTCGCGCGCCTCTGTTCCCGTTGTGCTGGACGCCGGGATCGGCACCGCGTCCGAGGCGTCGCTGGCAATGGAGTTGGGCTGCTCGGCTGTTCTTCTGGCAAGTGCGGTCACGCGTGCAGAAGACCCCGTCGCCATGGCAAGGGCTATGCGCTTGGCCGTCGAAGCCGGCGGCTGGGCCCGAAGCGCCGGCAGGATCCCCACGCGCCGACACGGTGCTGTTGCATCGAGCAGCTTCGACGGGCTTGTCACCGGCCATGATCCGGCCGAAGGATTCCGCGGAATGGGGGTCACGCAGTGAGCGATAACACGCCGCTTGGACTGACACCGGAGGATGCTGAGCGTTTCCGCAGGCAGATGGGCCTGGCCGGCTTCGGTGAACAAGGCCAGGCCCGGCTGCTGAAGTCTCGGGTCGCGGTTGTCGGTGCGGGAGGACTCGGAGCGCCTGTGATGCAGTATTTGGCCGCCGCGGGGGTTGGCCACCTCGAAATCATTGATGACGATGTTGTCGAACGCAGCAATCTGCACCGCCAGGTCATCCACTCCGAATCCGACATCGGCAGGCTGAAAGCCGAATCTGCAGCCGATGTGTGCCGCGGTTTGTTCCCCGGAATCGAACTGACCCTGCACACCGACCGGCTGACCGCCGGCAACGCCCTGCACGTTCTGCGGGATGCGGACCTCGTGATCGACGGCACCGACAGCTTCGATTCCCGCTACCTCATTTCCGATGCGTGCGAAATGCTGCGCAAACCCGTCATCCAGGGTTCGGTCCTGCGCTTCTCCGGCCAGGTGGGCGTTTTCTGGGCGGGGAAGACCGGCACCTACCGCGACCTCTACCCGGAAGCCCCCGACGCCGGCTCAACACCCACGTGCGCGGAAGCCGGAGTCATCGGCGTGCTGCCGGGAATCATCGGGACGCTGATGACGATGGAGGCCATCAAGCTGCTCGCCGGAGTCGGCGAATCTGCCCTCGGCTCTGTTCTCATCTACGACGGACTGGCCAGCACCATGCGGAGCCTCACGGTTGCCGCAGACCCTGACCGCGCACCCGTCGACCACCTCGACTCCGCCGCCGTCATCACCCCGGCAGCTCTCGAAGCCCGCCTGCAGGCGGGCCAGTCGACCCTGCTGGTCGACGTGCGCGAAGCCGACGAGTACGCCGCCGGCACCATTGCCGGGGCGCACAATGTTCCGCTCAGCGCTCTCCTGGAAGGGGCACAGCTTCCGAAGTCCGATGCGCCGCTGACGGTGCTGTTCTGTCAGGCCGGTGTGCGCTCGCTGCAGGCACTCGACATTCTCAAAGCCAGGGGAATGCACGAAGGCGCGGCCAGTCTTGTCGGCGGCATAAACGCGGTTTGAGGCGGTTTGGCGGCTATGCTGATCTGAATGTTCCTCAAAACCCTGTCGATGCGCGGCTTCAAGTCGTTCGCGTCTGCCACCCGGCTCGAACTCGAACCGGGCATCACGTGTGTGGTCGGACCAAACGGTTCGGGCAAGTCGAACGTCGTCGACGCGCTCGCGTGGGTCATGGGCGAGCAGGGTGCGAAGAACCTCCGAGGCGGAAAAATGGAGGACGTCATCTTCGCCGGCACTTCGAAGCGGCAGGCGCTGGGCCGAGCCGAAGTCAGTCTGACGATTGACAACGCCGACGGGGCCATCCCGATCGACTACACGGAAGTCACCATCAGCCGCACGCTGTTCCGCTCCGGCGGCAGCGAATACGCCGTCAACGGCGCACCGGCGCGCCTGCTGGATATTCAGGAGCTGCTGTCCGATTCCGGTCTGGGCAAAGAAATGCACGTGATCGTCGGCCAGGGACAGCTGGACCAGGTTCTGCACGCCGATCCGTTTGAGCGCCGCGGGATCATCGAAGAGGCCGCGGGCGTTCTCAAACACCGCAGGCGCAAAGAAAAAGCCGTCCGCAAACTCAACGGCCTGCAGACCAACCTCGACCGTCTGCAGGACCTGCGTGCAGAACTGGCCCGGCAGCTGGGTCCGCTGGGCAAACAGGCACGTGCCGCACAGCGGGCCGCGACCGTGCAGGCCGAGCTGCGCGACGCAAGTGCTCGCCTGCTGGCCGACGACATCGTCCAAACACAGGCAGCGCTGCAGAACACGGGAAACGCGCGGGAAGAATCCCAACAGCGGCAGGTCGTGCAAGCGCGCATTGAACAGCTCGAACAGGACATTGCCGAAGCACGCGCTTCGGCAGTGAAAGCAGAACAGGACAACGACCGGCTGGCCCAGCTGCTGCGCAGACTCGGCCGGACCGCCACGCGAGCCACAGCGGCAGCCGGCCGCGCCCGCGACCGCGTGGAGTTTCTGCGCACGCCCGCGCAGAAGCTCAGCGGCGACGCGCCCGAAGCCCTCCTCGAGAGGGCCGAGCACTTCCGCGGTGAACTCAGCGACGCCGAAGACCAGCAGAGCAGACGGGCCCAGAGCCTCGAAGAGCTCGCCCAAGCCAGAAACGAAATCTCCGGCAAACTCGACACGGCGGAAGCAGCACTGAAAGCCGCACGTGCGGAGATCGCCGAAAAAGTCCGCATCCGGGCCGGACTCGAATCTGATGTCGAAACCGCCCAGCGGGCACTCGAGGGCATCTCTCGCGAAAAGGACGAAGCCGCACCTGCACGCGAGAAGCTTTTGGCGGACATCGAGAGCGCACGCGCCGAAGCGCAGCGGGCAGAAGCCGCCGTGGCCGATTTAGAACAGGAACAGACCGGAGTGGATGACGCAGTGCAGGCCGCAGCTGATGCGACCGCTCGCGCCCAAGCCGCTGTTGACGAAGCCGACACCCGCAGCGCCGAACTGACCGGCGAGCTGCGCAAGACGGAGGCCCGGATTGAGGCCCTGCAGATCAGCGCATCGCATTCGGCGTCCGCAGATGACCTTCTGGCCCTTGAAATCGACGGTGTCACCGGGCGAGTGGAAGACCTCCTCGAAATCGAAGCGGGCTTTGAAACAGCCGCCGCGGCAGCGCTTGGCCCCTTCGCCCAAGCTCTCTTCGCAGACACCCACCAGGCGGGGCTGGCGCTGCTGGAGAACACGGACGGCAGCACTGACGTCGACACCGTCATCGGCGCCGACTCTCACGAGGGTTCTCCAGAGCCGATCGCGATCGGTTCCGCCCGGCGAGCCGTTGACGTGGTCAGCGCATCCAACCTCGGACTGCGCACAGCACTGCGCGCTGTGCTCAGCCGCACTGTCATCGTCGAAGAATCCGAGCAGGCGCTCGCCCTGCTGCAAGAACACCCCGACCTGACGTGCGTGACCCGGTCGGGCACTGTCATCGAGACCCACCGCGTGCGCCGTTCCGGTCGTGCGGAAGCCGCCCGCGCCGAAGCCCGCAACGCGCTGGCCGAAGCTCAGGGCGGCATCGACGAGCTCGCCCTGGCAGCCGCAGAGGCAGCCGAAGAAGTCAAGAGGCTCCGCGAAGCCCTCCGGGAGGCCCGCAGTCAGGAGCAGCGGGCTCAGGAAGCTCGGCGCGATGCAGAAGCGCGCATCATCCGGGCACAGGGCGCCGTCACGGCAGCGTCCGAACGCGTGCAGCTTCTCGAAGCCGAAGTCGAGCGCCTCGACGCACGCAGCGCACAGCTGGACAAACGACAAACCCAAGCCGAAGAACAGCGCGAAAAGGCCCAGGCGGCACTGGCAGGACTCGACACGGTTGACGCCGAACCCGACACCGAAGACCGCGACCGCTTGGCGCAAGAACACACGCAGCTGGGCGAAGAGGTCATGGAGGCCCGAATCGCAGCCCGCTCAGCCGATGACCGCGTGCGCTTCCTGGCCGATCGCATCGACAGCCTGCGCCGCAAAGCCCGAGCCCAGCAGGCTGAGCGCGAAC
The DNA here is from genome assembly GCF_001810665.1 of Brevibacterium sp. HMSC063G07. Classification (NCBI taxonomy): domain Bacteria; kingdom Bacillati; phylum Actinomycetota; class Actinomycetes; order Micrococcales; family Brevibacteriaceae; genus Brevibacterium; species Brevibacterium sp. HMSC063G07. The sequence continues at coordinate 14,600 of NZ_KV802350.1, forward strand.
GCCTGCAGCGTGAAGAGCAGGCGCGGAAACTTCTGGCGGACAGAACTCAGGCCGCAGGCGAGGTGGCCGAAGAGCTCGCACAGCACCTGGCCGAAAGGGAAAAAAGCGTCGAAGCCGAACACGCCGCGCTGCAGGAGAGCCGCACCGCAGCCGGCGAACAGGCTGAAAAGCTGCGCGAAAACCTCGATGAACAGCGTGGGGAACTGGCGAAACTCGCAGAGGCCGAACACGCCGCGGCACTCAAACGCGAACGCTTCGTGCTCAGGCTCGAAGAGCTCAACCGGCGAGCAGAACAGGAAATCGGCCTGTCAGCCCAGAACCTCATAGAACAGTTCGGCCCCCACCTCGACGTCCCGGACTTCACCGCGGACGTCGACGGCGACGAACTGCCCACCCGCCCCTTTGTGCGCACCGAAGTGGAGGGCGTGCAGAAAAAAGCCGAACGCGAAATGAAGCGCATCGGCAAGGTCAACCCGCTGGCGCTCGAAGAGTTCACAGCGCTGCAGGAGCGTCACGACTATCTGGAAAAGCAGATCAACGACATCGAAGAGACCCGCGAGGATCTGCGCGGCATGGTCAGCCAGATCGACGAGCTCGTCAAAGAGGTCTTCGCGGAAGCCTTCGCCGACACTGCGCGGGAGTTCACCGATATCTTCAGTCGGCTGTTCCCTGGCGGCGAAGGCTCACTGTCGCTGACAGACCCAGACGACATGCTCACAACCGGGGTCGAGGTGTTTGCCAGGCCGGCCGGGAAGCGGGTTCGCAGGCTGTCGCTGCTGTCTGGTGGGGAACGGTCGCTCGTCGCAGTTGCCATCCTCGTGGCGATTTTCAAAGCCCGGCCCAGCCCCTTCTACGTCATGGACGAAGTCGAGGCAGCCCTCGACGACGTCAACCTCTCAAGACTGCTCGGGGTTTTCAAAGAGCTGCAGGAGAGTTCACAGCTGATCGTCATCACCCACCAGAAGCGCACCATGGAAATCGCCGACGCGCTGTACGGCGTCACAATGGGCGGGGACGGGATCTCCAAGGTCGTCTCACAGAGGCTGGTCAGCAGTGTTCGAGGTGCCGCTGGCGATCCCTGAATAGAACTCTCAGCTCGGTCCCACTAAGCTGGCCTTCTAAGAAATGCACGTATACGCCGTCAAGGAGCCTCTGCCCATGTTCTGCAACCGCCCGATCACGGGGTGCTGATGGCTGGTCTGGCCAGCTTTCTCATACTCCTCGTCGGATTGGCGATCATCCTGACGCTCGGCATCGTCATCGTGCTCGCCGTGGCTCTGCCGAGCCTGCGCCAAGAAGGGCGAATCAAACCCAGTTCGTCACAGCGCTTCCGCCTGCCGCACTCGTGGACCGGCTACGACGACTACGGCTTCTTCGGATCAGAGGAAGAAACCGCTCACCTCCCCACGCGCGAACAGGCGGCCGTCACCGCAATGGCCGACCACCACTACGTGCTCGTGCCGCAGCCCAGGCGCCATGCGGCACCGAGCCTGCTGACCCTGCGTCCGCGCACTCGGCACTGGAAAGTCCCGGATACCGGCACGGGGCTGAGCACCACGCTGCAGATTCTGTTCCGCTAGATTGGGTGCCATGGACACTCTTGTCACAGTCGGCATTATTCTGGCCATTGTTCTCATCGCCGCGGGCTTCGTGCTCTTCGGCCCTGCGCGCACCAAACGGCGCACCCCGTCAGCACACGTTCCGGATCTCACTGAGGACACCGCCGAAGTCGAAGAAGAGCGGCGGTATGAAACTCCCACCGAACCAACCACGCGCCTGGCCCGCCTGCGTGCTCGACTGGCCAAGTCCAACAACGTCTTCGGCCGAGGTCTGCTGACCCTGCTGTCCCAGGACACCCTGGACGAACAGACCTGGGAGGATGTCGAAGATGCCCTCATCATGGCCGACCTCGGCGTCGACACGACCGCCGAACTGGTCGACTCGCTGCGTGAAAGGGTGCGGGTGCTGGGCACACGCGATCCCGAACACCTGCGGCCGCTGCTGCGCGAAGAGCTCATCAAAGTCGTTGACCCGACCATGGACCGCACGCTCAATGTGGCTGGCTCCGAAGTTGCTCGCGAGGCCGGAGACCCCGCCGTCATGCTGGTGGTCGGTGTCAACGGTGCCGGAAAGACGACGACCGTCGGCAAAATCGCCCGCGTTCTCGTAGCCGAAGACCGCAGGGTTGTGCTCGGAGCGGCAGACACCTTCCGTGCGGCAGCGGCAGAACAGCTCACCACGTGGGGTGACCGCGTCGGGGTGGAAACGGTTCGCGGGGAAGAGGGCGCCGATCCCGCATCGGTGGCCTACGCCGCGGTAGAACAGGGCAAGCGCGACGGCGCCGATGTTGTCGTCATCGACACCGCCGGTCGCCTGCAGAACAAACGCGACCTCATGGATGAGCTCGGCAAGGTCAAGCGCGTAGCAACCCGCCCCCTGGGCGAAGGCCACGACGTCGACGAGGTGCTGCTCGTCCTGGACGCCACCACTGGCCAAAACGGCATGCAGCAGGCCAAGGTGTTCGCCGAGTCGGTTGACATCACCGGCATTGTCCTCACCAAGCTCGACGGGACGGCCAAGGGCGGCATCGTCGTCGCCGTTCAGCGCGCCCTCGGCGTGCCCGTCAAGCTCATCGGCCTGGGCGAAGGCGCAGACGACCTAGCGCCGTTCACCGCCGAGGGCTTTGTCGACGCTCTGCTCGAATCCTGACAGGCTCCCGGCTGCCGCGCAGCTGGAGGACAGCCGGGGTCGGCGCGCCACTGCTGAGAAGCCGGGACCGGCGCATCGTCTATCCTTGTCTGTTGAGTTTCAGTCCACATACGAAGGCAGTCAGAACCCGTGTTCAACTCTCTTTCCGATCGCCTGACAGCGACTTTCCGCAATCTGCGCGGCAAAGGCCGCCTGACGGAAGCCGATGTCGATGCGACTATCCGCGAAATTCGCCGCGCGCTTCTCGATGCTGACGTTGCGCTGTCGGTAGTGCGCTCCTTCACGGGGCGCGTGCGCGAACGTGCGCTCTCGGAAGAGGTTTCGCAGGCGCTCAACCCCGGCCAGCAGGTCGTCAAGATCGTCGGCGATGAGCTCAAGGGAATCCTGGGCGGACAGACCCGCCGGCTCGAGTTCGCAAAGAAGCCGCCGACGGTCATCATGCTCGCCGGTCTGCAGGGTGCCGGTAAGACGACGCTGGCCGGAAAACTCGCCCACTGGCTGCGCACGGAGGGCCACCGCCCCATGCTGGTGGCCTGTGACCTCCAGCGGCCCAACGCCGTCAACCAGCTTGAGGTGATGGGCAGTCGCGCAGGCGTGCCCGTCTACGCACCACAGCCGGGCAACGGTGTGGGAGACCCCGTCGCAGTTGCCAAGGACTCAATCGAAGAAGCGCGTCAGAAGCTGCACGACGTGGTCATCGTCGACACCGCCGGACGCCTGGGCATCGACCAGGAGCTCATGCAGCAGGCCGCCGATATCCGTGCCGCCGTCAACCCGGACGAAGTCCTGTTCGTCATCGACGCCATGATCGGCCAGGACGCAGTCCAGACCGCAGAAGCCTTCCTCGAAGGAGTCGACTTCACCGGTGTCGTCCTGTCGAAGCTCGACGGCGATTCCCGAGGCGGTGCCGCCCTATCGGTTGCCGAAGTCACCGGAAAGCCCATTATGTTCGCCTCGACCGGCGAAGGCCTGAAGGACTTCGAACAGTTCCACCCGGACCGCATGGCCGACCGGATCCTCGACATGGGCGACATCATGACGCTCATCGAGCAGGCCGAGCGCACCTTCGACAAGAAAGAAGCTGAAAAGCTCGCCAAGAAGGTCGAATCCGGCGGAGGCTTCGACCTGGAGGACTTCCTCAAGCAGATCGGCGCCATCCGCAAGATGGGTTCGATGAAGAAGATGCTCGGCATGATCCCGGGCATGGCCCAGCACCGGCAGCTGATCGAACAGTTCGACGAACGCGAATTCGACCGCATCGAAGCGATCATCCGCTCAATGACCCCGGCCGAACGCGCCAACCCCAAGATCCTCAACGGGTCCCGCCGTGCGCGCATCGCTCGCGGCGCCGGTGTTGAGGTCAGCCGCGTCAATCAGCTCATGGAGCAGTTCGCCGCCATGCAGAAGATGATGAAGCAGATGGGCGGCGGCCGCGGTATGCCGTCGATGCCGGGAATGCCCGCCATGCCGGGAATGCCCGGCGCCGGGGCTGGCGCAGGCCGGAAGCCGCGCCGCAAGTCCGGTGGCAAGAAGAAGGGCAGCGGGGCGGGCAAGTCCGGAAATCCCGCAAAGCGGGCCCAGCAGGAACGCGAAGCGCAGCTGCGCCGCGAGGGCAAAGCACCCAGCCAGCAGGGTGCGGCCTTCGGCGGCATCGACCTCGGTGACGACGAAGAGTTCGACCTGTCGAAGCTGCCCAAGGGCTTCGGCGGCTTCTCGAAGTGAACCCGGTGGAAAGCCGCCGTCTTTTCTGGCACAATAATCTGCTGTACTTGTCTGCCCGCTGATCCCTCTCAGCCAGCGGACAGGCTGGAACACGAGGAAACGAAACGCCGACATCCCCACGTTGCGCGTTCGGATCTTCACCCTGATTGCAAAAGGAGACACCACAGAAGTGGCAGTCAAAATTCGTCTGAACCGCATCGGCAAGGTCCACGCACCGCACTACCGCGTTGTCGTGGCTGACTCGAAGACCCGCCAGAACGGCCGTCCGATCGAAGAGATCGGTCTGTACCAGCCCACCTACAACCCCTCGGTCATCAAGATCGACTCGGAGCGCGCACAGTACTGGCTCTCCGTCGGTGCTCAGCCCACCGACCAGGTCAAGGCTCTGCTCAAGCTCACGGGTGACTGGGCTAAGTTCACCGGCGAAGGCGACACCGCCAACCGGGTCGAAGGTCAGGCTGAAAAGCAGGAATTCGAAGCTCCCGAAGCCAAGTCGGTCATCAAGCCGAAGGAAGACAAGGCTGAGGAAAACGCCGAAGCCGCTGCTGAAGAAGCACCCGCTGCCGAAGAAGCAGAAGAGGCCTGATCATGCTTGCGCAGGCGCTTGAACACCTCGTGCAGGGAATCGTCGACAACCCAGACGACGTTTCCGTGAGGGAGCGCAGCGGCGGTCGCGGTACGACCCTCGAAGTGCGCGTCCACCCTGACGACCTCGGTCGTGTCATCGGACGTGCCGGGCGCACCGCCAAATCGCTGCGCAAGGTCGTCAACGCCATTTCGGGCGACCGAGTGCGAGTCGACCTCGTTGAAGCCTGATCACACTCGCAGTCTTCTAACAGCGCCCCGCGGAGGGAAACCTCCCCGGGGCGCTGTTGCATTTGGGCGCCAATGAGCAGGCGCGCAGGCGGTTGATCTGCACACGAAGACTCCCGTTAGCCGGGATCTGCGCTTCAACCGCAAGGAACCCACCCTCCAGCAACAAAAACTCCCGTCAGCCACCGCTCTTTTCGGGTGTTTTTGTTGCTGGAGGGTGTGCGGGTGCAGAACAGGCCGAGGCGGAGGTCTGGTTCAGCAGGGCGAAACCCCTGTGGGGTGGGGCTTGGCTGCGCTGGTGCCAGGCGTGCCCGGCAACTGCCGCCCGCCGTTACACTGGAGGGGTTCGTCAAGCTGTGAAAGGCCCCTGTGAGTCAAGTTGTCGCCCGCCTGGGCAAACCGCACGGCATCCGCGGTGAGTTCACCGTCGAGGTCCGCACCGATGATCCCGACGAGCGCTTTCTCGTCGGCAGTGAATTCGCCACCGAGCCGGACATCGGCACCCTCACCCTCACCCGTGCCAGGTGGCACCGTGATCGCCTGCTGCTGACCTTTGCGGAAATCAGCGATCGCACGCGGGCAGAGGAAGTCCGCAACACACTCATCAGCGTTGAAGCTGAGGACGACGATGACGACAGTGCCTGGTATGTCGCCGACCTCATCGGCCTTGACGTTGTTGAAGACGGTGCGGTGATCGGCACGGTCGCCGACGTCATCAACAACCCCGCCCAGGACCTCCTCGAAATCACGCTGAGCGCCGGTGCCGAGGCTCTGGTGCCGTTCGTTGAGGAAATCGTTCCGCACGTCGACATCGACGCCGGCACGGTCACCATCACCCCGCCGGCGGGTCTGCTGCCGCAGGACGGCGAATCGTGAGGCTTGACGTCCTCACCATCTTTCCGGACTACCTGAGTCCCCTTGACCTTTCGCTCATCGGCAAGGCCCGCAGGGACGGCCACCTTGATCTGAGGGTGAGCAACCCGCGTGACTACACAGCCGACCGCCACCATACGGTCGACGACACCCCCTACGGTGGGGGAGCCGGGATGGTGATGAAAGCCGAACCCTGGGCCCTGGCCCTTGAAAGCACACTCGAAGGAACCTCGACAACGGCCGAGCGGCCGTTGCTGATCGTGCCCAGCCCCGCAGGCGCTCCGTTTACGCAGAAGACTGCCCGCGAACTGGCTCAGCGTGAGCACCTTGTCTTTGCGTGCGGCCGCTACGAGGGAATCGACCAGAGGGTGATCGAGTGGGCAGGCGATGACGGCCGATTCGACGTCCGACTGGTCAGCATCGGCGACTATGTGCTCAACGGCGGCGAAGTCGCCGCTCTCGTCATGATCGAAGCCATTGCCCGGCTGATTCCCGGGATCATCGGCAATCCGGAATCACTCGATGAGGAAAGCCACGAAGACGGGCTGCTCGAATATCCCGCCTACACCAAACCCGCCGAATGGCGGGGTCGAGCGATCCCTGAGGTGCTGCTGTCGGGAAACCACGCGGCAATTGCCCGCTGGCGCTATGAACAGCGGCTGCTCAGAACGAGTCAAGTGCGGCCGGACATGCTCGAAAAGCTGTGGGACAACCTCAGCCAAAAAGACCGGGCCTACTTGGAAGCGCAGCTGCGCCAGCACTGACAGGAACGGCTGGCGCGGCAGGAGCCGATCGGCTTCGCGAGATCCTCGAGGCCCCGAGTTGGTCAGTCCCGCGCCCGTGCACTAAACTGAGCCTCTGTGTTTGCTGACTGCAGCCTGCCTCGGAGGGCTCGCAAGTCCACAAGGGAAAGCCGCAGGGCCATCCGGCAGACCATCCGCCCATCCGCTTGCCGCGGATAATGACACGCGCATGTACGATCCGGGGCGCGCATGCAGGAGAAACCCATGCAGAAACTTGATTTTCTCGACAAGGCTTCGCTGAAGACCGACATTCCCAAGTTCAAAGCCGGTGACACCGTTGATGTGCACGTGCGCGTCATCGAAGGCTCGCGTTCGCGTGTCCAGGTGTTCCGCGGTGTTGTTCTGCGCCGCCACGGCCAGGGCGTCGGCGAAACCTTCACCGTCCGCAAGATCAGCTTCGGCATCGGCGTCGAGCGTACCTTCCCGGTCCACGCACCCACGATCGACAAGATCGACGTGCTGACCCGCGGTGACGTTCGCCGTGCCAAGCTGTACTACCTGCGCGACCGTCACGGCAAGGCCGCTCGCATTCGCGAGAAGCGCTGAGTATGACGCACTGAGGGCGCGAACCGCCGGGTTCGCGCCCTTTGTCATATCCAGAACATGCACACATCACGCACACGCAGAATCCTGCCCGTGATCGCCTGGCTGGCCATTGCCGCACTTCTGCTGGCCGGCATTCTGCGCGGCTTCGTCGTCCAGCGGTTCACCATACCGTCCGAATCCATGGAACCTGCACTTCAGCCGGGCCAGAAGATAACGGTGTGGCGCATGCCCGCACTGTCAGCCGGCATCGAGCGCGGCGATGTTGTCGTCTTCGACGGTCGCGGCAGCATGCTGCCGGGCACGGGCCCCGGCGGGGTGCAGAACATCGCATCGTGGTTCGGCATCGGACCGAAAGACGTCTTCTACGTCAAGCGCGTCATCGGCACGGGCGGAGATGAGGTCGTCTGCTGTGAGGGCAAACACCTCACGGTCAACGGCGAGGTGCTGAAAGAGCCGTACCTGAAAGACCAGTCCGGCTCCGCCTCGGACATCGAATTCCACGTGCGAGTGCCCGAGGGGCGGGTGTGGCTCATGGGTGACAACAGGCACAATTCGACCGATTCGCGGAACCTGCTGGGCAGGCCCGGCGGGGGAATGGTGCCGCTGAAGCGGATTATAGGAACTGTCCGAGAGTCCGACCTGCGCGGTTCGCGGTAGGATGGCTCGGTGACTGAACGGAAGAAGAACGGCGGCAGGGCTCTGCGGGGTCTGCGTGAAATCGCCATCATCGCGGTAATCGCACTCGTCGTATCCTTCGCGATCAAGACGTTCGTCGTCCGGTCTTTCTACATCCCGTCGTCGTCGATGGAGAACACGCTGCAGATTGACGACCGCATCATGGTCAACCAGCTGCCGTGGAACGAACCTGAACGCGGACAGATCATCGTCTTTGACGACCCGGGCGGATGGCTGCCGCCGGCCGCCGCCGGCACCTATCAGCCGAACCCGATTCTCGAATTCTTGGGCCTCGTGCCCGCCAACGCAGGCCAGCAGCTCATCAAGCGCGTCATCGGCGTCGGCGGGGACACAGTCGAATGCTGCGATGAACAGGGCCGAATCAAAGTCAACGGCCAGCCAATCGACGAAAGCTACGTTAAGAGCGGAACCGACCCGTCGGCCATCAAGTTCAACGTGGAAGTCCCCGAGGGAAGCTACTGGGTGATGGGCGACAACCGCTCAAACTCACTCGATTCGCGCTACAACACCGAATCTCCCGGCGGTCCTTTCGTGCCGAAGGACAACGTGGTCGGCACGGTGTTCGTCATCAACTGGCCCTTGGACCGCTTCTCTCGGGTCAAAGCTGCCACCGACGTCTTCGCCGACGTGCCCAACCCGTGAATGGACTGACCGACCTCAGCCTCGAAAAGCAGCTGTACGACGAGGGCATTGGGCGGGTCATCGGAATGGACGAGGTGGGGCGCGGCTGCACCGCGGGCCCCGTCGGCGTGGGCGCCGTCTGGTTCTGTCTGCATGAGCTGCTGGGCGGGGCTGAGCACATTCCGGCAGGGCTCCACGACTCCAAGCAGATCAGCCCGGCACGCCGACCCGGTGTCGCCCAGTCGGTCCGCGACTGGCAGGAGCACGCGCAGGTGAGCTTCGCCTCGGCTGGGGAGATTGACGAAATCGGGCTGACGGCAGCATTGGCGCTTGCGGGCAGGCGGGCGCTGGCACAGCTTCCCGAAGCTGATCTTGTGCTGCTGGACGGCAAACACAACTGGCTGTCTTATGAACCGTCTCTTGTGGACGCCCACCTGTTTGCCGATGCTGATGCTGTTGTGCCGAAAGTGCGCACATTCATCAAGGGAGACGGGCGGATTGTGACGATCGCGGCGGCGTCCGTCATCGCCAAAGTCGACCGTGACGCACTGATGGTTCAACTCGACGCGCAGTTCCCCGGCTACGGCTGGGCTGGAAACAAAGGCTATCCGAGCCCCGCGCACAAGCGGGCCGTTGCCGAACTGGGGCCCACGCCCTGGCATCGCAGGTCATTTGCCCTCTGAGGGCCGAACACTAGGGTAGGGGCTATGAGCGTCGAGGACTTAGAAGCTTTTGAAGCCGATCTTGAACTGCAGCTGTACCGTGAGTACCGCGACGTCATCAGTCTCTTCTCCTACGCTGTGGAAACCGAACGCCGGTTCTATCTGGCCAACTCCGTTGACGTGCAGCAGCATTCCGACGGCAGGGATGTGTTCTTCGAGGTCACGCTGGCTGACGCCTGGGTGTGGGACACGTGGCGCACTGCCCGCTTCGTGACCAATGTGCGGATTCTGACCTACAAGGACGTCAACATAGAAGAGCTCGCCAAGAGCGATTTCCCCGGGCCCGAGGACCTCGACGGCTGAGGTTGTTTCCGCTGCCGCGGTCGAGGTGGTGGTCGGCGGGGCAATTGGGCTGGTGCTGACTGCGGCTAAGGAGCCTGTGGACTGCTGCCCGGTTATCCCCAGCAGTTTCCATGGGGTGCCGCTTGAAGCGGTCCGCCGGGCACCGTTGGCGGCATGAATGAGCCGCAGAGAAAACCACACAACACCACGCTGGGCGCGCGGGGTGAAGAAATCGCCGCAATCTATCTTGAACGCGAATGCGATTGGATCATCCTCGACCGCAATTGGCGGTGTCGCGACGGTGAAATCGACATCATCGCCTATGACGACGAAGACGTCGTCTTCGTTGAAGTCAAAACCCGTTCCACTGCATTTTCCGGTGATCCGCTGGAAGCCGTCGACTTCCATAAGCTGCGCACCCTGCAGGGCCTGGCCACACGCTGGGTGACACAGCAGAAGGGCTACATACCCAGCTACCGGATTGACGTCATCGGAATCTGCTTCGGGGGCCAAGCGCCCACGCTCACCCACATTGAGCAGGTGTTCCATGACTGGTGAAGCACTGGCGCCGGCAGCCGAAGCTCCCTTCACGCGGCCTGACGGGCCCGGAGACGGCAGTGAAGCCCCCGCATACACCGTCATCAAGCCGAAAGCGAGGGCTATTGGGGCTACGAGCGCGGTTGCCCTGTGGGGACTGTCCGGGACGGTCGTAGCGGTGGAGGCGAGCATCAACAACGGTCTGCCCGGCATCGACATCGTGGGTCTTCCCGACGCTTCGGTGTCGGAAGCGCGCAAACGAGTCCGCGCCGCAGTGTCGAATGTGGGACTGAGCTTGTCGGCGCAGCGCATCACGGTGAACCTCTCGCCGGGCAGCGTGAAGAAAGCGGGCACCGCGTTTGACCTGGGCATTGCAATAGCGCTTCTTGCCGCCGAAGGCGCGGTCAGCCGCGACAGCGCCCAATCGTGCGTGTGCATTGGGGAACTGGGCTTGGACGGTCGGCTTCACCCAGTCAACGGAGTGCTGCCGATGGTGTCAGCGCTTCAGCGGGAAGGCCTGTGCAGAGTGATTGTGCCCAAGGCCAATGAAAGCGAAGCCCGACTGGCAGGCGATGTCGATGTGCGCGGGTGCATAAGCCTGGCCGACGCTGTGAGAGTCCTCGGCGGCCACGTCCGCCCCGTAGACCTCGTGCCAGTGCAGCTGAGCGGTCGGCGCTCTGCCGAGCCGCAGCGGCCGGGGGACCTTGCGGACGTGCAGGGTCAAGACGATGCCCGGTGGGCTCTCGAAGTCGCCGCAGCCGGCGGGCACCACCTGTTGATGAGCGGGCCGCCGGGGGCGGGAAAGACAATGCTCGCCGGCTGTCTGCCGGGCCTGCTGCCGCCGCTTGCCCCTGACGAGGCGGTGGAAGCCTGCTCTCTGCAGTCCCTGGACGGAACATTCGATCCCGATCGCGGGCTCAACGCCGTTCCGCCTTTTGAAGCTCCACACCATCGGACAACAGCCGCGGCAATGGTGGGCGGTTCCAAGCCTGGGATGATCGGGGTGCTGTCAAAAGCCCACAGGGGAGTGCTGTTCCTCGACGAGTCGTGCAATGGAAAGTGCACCTCCTTCTCCAAGGAGGTCACTGATGGCAACGAACACGAGCACGACGGAGCGTCGTCCCGGCCCGAACGCGCGGCCCGGACGAGCTACGCGGTCGGTGGTATACCCGGCGTTCACCCGGACTGGACCGGACGAGCCGTTGCCGGGAACGAGGCCGATCTACCTGTACTTGCGGCTGTCGAAGTACCACAAGGACAAGGCCGATGCGATCGAGCGGCAGCGGCTTGACCTGACCCGGAAGCTGGCAGCAGAGGGCGGCTGGACGATCATGGGCGAGTACATCGACAACGACTCAGCCAGCAAGTCCGCGGCTCGCACTCGGAAGGGGTGGCGACAGCTCAACCAGGACATCAAGGCCGAGAAAGTTCCGGCGTTGGCGTTCTGGAAGCTCGATCGCACCAACCGGATCGCGGCGAAGACGATCGAGTGGATCGCGCAGTGCCAGCAAGCGGGGGTCTATCTGGTCTCGCACCAGGACAGCGCTGACGAGCTGAACACGGCGACGGCGGGCGCCAAGCTGGTGACCGGGATCAAGGCGCTACTGGCCGAGGTCGAAACCGACGCGATGAGCGAGCGACAGCTCGCGTCGAAGAGGCATCTCGCCGAGGCTGGCTTCATCCACGGTGGCATGTTGCCCTTCGGGTGGAAGGCGGGTCCGCGGGTGGTTGACGAGTTCGGCCGCTCCGGGGTCCGGCTGGTACCGCATCCGGTCGAGCATCCAGCTTTGAAGGACGCTGTGGACATGGTGCTGGCTGGGAAGAGCCTCGCTCAGATCGGTCGGCACTGGCAGGAGCAGTACGGGATCACGACTGCGAAGGGTAGGCCATTGTATGAGGGAAACATTCGTCGGTACCTGGTGTCTCCGCGGATGATTGGCTATCGGATGCGGAAGGTCCCCGAGCACCAGCGGGGGGTGAGTGTCGAGCTGTTGGACTACATCGCTCGTGACGCGTCAGGAGAGCCCGTGATTGCTCATGAGCCGGTGTGTGATCGTGCCACGTGGTTGCGCGTGCGGAGGTTGCTGGAACAGGCGAGGACGTCGAAGACCAGGCGGCCGTGGGGCTCACATGAGTGGCTGCTGACCGGTTTGCTGTACTGCCAATGCGGGGCATCCCTGTATGGGAAGCAGAAGTACTGGAAGAAGGCCTCTGGAGAGTCGGTGAAAGCGTTTGAGTACACCTGCCAGGCGAACCGGAGGAACGGCCCGGGCAGTTGCTCGGGCGGTTGCACGGTCAATGCGGAGCGTGCCGAGGCGTTCGTGCTGGGATGGTTCTTCTCGCAGATCACCGACGAGGCACTGGAGAAGGCTCGGGCGCGCCGCCGAGCTGCGCGCTCCGATACGGGAATCAACGAGATGCTCGCTCAGCTCGATGAGGCCAAGGCAGAGAGGGATACTCTCGTCGCCAAGCAGGGCACCGGTGAGTACCGTGGCGCGATGGTGACAGTGCTCCTCTCACTGATCGAGGACGCCCAGGCTCGCGTGGAGTCCCTACAGCGACGACTGGACGCCATGGAGCTCGATGAGATCCCCTTCGAAGATGGGCCGACTCTCATCGCATCGTGGAAGGGTCGCGACATCAAGGAGAAGCGGGCCTATCTGCGGCGGCTGATCCATCGCATCGATGTGCTCCCGATCAAGGCAGCCGTCGAAGAGCGGCTGCAGATTATTCCCGTGCAGTGAGGCTGTCGGCGACGTGCACGGCATCGAGCATCGTCGCTACATCATCGATCAGCTCCGCGGAGGCGGGGTGGGCGGTCCGTCGGAAGATACCGGCGGACCACCCGGCTGTGAAGGCACTGTACGCGCGGGAAGGCACGACTCCGTCGAGGGCAGCGACAGGTGGGCAGTCCATTTCGGCTGACTCTGCTGGCTGATGACACGGCCCGTGGGGCTGGCTGAGCGCCTCATGCTGAGCCATCGAGGTCGCCGCCGCGGTTGACTCGGGTTCGCTGCTCGTGGGTGTCATACCAGACAGGTGCGACGGTTCCCCCGAGCCCTGGGGAACGTGAGCGCATAGACTCGCCCTCATGGGCAAGAAGATCATTGAACAGCTGGTGGATGATGTGGACGGTACTGTCCTTGAGCCTGGGAAAGGCGAGACGGTCACCTTCAGCATCGATTACCGCTCCTACGAAATCGACCTCACCAATGCTCACGCGCAGGAACTTCGAGACGCGCTGGACACGTACGTGAACGCGGCTCGGAAGATCAGTCCCAACCGCGCACCCCGTGCACGGCGCAAGCAGGGCAGTGCCTCGCATCAGCGCAGCGGTTACCCTCTGGCCGAGATTCGGACATGGGCGCAGAAGAACGGATTTGAGGTCTCCGATCGTGGGCGGGTGTCTAACGACGTGATCGACGCCTATACCGCATCTCGCTAATCGCCTTCGACTCGCTTATCGGGCACGCCCTGACGTCGACGTCATTAAGGAGGTGCAGCTGACAAACGCAACCAACCGTTGGAGCAGGAAGCACACAACCTCCATCCCCCGTAACCGGGCCAGTCGAGATCCTCTAACCGGACGAAGGAATCCGGATGCAGCCGAGAACGACAAGCCAATTACCATGGGTTTGAAGGCATGCACACGTCGAAGGTAGAAAGGGGGGCCATGCACTTGAATGTATCAGTTCCTGAGAAGACGCTTGAGCATTGGGTGAGCCAGTACCTCACCTACCGTTACCGGTCCAACGCGGCATTATGGTGGCCCGTTCGGGGCGAGGATGTCGACGTTCAATCGCTTCCCCACCTACCGGGCAAAGCTGTTCAGCTCGAGTTGAAGACCACTACTCCGGGCGCCAAGGGTCGGCACAAAGTCATCGTGGATATCGGGCAGCTCATAGACTACTTGCGGTCCGATGTCCCGGTGTATTACGTGATCCCTCGGCCGACCTGGTCCGGTGAACTCAAGCCCGCCGCTCACAGTTCCGGCGTGCCCGCCACGGATATAGCATTCTCTCGCAGTGGACACAAATGGTGGTTCGCTGAATGGATGATCGTGCTCACCGCGAAGCAGGTCGCGAAGGTTCTCAGTAAAGAAGTCGCCGCCCACGGCAGTACGGTTCGGGGAAAACGTGAAAGGCTCGTGCTTTTCACCGTCGGCCCAAGAGGCCGTGTGACTGCTCGATGGGGTACAGGCGTGAAGCCACCAGTCATCTATGAGTGGAGAGACTTCTGGACGCGGCTGGGCCGGTGCGGGGAGCCAGACTGGCCCCAGGTCGTCCGAGTGCCGAGCGAGCACGTCCAGGGGCGCATGCAGCTGTCGAGAGATGACGTTCGTTCCGCGCTGGCTGACGCGGCCAACTCGATCGATGAAGATGGACGCTTCCAGGGAGAACTCACGGACTTTGTCGCCAGCGAGACCGAGGGATTCCGCATCATGGAACCCGCCGATGAGGTGCCCGATCCATTACTCGATTCCGAGGACGAGGAGCATCGACAGATTGTGTTCCTCGACGCCCGGGCACTACAGAATTAGCAACCGGTCTCTGGCACTGGTCGGGAACGGCTAAATGTGCGGGGAACTTCCGGTTCCTTGCGAGGAATGGTCGTCGGGCAGCTGTGCGCTATACGGAGCCCCTGAGACCCTAAAGGTCGTGCTCGACGGCCCCGGCCGCCCCCGACTCGCACGGAGACTATGGCCTTGCCGTGATCGGGGCGTGCAACGGGGCCCGGCCGCGGGCCAGGAGGCCAGCAGGGTACTGATCAGCGACGTCGCCGATCGTACGGGACTACTAGTCTGGGCCGCTCGTCTCAGTTCCCAGCGTTGACGGGCTCAGCGGTAGATACGTTCGCGGGCGTGTGGCTGTCCTCCGAGGCGCCGCATGTGTCGCGCCGATGCTGGGCGTGTTCGCGGAGGCGGGCCGCGGCGAGGTGGATGAGGCTGAGGGGGCCGATCCAGATGAACTTGAACCCGGAGATGATGCAGATGAGCACGACGAGGTGGAGCAGACCAGTGGCGCCGGTGTCGATGGCGACGGTGCACCAGTAGGCGATCGCGAAGTACGGGATCGCCAGCAGCATCGCGGGCACGCCCCATTTAAGGCCGCGCCGGGTGCGGATGGCGTTGAGGATGAGGTTGCTGG
Source organism: Brevibacterium sp. HMSC063G07 (assembly GCF_001810665.1). Lineage (NCBI taxonomy): Bacteria > Bacillati > Actinomycetota > Actinomycetes > Micrococcales > Brevibacteriaceae > Brevibacterium > Brevibacterium sp. HMSC063G07. Next base: position 30,071 of record NZ_KV802350.1, read on the forward strand.
GCAGCCACGGGCTGATGACCAGGGTGTAGCGGGTGGTGATGAACACGCCCACGGCGATGGCGGCGAACCAGATGAGAGCAAGCACGACACAGTCCTTCCTACGTGGACGGCGACGTCACGTATAGAAGGACTAGCCCAAGCGGCTCCTTGGGGTCGTCAGCCACCAGTCGGGCTGGTAGCGCAGGCAATTTTCACTGCCGCCGTGCCCCAGATTTTACCCCGCCCGCCGGCCGAACGGAAGGGCACTGCCCGGCGCGCGACCGGCAACAGTGGTGTACCTGGCCGGTGGGAGGTGACCGGGACCATGGCTGCATCCGATGGGCAGTTGGCGTTCGACTTCGACGAGCTCGCCCGCGAGGAGGCCCGTCAGCATGCCGGGCAGTGGCAGGGCGCACCGCTGCACTTCACCACGGACTACTACCCGCCGAGCGAGCTGGTCGGAGCTTTCGAGCACTGGTGCTTCCTCTACAGCCACTTCGACTCCTACGCCCGCAGTCACATGTGGCATCGCGACATCGCCCACGACCAGCGCACCGAGCTGGGCGAGCACGCCGGGGAGATGTTCACCGCGGAACTACGGCCCGACCACGGGGAGGAAGGGCCCGGCGATCTCCTCTATCAGATGATCTGTGAGCCGTGCGGCTGGCACTCCATCGCGGGCAACGAGAACGCCGCGGTCGAGGCGTGGCACGACCACGCGCTTCCGGGCTGGCGGGATCTTCCCGTGGTCCCCGGCAAGGTGATCGCGCGCACCGAGACCGGCCTGAGCAAGGTCGGGCGCGTCTGGATCACCGAGCGCTACCCGCAGCACATGCAGATACCCGGCGCTCCAATCATCACCGAACGGGCACCGTACGGCACCCGTCACGTACCGGGCCGCTCACCCTGGGGCGGCTGCGACTTGTCCTCCACCGCACTAAACGTTCCGGCTACTCCTCGCGGGGAGGCCGTACGCCTTGAGCGTGCGGTGCCGTCCTTCGACCACACGGCCGGGCCTGCGCAAGGGCCGGTGCGCGGCCGCTCCCTGACCGACTGACACCCGTGGTCGACGCGCTGGCGGGGCCGGCACCAGTGTGGTGCCGGCCCCTCCGGGTTCGGGGTGTGGGTCAGGTGATCTCGCCGGTGTCCGGGTTGATGCGCTGGTAGACCGCTTCCTCGGCTTTCCGGCGCCGTTCGACATCGTCGAGGACGAAGGCGACGAAGTCCTCGTCCCGATCGGTGATCGGGGTCTCCTCGATCGGCCCGGCGGCCTCTTCGCCCGGCCAGGTCGTCTGCCGGGTGGGCCGGTCGCGGTCAAGCCGGGTCCCGGAAGCGGCGACCCAGTCGCGCAGCCGCTGGCGGGCATCGGCAAAATCCCTGTGCCAGCCCAGCGCCGCGCTCCCGTTCTGCTCCGGGTCGTAGGCGCACAGCCAGTGCGTGTGCAGCGCGGAAAGTTCCCACACAAGTTCGGCGTGGCGGTGCCACATCGGTGGGATCACCGAGGCCGGGAGTCCGTAGGTGTGGCGGAGCCAATCGACCCAGGCGTTGAGCTCGAGCCAGGCGAACTCCGCCTCGTCCGCGCGCAACAAGTTCCAGTTGACCGGGGCCGGCGGGTCATCGGCCATCGGTGCCGGGCGAGGCTGGGTGAACTCCTCCCCGTCGAAGGGCCCCATGGGCGGGGTCTCGTCGTGCGGGTCGTCGTGGTCGGTGCTCATCGTCCGACCACCGCGCTCGGTGGTGCCTGTACTGGCCGCTGGGGCGGGTCGAAAGCCTGCCCGGCGTTGTCCACCGTGGCGGGTTGCCGCTGCGGGGCCTCCTGGGCCTGGGAGCGCTGGGGTGGCGTCCGGTTCAGGCCCTGGCCGGGCCCGGAGGCGTTCGGCCAGGTATGGCGGATGACATCGGCGACGAACTCCTCTTCCCGGAGCGTCCCATCGTGTCCGGGCTCGGGGGTGTGCTGGTAGCCGGAGGCGAGGAACGGGTCGCGCTTGTTGAAGTTCTGGTAGGCATATTCGGCTTCCTGACCGAAGATGACCAGGTTGTGGAACGACGGCGGCAGCCGCGTCCAGGACCCGTCCTCCTCCGGCCGGGAGTGCAACTGCTTGAACCGGGCGTAGAAGCGGGCGATGCCCGTCTTGCCGTAGGTGAGCTTCGGTTCGGTGGCGATGTAGCCGCGCACCGAGGTGCCGGTCTGCATCTGCGCCTGCTGTGCGTCCATCATGTCCTCCTGATCCGTACGACCCCGGCCGGTGGCCTGCGGGGGTGACGACAGGAAGGTGCACGCACGCTCCCCGGCACCGCCGCGTCCCGTTAGAAGTGATGCGTTGGCGGGTCGGGCCGGTGTCCGGGAGGACGGGTGGGCTCGGCGATCGAGGCGGGCTCGCGGTGCGGGTTAGGGTGCACGCCCAGGGCAGGGCGATGGCCGCGCACCGCCTCGACCGTGAGACCGGCCTCGTCAGGGGGCGGGGGCTTGGGCGGGCTGGTCTCGGCTGGGCCCTGGTGGGTGACGTCGTCGTTCATGGTCGCCAGCTGTGTCTGCACCCGGTCGAGATCGGCTTCGGCCGTGGCAAGGGCCTCGGCGTGGCGGAAGGGCTCCCCGATGCGCTGCCCGGCCTCCGCGGCGGCCTCGCGCGCGTCGTCGAGGTCGCGCTGGGCGTGCTCCAAGAGCGTGGGGATGCCCGCGGCCCGGTTCTCGATGCGCTGGATGAGCCCGATGCCACCGTCGAGGAACCCCGACCGGCTCATGACGAACCCGGTGCGCGGTACACCCGCGAGTTCGACCTCGACATGCGGTTCGTCGCCGAGAGCAGGCCGGGTGGAGACGGTGACGTCAAATCCCGAGACCTGGCCGAGGACCCCGAAATCCCGGGCGGCGTACTTCGGTGCCCAGGTCAGCCCCGAACCTTGCGCCCAGGCACCCACCGCCGTCGCAGCATCGGCGCGGGAGTCGTAGACTCTGTCGCCGATGCGCATCCGGAACCGGTCACCGGAGGTGTCGGCGACCTGCGGGAGTGCCGCCTGCAGGCCAGCGATGTCGTGCTCGGCGCGGCGGGCGTCCTCACTGGCCCGGTCGCGAGTGTGGGCGAGCATCGCCTGGGAGCGGTGGTGCGCGCGCTCGAGGCGCCGCAGCCGGGTGACCTCGGTCTGGATCGTGGCATGCTCGAGCAGCAGCGGGTTCCCGCTGGAGATGGCTTTGGCCTCGGCCGCCGACAGGGCCGAGGAGTCGATCTCCTCGATCTCGCGGGCATCGAGGCTGCCGCGCATGATCTGGGCGATGAACCTGGCTTTGCGCTCCACGCCCTGCCACATGTAGGAGTCGAAGGAGCGCTCGGTGACGAGCCTGACGATCGCGACCTGCTCGTTCTGGTTGCCCTGTCGCAGGATGCGGCCTTCGCGTTGGGCGACGTCGGCTGGCCGCCACGGGCAGTCGAGGTGATACAGCGCGAGCGCGCGATTTTGCACGTTCGTGCCGACACCCATTTTCTCCGTCGAGCCGATCAGCACGGCGATGTGGCCGGCGCGTGCGGCAGCGAAAAGTCTGGCTTTCTCGACGTCGGTCTTGGCTTCGTGCATGAACCGGATCGACTCGCCGGGCATGCCCCGCATCACCAGTTGCGCGGCGAGCTCGTCGTAGGCGTTCCACCGGTCCGGGTGCGGGGTGCCGATATCGGAGAACACCAGCTGCAGGCCACCGCGTACCGGTGAGGGCTCCCCGGTGGACGGGTCGAGGTACTCGCGGTCGCGGGTGGCCTGCCAGGTGCCGGCGATCATGTCCGCGGCGACGTCGATCTTCGTCGGCCCGGTCGGGTCCTGCGGCAGGACCATCCGGATGTCGAGCGCGGCTTTTCTGCCGTCGGTGGAGATGACCAACATGTTGTCGTCGCTGGGTGATACGGCCCGTGAGGCGACTTTCTCCGCGCGGGTGCCGAGCTGGGCGACGAAGTCTTCGAGTTCGACAGTGGGTGGGACCGGGATCGTGGCCGGGACGCGTTGCCCGTCCTCGCGCGCGGTGATCTCCGGTACCGGCAGCTGGAGGTCTTCTGCGGTCTTGACATCGGCGAACACGCTGAAGATCCGCAGCATCTCGGGGACATTGGTGAACTTCGCGAACCTGGTTTTCATCCGGAAGTTCGTGCCGGTGGGGTCCATCTCCATCTGCGTGATCGTCTGCCCGAACGTGGCCGCCCACGCATCGAAGGACTCCACCCCGGCGGCTTCGAGGAGGTCCGGGCGCATGTAGCGTTCCATGACGTAGGCCTCGGTGATGCTGTTGGCGATCGGGGTGGCCGTCGCCCCGGTCACGACTCGCTCCTTGCCCTGGGAGCGGAGGTATTCGAGCTTCATGTGCAGATCGGATGCGCGTGCGCTGCCCTCGATCGCGGCATCCCGGATATTGGATTCCGTCGAGAGGTTCTTGTACATGTGCATCTCATCGATCACGACGTAATCGATGCCCGTATCTTCGAAGGACACGCCCTGGTCCCGGTCGGTGTCCAGACGCGACTTCAGCTTGTTCTCCAAGCTCAGCAGCTTGCGCTGGATGCGCTTGACGCTCATCGCGTCCTCGCCGGTGGCATCTTCGAGGACCCGGCGGACCTCGTCGATCTGCGCCCGCAGGTAGGCCTGCTGGGTCTCCTCCCGCAGGCCGATCTTCGCGAACGCGCCCTGGGTCATGACCACCGCGTCCCAATCGTTGGCGGCCGCCCGCGCGACGAACTGCCGCCTCTTATCCGCGGCGAGGTCTTTGGTGGACGCGGCGAGGATGCGGGCCCTCGGGTAGATCTGGAGCCATTCCCTCCCGACCTGTTCGAGCATGTGATTGGGCACCACGACGACGGGTTTGCGCACCATCCCCATCCGCCTCATCTCCATGGCACCCATGACGAACTCCGCGGTCTTGCCCGCCCCGACCTCATGGAACAGACCCGTGGCGGGCTCCGCGATCATCCGGGCGACCGCGGCCCGCTGATGCGGGCGGGGTGTGAACGACTCCGCGACCCCGGGCAGGGTGAGGTAGTCCCCGGCATCGCTGTAGTCGCGCAGCACGATCGAGTTGAAGCGGCGGTTGTACTCCTCGACGAGCGCCTGGGCGCGGGCGGGGTCTTCCCACACCCATTCGCTGAAGCGTTCCTGGAGCTGCTCGGCTTTTTCCTGCGCGGCGACGGTTTCGACCTGGTTGAGCACGGGCCGTTTACGGCCGTCGGCGTCTTCGATCTCGTCGTAGACCAGCAGCGTCTTCTGCTCCATGAGCGCCTGCGCGATGTCCGAGGCCGGCCGGCGTTCGGTGCCCCACTCCGAGGTCGCCAGCAGGCCCTGCCGTCCGCCGCGGACCTCCCACATCCCGCTCATCGGGTTCTCCACGCGCACGTCCGGGGCACGCAGCAGTTCGCGCAGGAACCTCTCGTGGATCTCGGCGCTGATCCACACCGCCCCGAGGCGGGCGGTGATGTCCTCGACCCCCAAGGGGTCCGGCAGCACCGCGGTCAGCGCCTCGACGTTGGCCGTGAAGGAGGGATCGGTCTCGGCGCGGGCGTGGGCGGCGTCGAGCTTCGTGCGCACGTCACCGGAGAGGTAGGCCGGTGCGTGGACGAGCTCGTCGGTGGCCGGGTCGGTGAACACCAGCCCGGTCAGGGCCTCCCGGGCCTCGGTCTCGTCCATGCCGAGCATGTCCGCGACCAGTGGCAGGTCGATGCTGCCGGTGCGGTCGAGGGACACGGCGATCGCGTCGGCCGGGGTCTCCACGCCCTGGACCTCGGTACGGGGCGCGACCACCCGGCGGGAGAGGATCTCTGCCGGTGTGGCGGTCTGGTCGGTGTCGTCGAAGTTCTCCAACGCCATGACCAGGGGCCCGAAAGGGTCGCCGCGCAGCAGCCGGATGGCGCGGGGGATGATGCGGGCATGGGTGTCCTCACCGGCGTCGTTGGTCCTGCCGGACCGGCGCAGCGTGTACCTGTTCAAGGGCCCGTAGCGTCCGAGGTACTTCTGGTAGGCCCGGCGCAGGTCCTCCCGTGCGGTGGTGATCTCCGCGGTGTCCTCGGCGGTCGCGGCCTCGGCTTCCAGCAGGCTGGTCGCCGCGTCCCGCAGCCCCAGCAGGGCACGCAGCTCCGTGGTGGTGCTCTTGGGGACCTCGAGCGGTTCGATGCCTCCGGCGGTGACGGTGCCGAACCCCGTGCCGGTGCCGACGATGCTGCCATCCCACCGCTGCGGCGGCGCCGGTTGGCGGGCCACCGGGCGCATCGCCCGCTCCGGTGGGGCGTCGGTGAACGTCAGGCCGGTGCGGCGGGCGGTGAACGTGATCTGGTCGAGGACATCGGCCAGATCAGCGTCGACCCGGTCCACGTCGCCTGTGACCGTCAGTTCCTGGCGTCCGAACTGGCCGGTGTCCGCGCCGATCTGCCCGAGAACATGCTCCGGATGCTGGTCGAAGTAGCGGTTCATCCGTAGGGTCTGCCCGTCCACGGTGATCGGGGTGACGGTCTCCCACAGATCATCGAGGACCGGTTCCCCCTCCTCGCGGCGGCGGAAGAGGAGCAGGTCGGTGACCACATCCGTGCCCGCGGTGCGCCGGTGAGCCCCGGCCGGCAGCCGCACCGCGCCGACGAGGTCGGCCATCAGGTTCATCTCCCGGCGTGCTCCCGGGTTCTGGGCATCCATCGTGTACCGGGAGGTCAGCACCGCCACCATCCCGCCCGGACGCGTCAAGGCCAGGGACTTGAGGATGAAGTGGTTGTGCATCGAGTGCTTGTGCGGGTTGTGTACCCGGTCGTGCAGCGCCACGTCGGCAAACGGCACGTTCCCGACCGTGAGGTCGAAGCCGCCCTCCGGCAGGCGGGTGTCGGCGAAGGACTCGGTGCGGATCTGCGCGTGCGGGTAGAGGGCGCGGCTGATCTGCGCGGTCACGGGGTCGAGCTCGATACCGGTCATCTGCGCGGTCTCGGGGGCCAGGCCGATGAACGTGCCCAGGCCACTGCCGGGCTCGAGCACGCGCCCGCCCCGGAACCCGAGCGCGTCCAGGGCGCGCCACATCTGTGTGGCGAGGGCCGGGTCGGTGTAGTGGGCGTTCAGCGTCGTCCGGGCCGCTGCCTCCCACTCCTGCTCCGAGAGCAGGCCCCGCAGCTGGTCCCGCTCCGCCTCCCAGCCGGGTTTCCCGGTATCGAAGACGTCGGGGACGGCACCCCACGAGGACCAGCGTGCCAGGACCTGCTGCTCCTCGGCCGTGGCGGCGCGGTCCTGCTCGGTCAGCGTGCGCGCGAGCCGGATCGCTGCGATGTTTGCCTGGAACCGGGCCTTCGCCCCGGACGGTGCCAGCTGGTCACGGGAGGGCACGAACCGCGGCACCCCCACCACAGGGGGAGGTGGTGTGGGGGTGTCGGTTACGGGGTGCCGGTCACCTCGCGGAGGAACCTCACGTCCGCTGCTTGCCGCAGCACCTCCTGGTGCTCCTGGGCGTACTGGCCCGGGATCTCCGCTGCCAGCAGGCCCTCCAGGAACCACATCGGGATCGCCCAGTCGAGGGCCTTCTGCTCCAGCTCGACCTGGGAGTACTGCGGGTACGGGGAGTCCTGGGTCCGCTCCGCCCACGAGATCAGGTTCTCGTCGGCTGGTCGGGTCTCCTCCCACTCCTGCCGCGCCTCGTCCAGGGGCAGGCTCGGGTCGTGGATCCAGGCCAGCTGGCTCATCACGACCTCCTCCGCGATCTGGTGCGCCGTCATCCGGCGCGAGACCTCCTGGAGATAATTGTCCTCCCTCGGGCTCTGTTTCTCCAGGCCCCAGATCCGGTCGTTCTCCAGCCGGGTCGACAGCTCGGTCACCTGCGCCTGGATCTCCTGGCCTAGCTGGGTGAAGAACCAGCTTGGATCCTCCATCGCTGCGACCCGCTCCGGGGCGTGTGCCCTCCAGTGCTCCATCGCCCGTGCCCCGTACTGGTTCATCACTGTCCTCCCGCGGTGTCTCGGTGGGGGTCTGTCCGGCCTCGGCGACGGCGGCATCGGCCTCGGCCTCGCCGAGGCCCCACAGATCGAACTCCAGCTGACCGGGAGGCGGAGTGCGGCGGCGCCGGGCCATCACCACCACCCCCGCACGCCCGGCAGCCGACCGCCCCTGCCCGCTGGTGACCGGTGGGCGGTGGTGGTGTGGGTGGGTGCTTCGGGGGTCATGAGGCGGGGTCCTCGAGCAGCGCCTCGATCTCGGTCCGGTCCTGCTTGAGCTGGTCGGCATCCGTACGGGCCGGCCACGGCCGGAGATCCGTGATGATCGGTGGGGCCGAGCGCAGCAGGGTCACCCCGGTGCCGAAAGGCAACATCCGAATCCGGTCCGGGGGCATGACCGCGACCCGGCGGATGGAGCGCTGGTTCGACCGTGACCCGTGATCGCCGAGTGTGACGGAGTCGGTGTGCTCATCGCGCTCACCGATGAGCGTGGACAGGTCCTGCAAGTCTCTGCTGTTGGAGGCCCCGCCGAGGATGATCTTCACGATCGCGGCATCCCAGATCGCCCCGGCCTGGGCTTCGTTCCACTTGTCTCTGGCCTGGGCCAGGGATTGGAGCACCGGCATCGTGGTGATGCCCGTGCCTCCGCCCTCGGCCATCAGCGTCGGCAGCGACGGCAAGGGGCTCAGGTTCCCGATCTCGTCGAGGGCCAGCAGCAGCGGCGGGTCCAGGCGGGCGCCCGGGGACCGGGCGGCCATGCGGCGGGCGACCTCGACGAGATCCTCGACGAGCGCCGCCACCAGCGCCGCCGAGGCGCCTGCCCCGGCACCGGTGGCCAGAAGGTAGAGGGTGCCCTGGTCGCGGATGAACTGCGCCGGGTCGAACTCTTCACCCTCGCCGGGGCTGACCGCATCCAGCACGCGCGGATCGGCCAGGGCCGACAGGGCCAGGGACACGCCCTGCCAGATGCTGTCGCGGGTGCGGGGGTCGGCGTCGATCATCGACTCCAGGGAGTCCGCCCACCCCTCTGCGGCGCCGGAGTGGTTGGTGAGGATCGCGACCGCATCGGAGGCCGCCGTCGGGTCCAGCGTCCACCGGAACAACTCCGAGGACGGGCGATGATCGAGTGCGGCGGCGTGCAAGAGTGCTTGCAGCGCGGTCTTCGTCTTGCCTTCCCAGAACCCGCCGGACTCGACCCCTCCCGAGCCGAGCCCGGTCGAGGCGGCCAGGCCCGAGGCACGGATCATCGCGGTCAGCGGGTCCGCGCAGCCCCGGATCGGTGACCAGCGCAGGCCCGCGGGCAGGCCCTCGGCCAGGTGCTGCGGATCGAACACCGCCACCGGGCCGCGCCGCTGCCTGGCCCGGAGCGTGGCAGTCAGATTGTCGGGGCGGGTCGAGGTGGCGATGACCGCACCGGGGGCGTCCAAGATCGCGTTGATGACCACATGCAGGCCCTTGCCGGATCGGGGCGGGCCGAGAACCAACATCGAGTCCTCGACCGAGGCCCACACCTGGCGGCCTTTCGACCGGCCCAGCAGATACCCCACCTCCGCGGGAGTGGGCGTCTCCAGCGAAGGGCGCAGCGTCCCGGCCCGCTTGAGCAGGGCCTGGGAGGAGGCGCTCTGGTCGATATCGCGCCGGTTGGCCGCGCCGGCGACCTTCCGAGGGTCGGTCTCGACCTGGTGGACATGGCGGCGCACCCGTACCCAGGTCCACCCGCCGAGCGTGCCGAGCCCGACCAGCACCACCCCGGTGACCAGCCAGTACCCGAGCGTGCTCAGCCCGGCCGCGTCCAGGGCTCGGGCGGGGTCTGCCGGGTTGAGCAGCACGGCGGCACCGGCGGCCAGTCCGGCACGCGGTTGCGGTGCGCCGGTGAGGAACGCGGTGATCGACCCGCCCAGGCGCAGGATGAGGGTGAGGCCGAACATTCCGATCAGCGCGATCATCGCGGCGTTGGTCAGCTCGTCCCCGAAGCTGCCGGCCTGGCGGCCCTGCGGCGAGCTCACGACAGCGCCTCGACATGGACGGCGCCCGAGACCCGCCCGACCAGGACGACCTCCCCGGCCTCGCGCAGTCCCGCACGCGCGATCACCGCCCGGGCCCGGCCCTGCCCGTCGGCCTCCGCGGTCCCGGTGATGATGGCGATGGCGATGTCCTCGCCGGGCACGAACCCGGTCGCGGTGACCTCGACATGCCGGGTCGGCTTCGCCTTCTTCGGTGTCGCCGGCGGTGAGGCCGTCGCCGGGGGCTCTGGTCGGTGTCGGGCGGCGTGGACGATGTCGGTGAACGCGGTGCCGTCCGTTTCGTGGACCTCGATCCGCACCGGCACGCGACGCTCGTCGGTGACCGTGTCGAGCAGTTCCCCGAACCTCGCCCGCGTCCAGGGTCTCTTCGGCGAGCGGGGTGGGAGGTCCTTTCCGTCGACGGTGACATCCAGGGTTCCCGCGTCCGTGGCCGTGATGACCACGTGCGGGAGCACCGGCGGCACCGCGGGCAGATCCGCCTGCTCGGAGCCTCGCGTGCCCGTGGCCTCGGGGTCGTCGGTGCTTCTCCGGTGCCGGTGCTTCCTGCCGGGTTCGTGTGTGCTCATGACCGCAGGTGCGCACCCAGGCACCCCGCGCGCCCGATGGCCTCATCGTCTGGTCAGTAGCGGGCGCGTTCATAGGTTCTGCCGCGGGCACGGTGCCGGTGGCAGAACAGGAGAATCGATGACTATGGACAACGCCGTACCCGGGCCCGCGTGGCTGCGCGAGTCGTGCCCGTCATGGTGCACCGGCGATCACCACCGGCAGGTCCTCGCCGCTGACCGCGGCCACTTCGGGGAGCTGTGCGAGGTTCCCGCGATCACCCGTCGCTACCGGCATGCCTCCGACTGCGATCCGGTCCCGATCGTCGACGCTGGTGCGCTGGTCCTGGCCGCCAGCCGTGGGATCGGGGCCAGAGACACGTGGGTGGCGATCGGCACCGAGCACGAGCGCATCGAGGTCACCCTCGAGAGCGCGCTGCGCCTGCTGGACCAGCTGGCCGTGTTCCTGAACGGGCTCAACCCCGCCACGGACAGGTGAAGCTAGTGCGGGCCGGGCACCTCCCTGCTGGGGTTCCCGGCCCGCACCCGGTCAGAGACCGCGCCCGGGCCGCGGCGGCTCGGGACCGGACCGGTCGAGCACGGCGAATGCCTCACGCAGCGCGTCCCGGCGGGCCATGGAGCGGGCCGTCTGTGCCCAGTTTCGGACCAGGCCCAGGAGTTCCTCGACGTTCTCGGGCTGGACCTCCCAGCTGGAATTCTCATGCCAGTAGGGCGAGCCGTCCTCGCGCGTGCTCAGCGTCTCCTCCCGCCAGAGCCACGAGGAGAGCACCGGTACCTGGCCCGGGACCCTGCTCGTGGTGAGTTCTTCGATGGCGAAGCGGCGGCCAGGGTCCGCGCTGCGGTAGAGCACATGGTGCCCACCGCTGACGAGACCGATGAACCCGCCGCCATACGGCTGCGGCTCCTCCCGCCGGTAGTCCACATACCGCCCGTACTGATCGGCGAGATCGGCCAGACCGAGACGTAGGCGCAGCCCGGGCTCGTCACCTGTTGCCGGGCTGCTCTCAGCCACGTCCTGCTCCCTCCCGTGAAAGTACGGCCGCGGGGCATGCGCCAGGTTCGTCCGTGGTCGTGGAGTGGCACGGCCGTTACTGGTCTGGCCCCTGGGGTGTGGTGTCAGAGGCTGCGGTCGGGCCCCCGCGGGATCGGGGCCGGACTGCGAGGGGCGAAGGCGGAGGCGGCGTCGTCACGGCGCGCGGCCGTGCGCGCCTGTTGCGCCCACTGCCCGGCACGGTCCAGCAGCTGCTCGAAGTCTTCGGAGGCGACCTCGCCGCTGTCGTGCTCGTGCCAGTACCCGCCTCCGTCAGGGTGCGTCCGCAGACTCTCATCGCGCCACGTCCACGAGGTCGGTATCTGCTCCTCCTCCGAGACCTCGTCGGCGTACTGCTCCTCGATCGCGAACCGACGCTCGGCGTCGTCGAGACGGGCGTCGTCGAGGCGATAGAACACGTAGTGCCCGCCGCCGAACGCGCTGGGATCGGAATCGGTGAGCTCCACGTACCGGCCGTAGTCCTGCGCAACCTGCTCCAAGCCATGCCACAGCCGCATCATGCGATCTTCGAACCCGCCGCGGGCATCCTCATCCATCGGTTCCACCTCCCCGGGCCCCGGACCGCCGTCGATGCGTTCTCCGGGGTCCCGCGCCCTGCCCGTCCATGTCGTCCTGTACTCGAGGTGCACGATCTGCCACCACGACCCCAGCGGGCCGATCGATCACGGGCAGGGCGTGAGGGCCTCGCTCGGTGCACACCGCGCAGCCGGTACAGCCTGCACCTCGGCGGCTCAATCGACCCCGGCGTGTTCCCTTGCGTGTGAACGGTGGTTACAGCGAGGGGGCGGCAGGCCCGTGCGCCTGTGGGCTGCGGTGCTGGGCATGGAACGGGTTCGGCGGGGCCGGTGGCGGGGGCGCGTCGAGGGCGTCGGCGATCTGCCGGGCATCGCTGGTGAGCATCGCCGTGCCTGCGGCGATGAGCTGATGGGGTCCGGCACTGGCCGCACTGGTGACCGGACCGGGCACCGCCCCGACGACCCGCCCCAGGGCGTGCGCGTGGCTGGCAGTGCCCAGGGCTCCGGAGCGAGGGCCCGATTCGACCAGCACTGTCGCCCCGGCCATGGCCGCCATCAAGCGCGACCGGGCCAGGAATCGGGTCCGGGTCGGTGTGGCCTGCGGGGGGAGCTCGGTCACGAGCAGGCCCCGGTCGCCGATCCGGTCCAACAGATCGGCGTGGGCGCGGGGATACGGCCGGTCCAACCCACCAGGAAGCACCGCGATGGTGTCACCGCCGTGGGCGAGAACCCCGCGGTGAGCGGCGCCCTCGATGCCGAAGGCCCCACCGCCGACGACGACCTTCCCCGCCGCGGCGAACTGGCCGGCGAAGTCGCTGGCGACGCGCTCCCCGTACGAGGTCGCCGCCCGGGTTCCGGTGACCGTGACGGTCTCCCGGGTGCGCGGGCCGAGCAGGGTCTCGTTGCCGAGGGTCCACAAGACGTAGGGGGCGCGATCGGTGAGATCGTTGACCCCGGCAGGCCAGTCCGGATCGGTCGGGATGAGCGTGCCGTAGCCGGCCTGGCGGGCATGATCGAGGGCTTCCAGCAGGCCGTCGCCCATGCGTCGGGCGTGCTGGTCGCGCCAGATCATCGCATCCGCGCGGCCCAGCAGCGGCACCGTGTCCTGGGACTCGAGCAGCCGCACCGTGCCCACGGCGCCGGCGAGTGCGAGCACCCGCCCGGTCACCGCATCGCCGGGCTCGGCGATCATCGACAACACCATGCGCGCTTCCCGCTCGTCCTGGAGTTCGTCGGCCAGTCCCGCCATGTCGATGTCCTTCCATGATCGTCGTCACCGGTCAGGTACGCCTGGACTCACCAGGTCCCGCTAGCCGTCACCGATGCACGGTGGACGGATCGGTTCACAGGCCCCATCCGTGGTGCGGTGGGCCGGCGCGCGGGGGCGTGGGTGGTTCCGGGCCTGGACGCTGCCGCGGTTGCGGTGCGGGATAGTGGATGCTGAGCACGTCGCTGGCGCCGAGCACGGCCTGCGCGGCCCCGTCGCGGATGAGTTCATTCGGAACTTCGCTGGCTGGGCTGGTCACCGGTCCTGGTATGGCCCCGACGGGTCGGCCCAGCTCCCGGGCGCGATCGACGACCGCGGCGGCGGCCGAGCGGTCGTCGGCTTCGACGAGCGTGACCGATCCCGACAGCGCGGCCTCGATCCTCAATCGGGCGAGGATGCGGTCCGCATCGTGCCCGCCCTCACCCGGCGGGCTCTCGCTGAGCAGCAGGCCCTGAGCGGCGATCTCGTCGAGGGTCTGGGCGTTGCTGTCCCCTCCGCGAACGTCGATGCCGCCGGGGATGACGGCGATGGTGCGGCCATCGTTGCGCAGCGCCGTCTCATGCACGGCGGCATCGATGCCGGACGCGCCCCCGGCGACGACGACACCCCAGTCATCGACGAGGTCGACAGCGAGCTCGCTGGCCATCTGCCGCCCGTAGGCGGTGGAGTTGTGGGTGCCGGTGATCGTGAAGGTCTGGGCGAACGACTGGAGCAGCTGGGTGTCGCCGGAGGCCCAGAGGATGTACGGGGCACGGTGACCTAAGTCGGCGAGTCCGGGCGGGTAGTGCTCGTCATCGGGGATGAGCGTGCGGAGGCCGGACTTGTCCGTGCGGTCGAGGGCCTGCTCGATCCTGTCGGCGTCGATCCGTGGGCGCTGCCGTGTCCGCCATAGGCCGGTCTCGACCCTGTCCAGTCCCGGGATCGGATCCTCGTCCTCGAGGAGCCGGAGGGTTTCGAGCGCGCCGACGGTGGTGAGCACGCGCCCGGTCAGCGGGTCGCCGGGGCCGGCGATGGCCGCGAGCGCGATGCGTGCCGAGCGTTCGTCGCCGGTCATCTGGGTCAGGGCCGCCATGAGGGTCTCCTTCGGTCCTCAGTCAGGTGCGCCCGCAGTGCCGTGAGCACGGTAGTGGTCGCGCAGCACTCGGATGTCCTCATCGGAGAAGACGAGGACCCCGGATCTGCGCGTGATCGCGGAGCATGGCATGACCGAGCCCCAACCTGGAGGGCTGGTGATGAAGACCCGGTGCGCTGTCCCGGTCTCACACGCCTCACAAGCCTCGCCGGAGTTCTGGGGGTGGCGGCGATGGAGCAGCCAGAGCGTACCGATCGCCAGGGGCGCGTTGAGCAGGCCCGGTGCGCCCGGCCACACCGCGTCGGCGAGGACACCGTAGACGGCCCACACGGTGGCGTTGGCGAGCACGCACACCTGGCCGAGGCTGCTGATCCCGGCCAGCCTCTCCGCTCGGTGCCGGTTCACCCAGGTGTGCCGGGCCTGCGGAAGGAAGAGCACGAACGAGAGCACACTCCCGCATGCGCCTACAATCGTGGTGAGTTCCATCAGAGTGCCGCCTCCCTCCGTGCGGATATGGATTCCAGGCCGCGGCCTAGCGGGAATCAGTCATGCGGCTTGTCGTGTCGAAGAGCTCGTATTCGGCTGGGTGGAGTTGATGTTGCGCGACGAAAGCCCTGTCCTTGATCTTCCACAGCCCCTGACCCGTGGTCAGCTGCGGCAGGAGCTGGCGTTCCGTGCGGGTCAGGCCCAGGGTCTCCGCGGTGATGCCGAGCTGGTCGCTTTCCTGTCGATAGATGATCCGTGTTTCGGCATTGGCGAGCAGAGAATTCGCCAGAGACCGCATCGCGCTACCGGAGTCGCCGACGTTCTCCAAGTCGCTGAGCTTGTGGAAGACGAGCATGTTGGCGATCCCGTAATGTCGGGCAAGCCTCCATTGGGAATCCATTCTTTTCAGCAATGACGGGTACTGCATGAGCCGCCAGGCCTCGTCGTAGACCACCCACCGCTGCCCGCCAGCGGGGTCGAGCAGCGCGGCTTCCATCCACGCCGAGGAACACGTCATCAGCACCGAGATCAATGTCGCGTTCTCGGTCACCCGCGACAGATCGAGCGAGAGCATCGGCAAGGTGGGATCGAAGCGGACCGTCGAGGGGCCGTCGAACAATCCACTCAGATCCCCGGCGACCAGCCGGCGCAGCGCATGCCCGACCAGACGCCCGTCTTCCTTCAGCCGCCCATCGGGGTCCTCGGTGGGGTCGAGGATGTGATCGACGATCATCGGCAGAATCGGGACGCTGTTCTCACGCACCGTCGCAGTCAGGGCCTGATCGATCGCGGTGTGCTCCAGGGGCGTGAGCCCGCGGGCGAGGACGGTCTCGGCGAGCGCGCCGATGAGGTCCCGGCGTCGTGCGGCGACCGTGGTCGCCCACTCGGCATCGCTCATGTCCCTGGGGCGGTAGCCCTCGTCGAGAGGGTTGAGCCGGGCCGAGGCCCCGTGACCGAGGGCGATCGCCTTCCCGCCGACCGCCTCGGCGACTTTCGTATGCTCCCCTTTCGGGTCCCCGGGTACGTAGACGCGGCGCCCGAACGGCAACGACCGGGTATACAAGCTCTTGGCGAGGGAGGACTTGCCGGAGCCGACGATGCCGGCCAACACGATGTTTGGCGCGGTGATGACGCCGCGTGCGTAGAGGACCCAGGGGTCGTAGACGAAGCTCGCGCCCGAGTACAAGTCCTGGCCGATGAAGATCCCGTTGCTGCCCAACCCGCCTTCGGCCAAGAAGACGTACGCGTTCGACAGGGTCGCGCTGGTGTCCTGGTGCCGCGGCAAATGTAGCCGCGCCGGGGTGCGCAGCTGTGCGGGGCCGGGTTCCCCGGCGGCGGGCAGGTAGCGGGTGGCGCGGCGTTCAGCGCGTTCGGCCTCGGCGCGGGCCTTCGCCTCAGCGATCTCGGCCCGGCGTCGTTCGGTCCGGATCCGTGCGGCGGCCTGGCGGCGCTGCTTGCGCAGGCGCCTGCGCTCGGCCGCCGGTGCGACCAGGACCGCGGTGTGGAGCTTCTCGTCTCGCTCGGTCACCGTCCCAGCCCCCGCTCCTGCGCGACCGCGGCCACCCCGGGATGCCCGAACCAGGACGCATCCGGAAGCTGCCGTCCTCCGGTCTGGCTGCCGGTCGCGGTGCCTGCCGGGTCAGGACCGCCGATACCGTCGAGGCCGGTTGCACCGGGGTCGCTGGGGTTGGCGTGGTCGAGTGGGAGGGTCTGGCGGCGGTAGAGCGCGATCTGGGGCGGGGTGGAGCCGTACCTCAGCAGGTAGGTGTCGGCGTCGACCCGGTGGTCCATCGAGCCCGCGGGCGGTTCGTCGTAGACGTACCCGTTCTCCAGTGCCTCGGTGGTCGTGGCCTCGCCGCGGTCCCACGTCGTGAGGTGGTCGAGGCCGGCGGAGACGCCGTCTCGGTCGATGCGGTCGAGGGCGGCCTGGGCCTGCGCGCCCTCGAGGCGCACGACGGAGATCCACCGCTGCTGCGTATCGGTTCCCGGGGCATGCCAGGCGATGCGACCGGCTGCTGCCATGGCGGTGTCGAGGTGGTTCTCGGTCAGGTCGGCCAGCGCGCTGGCCTCGCGCAGCCAGGCGGACGCGACGCGCGCGTTGAGCACACCGGCGTCGTGACTGCCGGCATCGTCGTGCGCGCGGGCGCGGTGCGTGAGGTGGGCGTCGGCGAGCTGGTCGAGGACCTGCCGCAGCGACCGGACGCCGCTGAGCAGATCCCCGAGCACGCCGTAGAGGTCCTGGGGGTGGTCGAACGCGCGGCTGGCATGCGCGAGCCCCCGCAGTGCCTGCGAGGCTTCGCCGGCGTCCGCGACGGGGTCGTAGAAGGTGGGCATGACGGTTCCTCCCGGTTCATGGCGATGGGATGTCGGTCAGGTGCCCGCCCCCTCCCCACCAGCCCGGCCCGGTGAGCGCAGGCAGTCCAGAGGTGTGGCCAGAGAGCGCGGGGGCGCCGGGCCCCCGCGGGTGCCTGTCTCCGGCTGGCTCGTTTTCCTGGGTGAGCGCCGGTCACAGGCCCGGTCCGGGGGCGCGTCTGCCGGTGGTGCTGCCCGGGTGCTCGAACCACGACGCGTCGGCGCGTCCTCTCGATGCCGCGGGGTCGTGGTGGCGCACCGGGACGGGACTGGGCGTGGTGGGGTGCAGCGCCGGTGGCAGGGGCGGGGCGAGGGTGGGTCCCTGGCCCGGTTCGTCCCAGTGCGAGAGGCCCGCCCAGCGGCCTTCCGGGTTGATGCTCAGCTGGTAGGCCCCGACCTGGAACACCCGCTCACGGCCCGGTGGCGGTTCGTCGTAGGCGTAGCCGCGCTCGAGCTCGCGCATGATGGCGGGGTCTCCGTGGTCGGCCTGGGCGAGGTAGGCGACAGCGGCCTCGGCGCCGTGCTCGTCCAGCAGGCGCATCGTCCTCGCAGCGGTCGTGCCTTCCTGCAGGGTCACCGTCCGCCAGACCCCGCGCTCGGACAGGCCTCTGTACGCCTGGGAGGGGGCGATCTCCTCGACCACCGGAGCAGTCGGAGCGGGAGCGGGTGTCCAGTCGATGGTGTCTGTCCGGTCCACGGCCTCCCGCAGCAGCTCCTCGACCCCGCCAAGCCGCTGGGCCGCTTCCCGCAGGACGGTGTAGGCGTCCGCGGCGGTGGCACGGCCGGTGGCCAGGTCACCACTGAGGCTGATCGCCCGGCCCTGGTGGTGCGGGTGGGCGTCGGCGAGCTGGGCCAGTGTCGTCTGCAGTGCCCGCGTTCCGCCGCGGAGGTCGTCGATGACGGCAGAGAGCTGGTCGGGATCTTCGACGTGGCGTGTGGCGTCGGCGAGGAGCCGCAGCGCGGCATGGGCGGACTCGGCATGCTCGGCGGGGTTCGTGGACATGATCGCTCCCTCTTCCGTGATCGGCCGTGCCCATCAGGTGCACGCGTCCCCTGGCCGGTCCCAGCGGGGTCAGACTCTCCGGCACAGGGGTAGCGCGGCGGCGGTGAACGCTTGCGCTTGCTGGCCGACGAGGCGGCGGGTCTCGCAGGAGGACTGGACGGCGGCCTGCTCGATCGCGGCGATCGCGGCATCGAGCTCGGCGACGGTGGGCGCGGACACCGAGATCAGGCCCGTGTAGCGCAGGACGCCGTGGCCGGCGGTCAGATCGGCTTCCTGCTGGAGCACGTCCTGATACTCGGCGCGCTGGCCGGCGTCCTCGATCTGCCCGATCCGGGCCCGCTGAGCGGCATCGGAGACGTACTCCGTCTTCTTCTTCCGGATGTCGCGGGCGGCCTGGTCGGTGCGCATCGGCGTGCAGATCAGCGACATCGACCGCTGCACGCCGGTGGAGAGCAGCACCGGGGACAGGAACGTCGGATACACCAGCGAGCGCGGCCACTCACTGATCCACAGCACCGCGTGGTAGGCCGAATCCGTGCGCAGGTGCGTCCACGTCTCGGCGACCGCGACCGGGCCCGCTGTGGCCAGCTGTTGCCCGATCTCCCCGTGACGTTCCAGCGTGGTCGCGACCGAGGGGTCGTAGGCCGAGCGCAGGATCACCGCGACCTCGCCGGAGGTCAGCCACGCCGAGGGCTTGAGCTCGGCCGAGCGCAGGGCCGCGACCAGCGTCGTCATCTCCTGGCGCAGCACCTGGGCTGCCCCGCGCATGCCGCCGCCGGCGGTGCGGATCTGCCGGGCCGCTGATTTCATGTCGAGGCTGAGGCTGATCGTGGAGGCGTGGCGTTCCCCGGCCGGGCCGGCGCGCTCGATGAGCTCGGCGTAGGTCGTCGCCGCCCATGACCCGTCACCGCTGCCGTGGGCGGCCCACCATTCGGCCAGGCCGCTGCCGGAGTCCGGCAGGGTCCGCTCCAGCACTTGCAGTGTCGCGACTCGTCCGGACCGGCACACGGTGGCCAGCACGCGCCCCCAGGCGTCGACCCGGCGTCCCTGTTCGGCCGGGTCGAGCAGGATGAATGCCGGATGCGTGACGCTGCACAGCACCGTGAGTGTGGCCTGGGCGGGGTCGTGGATCATGCACGCCCCGGTCTCGGGATCGCTGTACTCGCGCAGGCGCCCCATGTCGCCGGGCAGGGCCAGCGTCCCGGCCGGCCGCGGGGTGACGATGCGGCGCCGGTAGAGCAGCTGCCCGCCCGTGGTCCGCCACAGCCACCAGAACGCGATCGGCAGCCACTCGACGATCGGCCGCCCGCCGAGGGGAATCCAGGTCACGGCAGCGGCCAGCACCCAGATCGGTGCCGAGACCAGCACCCGGATCCCACCCCCGGCATAGAACGCGGTCACCAGGCTGGCCGCGCCGATGCCCAGGGCGATCAGCTGCGACACCGACAGGCCCAGTAGGACTCCACGCCGGGTCAGCCGGGAGAACTTCACCGGCTCCAGCTCGGTCGAGGTCTTCTCGTTCGTTGCAGACACCTGTCCTCACTCCTTCCCGGGCTTCGGTGGCGTGCTGGGGTTCTCCGGCGTTGAGCGCGGCTGCGGCGGTGAGGGCTGCGGCGGAGGCGTCGACGTCGGCTGGTCCGGACCGGACGAAGGACCCGTGCCCGAACCCGTGCCGGGGCCGGGGTTCGGGGGCGTCGGCGGTGGCGGGGATGAGGAGGCTGGCTGATCGGCGGAGTCGGCGGCCGTCTCGGCCTGATCGGCGATGGCCTTGCCCGTCTGCGGGCCGGCTTCCGCGGTCTTCTTCACGGCCTCGGCACCGAGGACGACGGCTGCGGCCGGACCGGCAGCGGCAGCCCCGCCACCCGCGCCCGCACCACCCGCACCGGCGCCAGCACCTTCCGCACCGCCTGCACCGGCGCCGGTGCTTCCCGAGGAGGCCGGGGGCGGGGTGGGCTTCGAGCCGGAGGTCTTGCCGCCCTCGCTGCTGCCGCCGGGCGAGTCGGACTTCTTGTCGTCGAGGACCTGCTTCGGCTCGTTGCCCTGCGACTTGCCCGGCATCGGCACCGGCCGGTTCAAGGCCTGCTTGGCGTCCTGCTCGGAGCCGGCCATCGTGTAGAAGTCGGAGCCGATGAAGGACAGGAATCGATAGCAGATGTAGGGGGCAAAGCCCGCCAGCGCCATGAGCACGATTCCGGCCAGCGGGTCGCTGATCGAGGAGATGTCCCCGTCGATCGGTGCCGAGACCTGGGTGACGGCGACCAGCAGGATCACGACGAGGACCAACTTCGAGCAGATCAGCGCGATGACGAACATCGCCCACTTGCCGATCCACCCGCGCGCGTGGTCCCAGCTCGCCCCCGAGAACGCCAGCGGTGCCAGGGCGATCGCGACCAGCAGCAAGGCTTTCCTGACCAGGAGGGAGAGCCAGACGATCGCGGCGGCGGCGATCGCCATCGCCCCCAGGAAGATCCCCAGGATCGCGGCCACGCCCGGCGCGGTGAGATTGAGCGCGGTCAGGCCCGCGACGAGCACGGCGATCTTGTCGCCCATCGACTCGGTCGTCTCGCCGGCGGCTTGGATGATCCCGACGCAGAGCTGATCGACGATCTCGAGCGCGAGACCGGTCAAACTGATGACGACGAACGACCCGATCACCGATTTCACGAGGCCGAGCGCGGCCCTGCTCAACGCTGCCGGTTCCCGCCGAATCAGTCCTTGGATGAGCTGGAGGCAGAAGAAGACCAGCATGAGCATCACGCCGATGCCGAAGAGCAGGTTGTAGACCGACACGTACTCCGGACTGGAGACATCGACCAGCGTCGTGGTGTCGAAGACGGTCCACACGGCCTCGAACATCCAGCCAGCCGTTTCACCCAGTGCCGAGGCCAGCCAGTCGAATGGCGCGGTGATCAACGAGGCCGCGGCTTCGCCGGCGGAATCGCACACATTCGAGATGACGGGAATATCGCACACACCCATCAGGAACCTCCCAAGCGGAAATGGAGATGGGTGGAATCAGACGCTCTGGCCGACATCCCAGAAGAACTGGATCAGAGTCACCGAGGCGCCACAGATCACCGCGGCACCGCAGGAGATGAGAACGCCGAGCTTCGCCCTCCCCGCGAGATGCGGGTTCGAGGAATTGGAGCCGAAGCCCCAGACGATGGCCGAGATGATCAGCGCCAGAACGCTGAGGATGAGACCGATGGTCATCACGGCACCGACGATGGTGCGCAGCTGGGCGATACCCGGAAGGCCGTCGTCATTCGGGGCGATATCGATATTCGCCGCGAGCAGTTCCGGGGCCGCGAGAGCGAAGGTCAGGAAGTCGAGCACGAGAGCACTCCTCACACAGAGTTCCCGCATCGAGGCGGGGTTGATGAGCGGAAACGGGGTCGCTCATCAGGTGCCCGCCACCACCCCTGCGAAGCGAGCGCCCCACCGCGCCGTTGCAGAGGTCCCCGCGCACCGGGTCCAGGGCAAAAGCGAGCGAGAGGGTTGCGACCTCCGCGCACGGCGTGACCGATGACCGCGGAGAACGGCTGGTCACTCAGGTCCGCGGTGACAGTCCAGCTGGAGTGAGGCGGCGCCCACGACGCAGGCGTGGACGGCGCCCGCGCCCTCAGCGAGAAACGGTTCCGTCCGACGCGATCACTCATCGATGAGTGAGTGCGTGACCGGCTACCCCGGTGGTCAGCCGACGATCAGGCACGTGGGCGCAGGGGCGGTCCGGGAGCAAGGAGCAGCAGGGAGGGCGAGCCGGTGGGCAGCGATTACGGGTGCAGTTCCGGGTGGTGGTGTGGGTCAGAGTTGCTCGCCGATGGCGATCAGCCAGTTCATCCACGCGATTCCGCACCCACCCAGTGCCGCGGCGCCGAGGGCGACCAGCACTCCGGTCTTGGCCTTGGATGCGGCCGCGGCGTGGCCGGTGGCCGCGGCGATGGCCCAGACGACGGCCGAGACGATCAGCATCAGCACCGCGGTGACCAGGATGAACATCAGCAGCGCGCCGATCACGGTCTCGAGGTCGGTGAGGCCGTCGAGCCCACCGAAGTCCGGGGTCACGTTCATCGCCGCACCACCGATGCCAGCGAAGAGTCACGATGCTCCATATCCATATCCGGCAGGTACACCGCCACCACCGACCACGATCCTGCCCAGAGGCGAACAGCCCGACCACCGGTTCGCCTGCGGCGGGCGCGGTCCCGGCGCGACCCGGGATCTGGCTACATGCCCAGTGGCGGTGGGCCCATGCGGCGCTGGCCTGCGGGAGGAAGCGCCCAAGGCACGTCGGTGGTCACCGTGCGGGGCCGAGCGACGTCGAGGTGGGTGCGCCACCGGGTGAGGAGGTCGCGGTCGTCGGCCCAGGCGTCGCCGAGGGTGTCGGCGAAGTCGCGACGCTGGGCCCACTGCCGGTGTTCCTCGGGATCCCGGGCACGCAGCCAGGACCGTGCTTCCTCGAGCCGGTCCAGACGGACTCGCAGCAGCCCGGTGACGGCATGGCCCATGTGCTCCGGGGCCGTGCCCGTATCGCGGTGCAGGCGCCAGGCACCGAACAACCACGCCCGGTCGCGGTTGCGTTCGGTATCGGTCAGCGCGAGGGCGTGCGCGTGCCGCCAATCCACCTCGCGGCCGGAGCCCAGCCAGGCCAGGCCAGGCTCTGCGCCAGCTTCGCCGCCTGCCGCAGGTGGTCAGGAAGCGGGTCGTCACGGTGGATGCGCCACTGGCGGACCAGGTCGTGTTGGAGCCGCGTATAGGTCTCCTCGTCCTCGCTGAGGTCGGCGCCCAGCAGGGCGCGGTCCCGTCTCGCGTACTCGCCAGGGTCGATCGTCTCCAGCCAGGCGTGGGCCTGCAGCACATCGGATAGACGTGCCTCTTCCATGCCTCCGGGTTCCTCGCGTGCCATACCGACCAGGTGCACGAACCAGACACATCGCCACCGAAAAAGAAACTGCTAGAATCTATTCAGTGCACCGATGAATGTCGCCGACGCTAACCCGACGAATACTAGTTATTCGCTGACGGTAATATGCAGGTGATCGTAATGTCCGCCGGTGATATCCGAGGGGTCGTGCATTCCGCCCCCATTGTATTCCCGCCAGCCCTCGTCATCGCGCTTGAGCGACCAGATCTTCCCATCCCAGATCAGGTATTCGACGCCAAGGGTTTCGGCATTATCCTTGACCCAGTTCGTGACATCCCACCCCAGTTCACGCTGTTCGGGAGTGGGGCGTTGCCCAATGGGATTGCCGAAAGTGATGTCACAGGCCCTCCCCAGTGGATGCTCGGATTTCGTGCCCGGGCGGGGTGAATAACACGCCCAGCTCGTGTCGGGGAAAGCGTCGAGGGTCTGCTGATAGACATGCAGCATCCGGGCGGTGATCTGCCCGTCGGTGGTGGGATCGTCGACGAGCCGGTTGGGATCGCCGTCACCGATCGGATCCGGCTCGCCGCCGGGGCCGCTGCCTCCCTCCTCGCAGCTCTCGTCATCGGGGCCACCGGGAGGGCCGCCCTCGGCCTCGGGCAGGTCGGCCGCGTCATGCTGGTTCAGCCAGGCGGCGGGATCGGTGTACTCGCCATCGGTGCCGCCCTCGCGGACTTCGAAGTGCAGGTGCGGGCCGGTGCTGTAGCCGGAGGAGCCGACGTCACCGATGTGCTGGCCAGCGCTGACCCGGTCACCGGTCTCCACGTGGATGCCGTGCTCCCACATGTGCGCGTACGCGGTCGCCACCTGCTGCCCGTCGACGTGGTGCTCGATGACGATGAGCCCGCCGTAGCCGCCAGAGAACGAGGCGACCGTGACGGTGCCGTCGGCGGTGGCGAGGATCGGCGTGCCATCGGGAGCGGAGAAGTCCGTGCCCGTGTGCAGCTTGTATTCCCCGGTGATGGGGTGCTGGCGCATCCCGAACGGGCTGGTCATCACCCAGGTGTCCGCGGGCAGGGGGAACACGACCCGTGAGGTCTCCCCACCGGTCGCCGGTGCTGCTACGGCGGCGGCCTCGCCGGCGCCCGTGGTCGAGCCGGTGAGCGTGTCGAGGATCGTCTCGGCGGCGGGTTCGTAGTTCTGGTAGCGGTCGGGGTAGGCGCTGACCTCGACGGCTTGGGCGGCCTCGCCCTTGTCCATGTCTTCCCAGCCGGGGATGTCGAGCAGCCCACGCGGGGAGCCGCCGTTGGGTCCGTCTGGGCCGCCGAAGAACGCCTGCGACTGGTACTGGGCATCCATCAGCTCGGCGACCGTGCCCCATCCGCTGCCAGGCCGCATCTGGAACAGGCCCAGCGAGTCGTGATCCGATCCGGTGCCGTCGTGGGGGCGGTCCTCGGAGCCGGGGACCGTGGAGTTGGCGAGCATGCGCAGGCTCGACTCGGTCAGGGCGGCCATGAGCGCGATCTGGATCCCGTCGCGGCCGACCCCGTCGATCCCGGAGCCGGTCTCGATGATCGTCGCGGCATGGGTCAGCTGGTCCCGGTTGAGTGCGATCTGCTGGCCGTCGGCGGTGGTGACGGTGAGCTCGTCGGGAACGTCCCCGATGGTGACGCTGCCGTCCGGGTTGACGGTGCAGGTGGTGCCCGCGGCGGGGTTCATCAGCACCGCGACCCCGACCAGGCCCAGCATCGGGGCCAGCAGCACGAGCGCGAGGGCGATGATGAGCAGCTTCTTGACCATGCCGGCTCACCGCAGGGGGTTGTCCAGCTCGGACAGCCGCGCCACGTAACAGCTCGCCTGCCCCGTGTCGTCGGTCTGTGCTCTGGGTGTGGGGGTGCCTGGGGGTGGGCAGACCAGGAAGATCGTGAAGCTCACGGAGTGCTCGCTGGTGACGTCCTCGCCGTTCCAGACGCCGGTGCGGTGGCGGGTGCCCTCGATGGTGATCGCCGTCGCCCCGTCCGGGAGCTGGCCGGGTGGGGCCTGGGCGAGCGCGTCGTCCCAGGCGTCGGGCACATAGGCGGAGGAGATGCTCAGGTGCTGGCGGGTGGCGTACTGGCGCAGGTCCGTCCAGGCGTCGCGGCTGGGCAGGTAGGCGGCGACATCGGAGGCGAGTCCGGCCTGCTCGGTGCCGCTCGGGTCGCCGACGTCGAGGATGACCGCCGAGTAGTCCAAGGGCATGAGCCCGGAGGCGGTGTCCCAGGCGAAGAGGGTCTCGGCGACGGTGCGCGCGAACTCCTCCGGGTCCGCGCTCGGCGGGATCGTCGCCAGCCGTCCGGGTGTCGCCGAGGGGTCCGCCGGTGAGCTCGCCGTCGGGCGCGGTGCCGGGGTGGGGTCATCAGGGGGTTCGGGTCCGAGGATCAGCCCGTAGAGGCCGGTGGCGACCAGGAGCAGTGCGGCGAGGCCGCCGGCGATGAGGGCGATCCTTCGCGCCCGGGTGCGCGGGTCAACAGGTGCGTCGGGGGTCTTCATACCGGCCAGGTGCACCCCACCCGCCCGGGGGTTCAGATGGCGCGCAGGTGCTCCCGCCCGGTCCCGGCGGCCTCGCTGGGCTGTGTGCGAGCGGCGCGCAGCTCCTCGGCGAAGCGGGCGGTGGCCTCGGCGGCGGCGAAGAACTTCTCGAGCTGCTCGTCGGTGAGCCTGGCGGCCAGTTCGGTGGCGTCGTAGTGGTCCCACCAGGTGGCCAGCTGCTCGGTGTTCATCACGAACGAGCGCATCGACCAGCGCGCAGCCGGCTCCTCGCCGCCCCCGTCAGCAACGTCGAGGTCGTCGTTGTCGGTGGTGGTGTGGCGGACCCGAGCCAGGGCGGCCTGGGCGAGCCGGTCCACCTCCTCACTGTCCCCGGTCTCGGGTGGGGGCGTTGTGGCGGCGCGGATGCGGGTGTAGGCGGGGTGGACGGGCCCTCCGGCCTCGATCTGTGTCAGCGCGGCGGCCGCGTCCTGGCGTACCTGCTCTGGCTGGTCGGGGTCGGCGGCGACGGTCTCGAGGTAGCCGATCTTCTCCAGCGTCATGAACGAGGCGCCGCCGGGAATCATCGCGGCGGCCTGCTCCCGCGCCTTGCCCGCCGGTCCTGACGGTGGTGAAAATTTTTCACCACCGTCGTGTCCACCCTCAGCGGTGGCGGAGAAGCGCGTCTGAGCCTGTCGTTTCGCGGCGTTCTCGGACATGAGCGCCTTGATCTCCCGGTACAGGGCCGCGGCCTCGCGCGGGTCGAGGTCCTTGTGGAGTTCGTTGTCGTCCTGTTCGGCCAACAGGTGCTCCAGGCGGGTCGAGACGTTCGAGCGCACCCACACGCCCACCGTCCGCCATCCCAGCTGCTTGATCGCCGCGAGCCTGCGCGCCCCGCACACGAGCACCCCGTCCGGGGTGATCGTCGGCGGCTGCAGCAGACCCTTGCGGGCGATCGAGTCCGCGAGCGCGTCGAGGTCGCCGAGATCCTGGCGGTGCCGGTGACCGACGATGATCGACTCGACCGCCCGGTCGAGCACGATTTCCCCCGAGTGCGTGCTCACGCCGGTGCTCCTCCCGGCGCCGACAGCGCGATCGTGAGCACGAGGTCGTCATCGCGCAGCAGCACCGGCACGGTCTCGCCGATGAGCAGGCGCAGCAAGATGCCCTTGCCCAGCCCGGTCGCGGCGTAGGCCGGGTTCGGGTTGCCGAGCAGGACCTTCAGCAGGGCCGACCACGACTTCTTCGGCAGGTCAAGCAGAGCGCGGGCATGCCGGTCCCGGCGTAGCGCCTCGTAGGCGGTCTGCCTGCTCCCGGCCCGGGCCAGGGCCTGGCACACGTGCTCGATACCGGCCCGGGCTGCCGGTTCGGGCCATTCCAGGCGGATGAACAAGCGGATCGCCTCGTCCATGGCCGCGCTCGCGCTCATCGCCGTGTCCGCAAGCGCCGTGGCCGGTTCCTCGGCCTCGTCGCCGAGGTGGTGGTCGGTGACCTGGAAGGCGGGGTGGAAGTCGATGAGCGGGTTGTCCTCGTCGCGGTCGGCGAAGCGTTCGGCGTCATGGAAGACGGAGAACTCGGGGCGGCGGGCCTGGTGGGTGGAGCAGAGCATGCCCTGCCCGCGCTCTTCGGCGACGCAGGTGATGCGCACGGCGTGCGTGACCACCGCCCACGGGTCGCCGGCCTCCCGGGTGGCGCGTTTGCGCATCACCTCGAACGCCGCGGTCACGGCCTCCCAGGGGTCGAGGTGATGCTTCTGGGCCAGGGCCCGGTACTTCTCCGCGGTGAACTGCATCAGCTCCGCGGCGACCGGGTCGTGAATCCATGCCCCCGGCCCGGCCTGGTGGAGCCGGTGCAAGAGCTTCCGCAGTCCCTCGCTGCTCGTGAAGTCTTCGCCCCTGGGCCTGTCCTGTTTCGACTGGGTTGTGTGCGTTGTCATGGTCGGCACCTCCTGCAGGACAGGTGCACGCGTGAGCCCACCGCGGGCGATGCCGCTGTCGAGGAAGACCCTGGTGTCCATGACCGTGCTCTCTTGCCTCAGCTCATCCCGACCCCGGAGCGGGTAGCACCACGGTCGACGCCACCACGCCGGCCGAACGCAGCCACCGGCGACAGCTTGCGCGCGGCGGCTTTCGTCCGCTCGAGCAGCGGGTCGCGGATGCGGTGGGTCAGCTCGGTGTGCAGATCGATCCCACGCCCGGCGACACGGGAGGTCTGCCGCGACATCAGGTCCGACATGCGCACCCACTCCACGCCCCGGGCCCGGTGCTTCTGGGCCTTCTCCACCTCGTCGGTCTTCTCGGTGACGCTGGCTTCTTCCACCGCGTCCGGCGTTCCAGCCGGCTCCAGCCCCGACTCCGGTCCCGTCTTCGTCTCGTGCGGTTCCCGGGCGCGTTCCTGCTCGTAAGGATCGGGGCGCTCGAGGTCGTCCTGACTGCTCATCGCGGATCTCCTTCCGTCTCTGGCGAGGAGCCGGTCTCTTCCTGCTCCCCGGTGGTATCGGAGAGGTACTCGCGGCCAAGCCAGCGCCCCACCGTGCTCGGATGCACCTCGAGCTCGGCGGCGATACGCCGGTTCGACCACCCCTCAGCACGCAACACGGCCGCCCGCTCACGCCGATCCGACCCGCCCGGCACCTCGCTGCTCGCCGTGCTCTTCGGATCGGCATCTGTTCTCGATGCATCGCCCGCCGCGCCGCTGTCGGTTTCTCTCGTGTGCGCGTTGTCGGTGGCCGAGGACGGCTCCGGAGGTGCGGTTTGGAGCGGCGCAGGCAAGGCGGGGCCTACCGGAGTGCTGATGCCTTGTGGGCCCGGGTCAGGAACGGTCGTCTGCGGCGCCGGGGTGGGTGGGCTGCCGGGCTGGGTCGAGCGGATGAGCACGGTCGTCAGGTGGGTGCTCGCCAACAGCGTGATCGGCGGCACCGCGGCGACCACGGCGGCCAGGGCCGCGGGCACGTTCGAGGCTCCGGCGACGACCGCGTGCAGCGCGTTCGCCGTCACCGACACCACCGCGCCGGCGACCAGGAGCGACCACGGGTACCACGCCGTGCGGTGCCCGTCCAAGGCGACCGCCGCGACCGTGGAGACCACGATCAGCCCATCGACCAGCAGCGGCCACGTCCATGCCTGCTCTGCCGCGATCCCGGAGCGGTGAGCGAGATCCGCCAGCGCCGTGAACGACAGCCAGAACGCCCCGGCCGCGATCATGATCGTGCCGCCAGCTGCGATCACTACCGGCCATCGACGATCCCCTGACAGCATGGCCATCACAGCCCCCGACCTACCGCTGTTGCGGGCTGAACGGTTCGCCGCACCGACTGCTCCGGCGGACCATCGGCAGAGGCGTGCCCGTGTGCCGGGCCGGAGACCGTGCGGTAGGCCGATCGCACCGTCCGGGTGACCTCCCGGTCACCGAGCCCAGCGTGTCCCGCGGCGTCGGCGAGGACGTCGAGGGCATCCGAGGGGGCGACCCCGTTCTCGGCCAGGCGGCAGGCCGCCCAGAACAGGCCCGCGTTGCGTTCGCCCTCCTGCCGGTTCGCCACCCAAGCGGCCAGGCGTTCGGCATCGGCCTCGCGCCGGAGTCCTGGATTCGCCACCGGCCGGGGTGCGGGCCGGGGGTCGAGGAAGTTCCGCAGCGCCTCGGAGTCGATCGTCGACGACGGGCCGGGATTGACCGACTCGACCCGGTAGGAGACCGTCGACCCGGAGACGGACCGCAGGGAGGGCGGGACGATGACGTACCCGCCGTCACCCCGGAAGTCCACGCCCGCCCGCCCGGCCTGCCACGAGCGCTGCTCGACACCCGGCGCCGCAGGATAGTAGGCGTGCATACCACCTGTGGGGGTGCGCACCAGCATCTCCCACCCGGACACGAGCCCGGCCTGCTGCGCCCGGCGCATCGCCTGATACCCATCGACCCGCCCGTGTCGGTCGACGTCGACAGCGACTATGCCCGATGCCTGACCGGTGGGGATGCCGATCGATGCCAGCGGCGCATGCCGCCACCACGTCTCGACCTGGTCGAGGTTCGTGCTTGCGTCGTGAAACCCGCGCGGTGTGAGAGGTCGCTTCTCGTACGGTACGCAGGGGAAGACTGGCATCCCCGACCGAGCGAGCTCC
This sequence comes from Brevibacterium sp. HMSC063G07, assembly GCF_001810665.1. Taxonomy (NCBI): domain Bacteria; kingdom Bacillati; phylum Actinomycetota; class Actinomycetes; order Micrococcales; family Brevibacteriaceae; genus Brevibacterium; species Brevibacterium sp. HMSC063G07. Next base: position 59,792 of record NZ_KV802350.1, read on the forward strand.
CGGGCCGTTGTCGACAGCGACCAAGACTCATTCAGGTGCACCAGGACTGCGGAGACCGCATCGTGCTCAGCCACCACGGCCTCCGCTCATTGGCCGCGGAAACGGTGCAGGAGACACGCCAGGCCAAGATGCGACTGCGGCAAGCGACCGTCGATATCGTGGTGCGAGGTCGATGCTCGCGCGGGATCTGCGACCGTGGTGTTCTGTCCTCGTTGGCATTCGTCCGGCCTCCTCTCCGAGGGGCCGGCGAGGTGTGCGGCCCCTTACCTTCAAGGTGCGTCGGGCCGGTCGGACAGTGCAGGAAGTTGTTCCTCGTGCTGGTCGATCGCGACTGCCAGGCCAGACCTGACGACGGGGACAGTCCGGTATAGACCATCGAATCGGTCGTCACGAGGTGCCTGTGGGAAGGGGGCTTATATCACCCTCAGAGACGCTATGATCGGCCTCGCGGTCGAATGTCGTCGAGGAACTTCCGGTACCGGGTCGGATTGACGCCGATCAAGCGGTGGAACACGCGAGCAGCGTGACTTCGATCGTTCCACCCGACTCTCCCGGCGATCTCCTGAACCGGCAAGTTGGTCCTACGGAGGAGTCGTGCCATCTCGCGCGCCCTGACCATCGATTGATATCCCAGGGGTGTTTGACCATAGGCCTGGACGAAGATGCGATGGGCCTGCGAAGGCGATAGATGCACCTCCGCTGCCAACTGCGTTATTGTCCACCGGCGGGTCATGTCAGTTTCAAGAACACGTCGCATATGCACCGCTTCGATTCGCACTGGTCGGAAGTATCGTGAAGACGGACTCAAGTTCGGCGAGTAGCAGGGTCGAGTTCCTTGTGCATCGAAGAATGGAGCAAGTGCATCGAGGATGGATGCGAAGCACGCCTGCACACGGAAGAAGTGTTCGGGTGTGGCGCCGTCAAGGCTTAACTCCACAAGTTGGTCGAGCCACGGGAGCATGAGGTCCAGTCGCGACGAACCGATGTGCACGATGTGCGCGGAGTCAGGGAAACGGCAGGAAATGAACTCCCAAGCGTGATGCCGGTCCACAAGAGCGTCAGCATGCTGCCAGAACGTCTGATCGACCAGATAGTCTAGCTCGGCATAGATGGTCGTCGTAGTGAGCGAACCTTCAGGATGGCTCCCGCACAGCGTGTTTGGCGCCAGAACGACGACATCCCCGGCCCGAACCGGACGCTCGCCAACATCGCCGAAGAGGACGGCGGTGCCGGCGCGAATGAAGATGAATCGCACGTAGTCAAAGGCGCGCGCCTCCGTCGGACGCAGGGTCGTCTCCGTCCGGGCCACGACCGCAGAGAATCGACCCACTCGCCACCTCCTGCCGCGCTTACCAGCAGTCATTCCGTGATGGGCGGGAGCGAACGAATCCGACCGAGGGACTTGGCATCCGTGAGAAATCAGAGCCCCCGCAGTACCACGGCGATAAGGCAGCCCGTGAACGTATACCTTCCACTTCGTCGTTGGTATCGGTCTGTTGCCACACGGCGGTTATCACATGCGTACCGGCCACGGTCCACAGACCCTCCGTCCCAGAAGTAAGCCCATCTCTCGACGCAGACCTCGCGCCTGCCGGCCAGGCGTGCAGCGAACCGTCCGCGTTGACCCGTATCGAGATGTCACGGAACGAAATACGGTGCCCGGTAGTCTGATAGCAGCACTTGTAGACGCTCTCCTTGGCGCTGAACAGGAGCAGACCCCAGGGGATCGACGACTCGTCTCGATCCAGCTGTGTGAGCATGATGCGCTCGTCAGCGGTCGCGATGCGTTCGACCAGAGTCTCAGGCACAGCAGAGATGGTCTCGATGTCGATTCCCGCCCCCGCAAAACGTGCAGCCTCGGCCACGAGAGCCACCGCCACATCGGCGCAGTGAGAGAGACTGCCGACATAGTCCTGCGGCCACTCGGGCGCACGATGTCGACCTACGGGCAACGACACCTGCGGGCCGCCGAGCCTTGCCAGGGCCCTCCTTGCACACGCACGCGCGGTCGAGAACTCCGCTTGCCGTGACCGGGGCGAGTGACGGACTTCAGCCGCTTCGTCGGGGAACAGACCCGCCCCCTGATCTGCGATGTTCGCCCCCTCGGCCACCAGGCCCACCGGGCACTGTCGATCGATCTGCTGGCCGATCGCCGCGCCAGAGAACGGCATCGCCTGGTTCGCTGACAAACCCGTAACCGCAGCGGAACTTGCCGGAACCTCGAGCTCGGAGGTCCGATGCGACCTGTTGGTGCTGGTGAGGCGCTCGTCCATCACTTCCACTCCATCCTCGGGCCCCGCCGTGGCACCCGGGCCCGCAAGTAACGATTACGTAACACAGCGACATCTAAGTTGACAGCTCCAATCTACAACGAGACCGTTGGAACCAACGTAACCGTTGGACATGCGCCGAAGTCCTTGCGGGACTCGGCAGGAAGGGAGGACGAAGAATGAGCTCGAAGTTGCAGACAGCACTTGCGACCCTCGGCGAGGAGCCGGCGATCGTCAGTGGTGCGCGGGTGACGACCTACGGGAGCCTGAATCGTGAGCGCCGGATCTGGACCGAGCGCCTGTCGGAGGCGGGCGTGCGGTCCGGCGACGTAGTGGCCCTGGAGGCTGACTACAGCGTTGCCAGCGTGGCAGCGCTCATCGCCTTGCTCGAGATCAAGGCGATCACGGTGCCGATCAGCTCTCTGCCGGAGGAGAAGCGAGAGGAGATCCTCGCGGTCAGTGCAGCACGGTTCCTCATCACGCTCACGAACTCCCGTCCCGTGGTCAGTCCACTCGAGGTTGCCGACGGGCAACCGTCCGATCTGTACCGCACCCTCCGTGATCGCGGTGCCGCCGGACTCGTCCTGTTCAGCTCGGGCACGACGGGTAACAGCAAGGGTTCCGTTCTCGACTTCGACAAGCTCGTCAGTGCGTACGAACACTCGAACAGCAAGCCTCACCGCACGATCACCTTCCTGGGCTTCGACCACATCGGCGGCGTCAACACGCTGTTCCACGCGTTGGCCCACGGCAGCACCATCGTTACGGTGCGCGACCGGACCCCGGACGAGGTGCTCAGCGTCGTGCAGGACGCGCGTGTCGAGGTCCTGCCGACGACGCCGACGTTCCTCACGATGTGCCTCATCGGACGCAAGCTCGGGCAGTACGACCTGTCGAGCCTCAAGGTGATCACCTATGGCACCGAGCCGATGCCGGAACACACGCTGCGCAAGCTCCACGAGGCGCTCCCAGGAGTGCGCCTCAAGCAGACATACGGTCTCTCGGAACTCGGCATCATGTCGACCAAGTCGAAGTCGAACGACTCGCTGTGGGTCAAGCTCGGCGGCGCCGGCTTCGAGCACAAGATCGTTGACGGCACGCTGTGGGTCAAGTCCGACCGGGCGATGCTGGGCTACCTCAACGCTCCGTACTTCTTTGACGAGGACGGCTTCTTCAACACGCAGGACCAGGTTGAGGTCGACGGCGACTACGTGAAGATCCTCGGCCGGAAGTCCGAGATCATCAACGTCGGAGGACTCAAGGTCTACCCGAGCGAGGTCGAGTCCGCACTACTGGAAGTCGAGGGAGTCGCGGACGTGCTCGTGTCCGGACACCCCAACGCCGTGACCGGTGAGATCGTTCGCGCCCGCATCAAGCCAGCCCCGGGCACTGACTCCCGGCGGCTCAAGCACGATGTCCGACGACACTGCGCTGCAAAGCTCGAGGACTACAAGGTGCCGGCCATCGTCGACTTCTCCACCGACGATCTGCACTCCAAGCGATTCAAGAAGGCACGCGCATGAGCGCGACCTCAGCGGCCCAGATCCACCGCCACGCCGTCGTCACCGGTGCCTCCGGCATGCTCGGAGCTGCCTTGGCGCAGCGGCTGCTCGACAGCGACTGGCACGTCGACCTCTGGAGCCGGAACATGTCAGAGCGCACCGACCAGCTCCTCGCCGAGTACCCCGAGCGGGCGCGTTGGCATGCGGTAGACCTCACCGACCCAGGCACGATCAAGCAGGCGCTGCGAGCACGCCCGCCGGGTACCCGCCTCGAGCTTCTCGTGAACAACGCCGGACTGCTCCATCAGAACCTGTTCGTCACCGAGCCCGACGAGATCACGGCCACGACAGTGGACGTCAATCTCCTCGGTCTGCTGCATGCAACCAAGGCGTGCGCACGTCTCATGCTCGGCAATGGCGGAGGCAACATCATCAACATCTCCTCGATCAACGCGATCCGCGGCAACCGCGGGGTCGCGACCTACTCAGCCGCGAAGGCGGGCATCGAGGGACTGACCGCGAGCCTCGCACGCGAACTCGGGCCGGAGCAGATCCGCGTGAATACCCTCATGCCGGGCTACTTCGCCAGTGATCTCTCGGCGAATGTCACCGACCGCAACCTCGACCGCATCACGCGACGCACGCCCTTGGGACGTCTCGGAACCGTCGACGACGTCCTGCCCGCCTTCGACTTCCTCACCAACCCATCGACCACGTTCGTAACCGCACAAACCATCGTTATCGACGGAGGACTGACATGCTGACCGTTTCCCGCGTCACCACCGACATCATGACCACCATCACCGACATCCTCGGCGACGGGCTCGACGACGACATCGAGATCACCGAGGACTCAGCACTGACTGATATCGGCCTGAACTCGCTCATGCTCGCTCGCCTCATCGTGAACCTCGAGCAGGATTTCGGGCGCGATCCGTTCTCCGATGGCTCCCACGCCATCGTCGACATCCACACGGTCGGCGATCTGATCGCCGCCTACGCGGAGGTGAAGCCCCATGACGCCTGAGCTCCGAGCAGCAACCTCAACCCACCCCGGAGATGTCATCGAACTCGCCTCGATCGACGACTACCTCGGACCCGCCCGACAGCGGTTCTTCGGCAGCGGATACCGCCGATCAACCTACCGGATCCACCCCCTGGGCACCGACACCGATGCCGATCTCGCCGCAGCCGTCGACGTCGCTTACCCGACGGACTGGTCCCGCAAGAAGGCCGACTCCGATCTGCGCCCTCACCTGTCGACCGTGGACGTGATGATCCTGGGGGGTCCGCAGCGCTGAGGCTCTGCTGACCGATCTGGTCGGCCTCACTCCCGACGAGGTCCAAACGGCCATGATCCGGAAGCTGACCGTGCGGGCAGGCACTCGCCCCGAAGAATCTCTCAACGGGCTGCCACTGCGCGCGACCCTGAAGAAGACCACGCCGGCGCTCGACGGCGAAGACGGTGAGGTCGATTCCACGATCATCGTGCAGGTGGGTGTCATGCAAACCCGAGTCGTCCTCCGACATCCTGCGCCTTCTGCGCCTGCCGCCGGCGTCATCGACTATGCGCTCCTCGATGAGGATCCGACTCGGCACTGGGGATCCGGCTACCGGGAAGACGAGCAGAGTATCCGCACCGTAACTGCCGACACAGAGTCGCTCGTCGCTCACGCGAGCATCGGACTCCATCACAGCGGCGCCTGTGGCACCCGAGCTTCCCATGCACCGGGACCAGCGACCTTCATCGACGCATTCGTGTCCTTGCTGCAGCTCGGGCAGGTGCTGATGTACGAACTCGACCAGATCGACCGCGCCCACTCCGACACGCTCTGGATGCAACAGCTCATCCTTCGCCCGAGCACCGCCTCCACGAGCCGCGAGACGACTGCGGCAGAGACTGGCGCGGAGCTGCGCATCGCCGACCATCAACTCCTCGATCTGCCAACGGGAACGTGGCGCAACCTCGACTTCCGCGGCGAGTCCGGCGGAATCACAATGTCTGCCACCTTCGCCCACCGCATCCGACACCTGGAAGGAAACACGCGATGAGGATTTCTATCTCCGGCACGTACTCGACCGGAAAAACCTCCACAACCATGTGCCTGTCCCACTACACCGGCATTCCCCGGACACTGGCAAAGGCCATCCGCGAGATCATGCCCGACGCCGTACCCGGCAAACGGCTGTCCGAGGTCACCCCCGCCGAGTTCCTACAGCTCATGATGCGCCGTCACTGCGGCCGCGCAGTGGCCGAGGCAACCCTCGGCGACCCCTACCTCTCCGACGGCTCCTCGCTCCAGGAATGGGCCTATGGACTCGCACGCACGCGGTTCGGAATGAACCCCACCGACCCCGACCGCCCCAACCAGGTCGACTGGCCCGACATGGGCTTCTTCCATGAAGTCGTCGACCAGTACGAGCACGCCTTCAAGCAGCATGTCAAGGCCAGCTACGACGTCATGATCCACCTCGAGAACGAGCGCCCGATTTCCGATGACGGCCACCGACCGATGAATGAGGATTTCCGCAGCTACTGCGACGAGATCCTCTGGGATGCCGCCTCCGATCTCGACATCCCGCTCCACCGCGTCAGCGGTACCCTCGAATCGCGCGTGCAGACGATCGTGTCCCTGCTCGACCTGCCGACGGTCATCGACCTCGACGAAGCGATCGCGCGGATGCAGCAGGAATATGCCGCGATCGACCAGCGTCTCGAGACCGAGCGGCAACAGGCCGCCCAGCGCGTGGCCGGGTGAGCTGCATGCAACTATTCGCCCTGGCCTATGCAGGAGGCACCGCATCCACTGCCTACGCCAAGCTCCAGGTCGATCTACCACCGTTGGCCGAGGTCGTGCCCCTCGACCTGCCCGGCAGGGGACGCAACACCGCACGCCGACCTGGCTCGGTCGATGACCTCATCGACCATCTCTGGGAGATGATCGCTGATCGTGCCCAGCCGGACTGGGGACTCCTGGGGCATAGCTACGGGGCTGGCCTCGCCTTCGCACTCGCCAAGCGGGCGGAGGAGAAGGGGCAGCCGCCCCAGGTGTGCTTCCTCTCCGGCCGCCGTGCCCCGTCCGGTCGCGCTCACCCGTCGCGACGGAGCATGACCGACGAGGAACTTCTGAAGCAGGTCGCTGAATGGGGAGCTCTTCCGCGGGAGTTCCAGACGCATCCAGCCCTGCGGGAGATGGCCGTTGCCCGATTGCGCGAAGACGTCGCATTCAGCGACGAACTCCACGCAAGGAATCCCGAGCCACTCGACCAGACCGTGCTCCACACGCTCGCCGGCAACGACGATCCTGTAGCTCCACCCAAGGCCGTCCACTCCTGGAAGCGCCTCACCCATGCGGGCTCAACGGCGCAGACCTTCGACGGCGAGCACTTCTTCCTCTTCACCAACCCCGATGTTCAAATCGCGATCGGCGACCGTCTTCGCCGTCTCGCTTCCACCCTCACCCAGAAAGGAACACCATGACCGACATCGATCTGCTCACGCGTCGCAAGGAACGCGCTGCCATCCTCTTCGAGGAGATCATCACCAACAACCGACTCGAACTCGCCGACGAGGTCTTCGCCCCCGACTTCTACTGGCCCCAATTCGATCTCCGCGGACCCGATGGCGTCCGCGAATGGGTCCGTGCCTTCCGGACCGCCTTCCCGGACATGGACGACCGCGTCCAAGAGCAGACCGCGGAAGGTGACGTGGTGGTCACCCGCGTGAGATGCATCGGCACCCAGACCGGCCCCTTCCGCGGCCTGCCGCCCAGCGGCAACCGGGCCGACTTCACCGCGATCGGTATCGACCGGTTCGAGGGCGACCACATCGTCGAGCGCGCCGCCTACTTCGACCTTGCCGACCTCATGCGCCAGCTCGGCCACACAGATCTGCATGTTCCCGAGGTCGACCGCCCGTAGCACGACGGGCACCAGCGACAGTGGAGGGCACCAGCCTGTACAGGCTGGTG